>JBPCOJ010000062.1:0-24760 GCA_051000345.1 Pyrinomonadaceae bacterium | reverse complement strand
ATCGGCGAGAATTAATTCTTCGCCATTCTTAACGGGCAAGCCTTCCGCGCCGACGGTCGTCGAAACAATCGGCTTTTCCATCGCCATCGCTTCGTAGATTTTCAAGCGCGTGCCGCCGCCGATGCGTATCGGCACAATGTACGCTCCCGCTTCTTCCATAAAGGGACGCACATCTTCGACGCGCCCCGTGACGACGATTGACGAATCACTTTTGCCCAAGTCGATCAAGCTTTGATACGGATTGCGCCCGACGATTGTCAGCGTCGCGTCCGGCACTTGCCGCTTGACGAGCGGAAAAATTTCCTTCGTGAAAAATTGAATCGCATCTTCGTTCGGCAGCCAATCCATCGAACCCGTGAACACTAGGTTGTGCGGCTTGCTTTGAACATTTCCGCGCGGGCAAAAAAATTCCGTATCGACTCCCGTCGGCACATCCCAAATTCGCTCGACACCGTATTCGCAGCGCATCGTTTCGCGGTCTTCGACGGAGACGGCGATTACCGCATCGAAACGCTTGCACGCAGCCTCTTCGTAAGCCGCGCTCTTGAGCCATTGCCCGCGCAGATAAGCCTTCTTCAAAGGATTGGTGTTTACTTCATAGTGGCGCTTCCAGATCATCGCTTCGACGTTGTGTTGAAAAAGCACCGTCGCGGATGAAACGTTTGCGGGAACGTTCAAGCTCGGCTGCAAAAAGTCGCACACCAAAACATCGAAGGCATCATTCGCCGTGCGTTTCGCAATCTCCTCGCGCATCTCCTTCGATTCATACTTTTTCATAAAGTACGGCAAAGGCGAAACGAGATTGCCCGCGAGTTCCGCATAGAATCCTGCGGAAAATTTGCGCCGCGTGCTGTGCGGAACGACAATCAACTCGTTGCAATACTCCGCTGCCCTTTCGCGCGCATCGCTCGCCGCCGCGCCGTCGTCCAAAGTCAAATAAGAGACTTTGTGACCGGCGCGCTTCAGTTCCTTCAGCATGTGATATGTGCGGATTTTTCCGCCCTTATCCACAGGATGAAGCAATTCGGTTTTAAGCCAGAGGATACGCACTTAGATATACCTTTAATTCGCTAGAGAGTTTGACTATGAGTTTTTGCGCGGCGTCAAACGGCACCGCACAATGGCGGTAGTAAATTCCCGCGTCAACTTATTGGCGATTGGCTGCAATTTACGAATCGGCACCGCCTCAAAGCTGGCGAATTTGAAATCGCTGTCGGCAACAAGCTGCTCGAAGCGGCGAATCGTCATTTGATTGAGGCCGCCTTCGACTTCATGGAAGCGTGTTGCGCCGTCGGTCTTAAAGTCCGAGCGCCAGCGAATCAAAGCTTGTTCAGTGAAAACAAGATGCGCCCAAGGGAACACCGAAAAGAGATGTCCGCCGAGCGGGTGATACCACGTCGGGCCGAACTCTATGAGCGCGTAGCCGTCATCTTTTACAAGGCGTCGCATTACCTTCAAGATTTCCGCCGGATCAGCGAAGTGCTCAAAGGCATCGAGCGACACGACGACATCTGCAAGCTCTGTAACTTCCGTGACGAAGAAACAACGATCTTCAACTGCTGCTTGCGCGGCGGCATGTCTGGCTTCCCGCAGCACGCTTTCTCGTATGTCAAGCCCGTAAACTTTCGCCGCTCCGTGTTGCGCGAGTTCGATTGCCTGCGCGCCCGTTCCGCAACCGAAATCGACAACAATCTTTCCCTTTATTTCGTTCCACACATTCGTTCCGAACAACACTTCCATTTTGCTGCGCTCTCGATAAGCACTGCCGTCGCAATGATCCGTTTGCCCGCCGGGATTGAGTTGCCGCAATAGCTTATAACCGATTGTTCCGCCGATGATTCCCATGCTTCGCGCTTTCCTTCGGGTTTCCTTCAACTATTCAACTCTCGTTCGTTTCAAAGAATATGCAGCAATTACAACGGCGCGCCGACGATCACTTCCGCGTGTGTTGTTTCGCTTGAAACATTACCGGCTTCGCCGTCCATGAATTGACGCAACCACATTTCGACGTTGACGAGCGACCACAAACGCTCTGCGTGATTCTCGCCGTGTTGTTGATGCCTTTCGACAAGAGAGCGCACGAAACTTTCATTAAAGATGCCGCGACTCAAAGCGCGCTCGCTTAAAACGTATTCGTCTATCACGGAAGCATACTGCCCGCGAAACCATGCGCCAATCGGCACGGGAAAGCCCATTTTCTTGCGCGACAAGATTGCTTCCGGCAAAACGTTTTTCATGCTTTCGCGCAAAATATATTTCGTCGTCCACTTGTGCCGCAGCTTCATCCGTTCGGGAAGCCGCGCGGTGTATTCGACAAGTTTATGATCGAGAAACGGCACGCGGCTTTCAATCGACGCCGCCATGCTCATTTGATCTTGCTTCATCAAAAGCTCTTGCAGATAAGTTTTCGTGTCGGCGTACAACATGCGATTGAGAAGCGAGCCGTTGTCCGGCGTTTCAAAGTAGCGCCGCATGTCTTTGTAAGGATCAATCGCGCCCGCCTGCTCCTTCGCGTCGTCTGTCAAAAGTTCCTGCTGCATACGGCGTGTGAACACTGCGAAGTTATCGAAGTAAAGCGTTTCGATGTCGGGCGGTAGATAAAGAAAAGTGCGCGATAATTTTTGCCGAATTTTCGAGCCGGGCGACAATGAAGCAATCGAGCTTTGCAGCGATGCGCGCAAAACTTCCGGCGTCATTCGATGATAGCGCTTGCCGAGCGCGAGGTTATGAATCGTTTTGCGGTAACGCTCGTAGCCGCCCATCATTTCGTCGCTGCCCTCGCCCGTCAAAACTACTTTGACATGCTGCGCCGCGAGCCGCGAAACAAAATAAAGCGCGACGCTACTGGGATGCGCGAGCGGTTCGTCTTCGTGCCAAACGAGTTTCGGCAGCGCCGCGAAAAAATCTTTCGGGCTAACGATGACTTCGTGCTGCTCCGTCTTGAATTTTTCCGCGACGAGCCGCGCGTATTCGAGTTCGTTGGCTTCGCGTTCCTTGAAGGCGACGGAAAAAGTTTTAATCGGCTCGTCAACCATTTCGCTCATCACGGCGGCGATGGCCGAAGAATCTATTCCGCCTGAAAGAAACATGCCGAGCGGCACGTCCGCCATTAAACGCATTCGCACGGATTCACGAAACAACTGCGTCCATTCCTTTATGTAATCGGCGTCGGAGCGGCGCGCGTCTGATTCATCTTCATCGCTTCGCTCGAACGACACGTCCCAGTATTTTTCGATGCGTATGCGCCCGTTTATTTGCCAGCGCAAAGTATGTCCGGGCAAAAGACGCTTTATTCCAGCGAACAAAGTTTCTTCGGCGGACGTGCCGTGATTCGCCAGATAATCCGGCAGCGCCGGAAAATTTATTTGCGGCTTGACGCACCCCGCCGCCAGCACCGATTTTATTTCCGAAGCGAAATACAAAGAGCCGTCGTCCGCGTGGTAATAGTAAAGCGGTTTGACGCCCAGCCGATCACGCGCGATAAAGAGTTCTCCCTTTGCCGCGTCCCAAATCGCAAAGGCGAACATGCCGCGCAAAGATTCGACGGCGCGCGCTCCTTCTTCTTCGTAAAGATGCAGAATCGTTTCCGTATCGCAATGCGTGCGGTAAACATGCCCGCGCGCTTCCAAGCGTTCACGAAAATCCGCGTGATTATAAATCTCGCCGTTGAAAACGATGTGCAAGGATGCGTCTTCGTTTGGCATCGGCTGGTGTCCCGCCGCAACATCAACGATGCTCAAGCGTCGATGTCCCAAACCGATTTTGCCGTCGTTGAAAACGCCGTAATCGTCGGGGCCGCGATGCGCCAGCACGTCGCGCATACGCAGGAGCGACGCGTCGTCCACGCTGCGCCCGGCGCGATTCGATAAAGCTATTCCGTTGATTCCACACATAAGAAATTCACCAATCGCATTGCTTCAGCGAAAGCTACGACAAAGCTATTTCGCTTCGCTGCTCACACCGTTTCGTATTCTTCGAGCCGGGTTTTGTTCGTCGGCAATTCCGCTTTTACAGTTTCACCGTTCACAATCAAGCGGCTTGCGCCGAACATTGTTAAGGCGGCAATTGATTTGGCATCGGCATCCGTTTCGACATGCCACTCGTCGCCTGCACGTCGCCCGACATAGTAATTCAAATGCGCCGCCGTGTTGATAATCTCTTCATCCGCGAAAGCAAAGTGCGAGCCGTCGATTAAAACTATTTCACACGGCACGCTTTGCCCGTCAAGGTAACGCGCCCACGTCCAATGGAAATCGGAACGAATCTGCTTCGTAGAAATCATTTCACCGTCGCCGATTAACACTTCGTCATATGCTGCTGTTTTGCTGCGGCCTGAATCGTTGTCGCTCGATTGATTGCCGTGTGCTTGAACAGCGCGTGCTTGGCTGTCGCTTGCTTCAATGCTTCGCACTTCAAACGCGCGCCCGTTTTCGGCTTCGATCTCGCGCACTTGCACGCGATTTTCATGTGCTCTGCGCGGCACGAGAAACGAAATGAAATCTTGCGTGCCTTCAATGTTCGCAGAGTATCTATAAACGAAGCTTGGAGCGCGCGCGCCGTAAGCGTCGGAAACCCAATCGTCTTCGCGCGCGCTCCACTGGCCGCCTTCGCCGAACACAAACAGTTCGAGACCGGCAGCATCGACGGGACGTTCGCGCAAAGCAATAGCATCGCCGGTCTTTTTGGCAACAGCGTCCGCGTCAACTTCAGGCGCGGCGTCGGCGGCGAAATGAAAATGCAAATCGACTCGATGCGCGCCCGCGCCTTCAATCCTGTCGCGCATAATCCAGTAATCGTTTTTAAGAAACAGCAGCTTGCGCAGATGCGTTGCGGGCTGTACGAGGCGCATGTATCCGTCGTGCGTGCCTTCAAACAAATCGAAACGATTTTCGCTCGTCCAACGATTCGTTTTCGCTTGCGCCGCCGTTTCCCATTTGAACGCGCCCGCGCCCGGCACGGACGACGATTCGCCGTCAATGGTCAAGGTGTTATGCGCGGCGGAGCGGCGAAAGTGATCGCGCATTTCCATTGAGCCTGTGTAAGTATAAGTTCCCGGATCGACAAGCAATGTGCGCCCGCGCGCGACAAGCTCGAAGCCGAGCGCATCGGCATGAGCGTGTCCGTAACTCAATGAACCATGTGCGCCGCAATCAATCAAAAGATAGTTCGCATCCGTCGTCCAGCCGTCGCGCATAACGTAATGCCCGCTCGCTTCAAAGGCGACGGATGCACGCGCGGGCATTTGTGCTTCGAGTTCATCGAAAGCCTTCAAGCCTTTTGCGCCCAAGAGCCACAAGGTTTCTTCGGTTGCGTCTCCCGCAACGAATTTGTAATCCGCGCGATAAAACACAGCTGCGCCCGTCGCAAGCGTCGAACGAAAATCATTAACGCGGCGTTCGTCCAGCATCGCCAGCCGCCCGCCGTCGTCGTCGCCGTAAAAGGGCGTAGCGCCGTCAGGCTTTGTAATAAACATCAAATGATCCAGAAGCTGCGTCAACTTTTTTCCCACACGCGCATCTTGCGAAAAATTGTTTGCCCGCGCGAGCAATAAAAAATGCAAATAGAAATCCGTCGTGTAGCGATGGTAATAACTCGCCTGCTCGAAATAAACGCCGTCCGCAAGAACGTGCCGGTCGAGTTCCGCGAACAAGATGCGTTCGCCGATGGCGCGCCACCGCGCTGCTTCGACGCATTCCGGCAAAAGCGCGCCCGCGTAATAAAGCCCTAGCGCTTCGCCCGTCAAATGAGTGTTCGGGCTAAAATAAGTCGAGAGATACGTTTCCAGATGGCGCGCGTGGACGATTAAAAATTTTAGTATGCGCGCGAACGACGCTGGCGAAAGATGCTTTGAATCCTTGAAAAAATGCAGCGCCCACAGCCATGAAATTAACCGGAAGGAAACTTCCAAACTGCTCGCCCAATTAATTCCCAGCTTCGGCGGATTCGCGTTCATCCAAGACGCTGAATGCGCGGCGAACGTTTGCGCGTAAATTTCTTCGCCCGTATGCCAGTAGGCGCGTCCGAGCGTTTGAAAATGTTGTAGCCGATTCAATTCCCAAGTGATTTTTTTGTCGCCCGCAACTGCCGCGTTCAAGTAATCTATTTTGCTCCAATGTTCGGGCGGAGCCTTTTTGCCGGAGACGGGTTCGAGTTGCCAATCAACCGGATCACCGAAACTTACATCCGGCAAACCGAGCAAATCGAAACGCCCTTCACAAATTCTGTTCGCGCGCTCGATCACCTTCGCCTTCGCCTCTCCACTGAAACGATTATTCAATTCATGCAAAGTCCCTTGCTTGTCTGCGAACGAAGCGAAGAAGTTCGGCGACGTGCGCGCGCGAAAATAATCCAGCATGTCGGCGGCGGAAGCACTCGCATTGTTTGCGCGTGGCACATGAAAGAGCTTGAACAATTCTTCGTCGTCCGGCAGCCGCGCGGCCTTCGACAAGTCGTAGCGCTCGGCCTGTGTGCGAAGCGTCTGCGTCGCGCGCACGCATAGTTCATCGAAGCTGCGCCCGCGAAGCTTTCGCAATTTCTCGAAACTCTTCATACGCGCGTCCCTATCTGCGCATCCTTCGGCAATTCGTTTTGCTCGATTGATAAAACACTTGACGCGCGCGTTTGATTGATGATAAAGTTTCAGCCATTCTTCGCGCACAGTGTCCCAACTATACTTACGGCATTCCGCGTGCGCCGCTTTCGTCAATCGTTGCGCCAATCCGTTTTCTTCCAAAAGCCTTATCGCGCACGCTGCCATTTTTTCAGCGTCGCCCTGCTCGACGAGCAAACCCGTTTCGTTGTTCTCGACGATGTAAGGAATACCGCCCGCGTTCGTCGTGACAATTGGAACTCCCGCCGCGAATGCTTCGAGAATCGAAAGCGGCATGTTGTCTACGTCCGAGCCGTTCAAGTAAATGTCCGCCGCATCGTACAGCGCGGGCATTTGCGCGGGACTGACGCGCCCCTTGAATTCGACATTGCGCAAATTCAATTCCGCTGCCAAAGATTCGAGCCGCGCGCGCTCGCTGCCGTCGCCCGCAATAATCAAGCGGGCTTCGGGAAAACGCTCCTGAATAAGATGGAACGCGCGCAATACGAGCGCGACGTTGTAAAGCGCTTCAAGGTTGCGATTGGCGAAAAACAAAGGGCGCGGATTAATGCGCTCACGAAAGCGAAAACTGTTCGTCTCGACCGTGTTGAAAATCGCCTGCGCCTGCAATCCGAAATCCGCGAAAACTTTGACGAGATACGCGGAAGGCACGACGATGCAATCCGCGAGGCGCATCAAGGGAATTGCCGTGCGCCGCCAACGCGCGAGGTGATCCGCCGCTTCGCCGCTGTGATAATTGAGAATCGCTTTTTTGCCGTAGAGCTTCGCAATGAGCATGGCGGGCGTCGGCGCAATCACAAACGAAAAATAAGAAGCGGAGTAAACGTGTATCACGTCGAAGCTGCGGATGCGCCGCAAGAGCAAAGCGATGTAGGCGAGCGAAGTAACGACTGTGCGAACATATTTAATGTTTTGGAGCTTGCTCAAAAATCCCGGCAAGCGCGGGTTAATCGGCAGAAACGAAACATCGAGCGATGCTTCCGCCTGCAAGCCTTCGAGCAAACGCGCTGCCTGCACCGCCTGCCCGCCGAGAATGTCGAGCGACGCCGCGACGATCAACACGCGCGTGCGTTTCCCGCCTGCGTTGCAATCCGTCGCCGATTCACTTTTCGCTTCGATTCGTGGCATCGATCCTTCAATTCGTCCGGCGTTTCATTACTTCTGTTCCGCTGACTTTTGTTTCGATTATTTCCGTGCCCGTGTTTTTCGTTTCAACGTTCGCTATTTCAATAAGCTTTCGCGCCGCGCCGCCTGAATGCTTTCGTTTGCTGGCGCGTGTTTCGCGGCAAGCAATTGATCGTACACTTCTTCTGTGCGCCGGAGTTGGGCTTCGCACGAAAATTTTTCTTCGATGATTTGCCGTCCGCGCTCGCCCATTTCACGCGCTCGTTCCGTGTTGCAAAGCAGGAAAACAATGCGCGCGGCGAGCGCTTCGTCGTCTCCCGAAGAAACGAGAAAGCCCGTTTCGTTTTCCGCAATCGCTTCGCGCGCCCCGCCGACATCGGTGGCGACAACCGCGCGCGCAGCAGCCATGTATTCAAGAATCGAATTTGAAAAGCCTTCCGCTTTTGAACTCAACACGCACACGTCGGAAACAGCCAAAAGCTCCGCGATGTTCTCGCAGCGCCCGAGGAAAAATGTTTTTTCCGTTAAGCTTAATTCGGCGGCGAGCCTTTGCAAGGCTCCTGTTAAATCGCCTTCTCCGGCGAGCAGGAAAGTTGCTTGCGGCACGCTTTCACAAACGCGCTTCGCCGCCCGCAAGAACATCGGATGATCCTTCACGGCGAGCCGCAGATTGGCGACAATCGTGACGAAGCGTTGCCCGTCATCGCCGCGCGGCAAGTTTAACTTCGCCAGCATTTCATCACGCGATAAATTTCCTTGCGGAGCGACGCGAGAGACATCTAAGCCGTTGTAAATCACCTTCGTTTTTCGCTCCGGCACTCCCTCCGCAATCAATTGGCGGCGCACCGCTTCGGCGTTGGCGATGATCGCACCGGCGAATTTATAAGCTGCGCGCTCGACGAATTTTTGCGACGGCGTGCGCACGCCGTTTGTTTCACGACGCGAAGCGATGCGCGCCTTTGTTCCCGCAAGCTTCGCGCCCGCCATCCCGAAAATGTTCGTGTAAAAATCGTGCGTATGCACAACGTCTATTTCTTGTTCGCGCAGGAAACGCGCGAAGCGTCGAAGCTGCCGCCACATATTTCGATTGTAAAAACTCGTCAAGCGGTATTCGGGTATTTCACCCAAGCCGAACTTTTCGATTTCATCGCGCAACATGCCTTCCTTGTGAAGACACGCGACGCGCACGTTGTAGCGCCCGCTGTCCGACAAAAGGCGAACGAGCTGAACGGCTTGCCGCTCCGTGCCGCCCTGATGAAAGCTGTCTATTAAATGAAGAACGTTGCGCTTCAAAGTAGCCTCTTTAACTGCGTCACCGTGCCATGCGTTCGCGTTTCACCGCTTTTGAATAATTGATTATTTGACGAAAAGTTTGCCAGGAACTCAGTCTTAAATCCCCGCCGCATTACGACGCGGCGATAACGGCGGCGGTGTTCGTTTCATTGTTAATAATCGCGTGATTAGAAAAAGCGGCGGGCGCGTTGTCCATGAACGTGCGATGCCATAATTCGAGCATAAAGAGCGACCATATTTGCATGGAGTGATCGCGCCGCCCGCGCTCGTGTTCATCGAACAGCACATCGACGTAACGCTTGTTGAAGTATCCGCGCGAGCGTGTTTTTTCGTCACGAAGCACATCGCGTATGTAGGAGCGAAGCTCTTGATTAATCCATTGCTGCACAGGCACGCCGAAACCTTGCTTCGGACGATTGAGCAAAGCCTGCGGCACGAGATCATTGATGGCGCGCTTGAAAATATGCTTTGTGGTTGCGCCGCGCATTTTCATCGAAGCGGGAATACGCGTCACGAAATCAATCAGTTTGTGGTCGAGAAGTGGCACGCGCGTTTCAAGCGACACGGCCATGCTCATGCGGTCAACCTTCGTGAGTATGTCTCCCGGCAAATAAGTTTTGCTGTCGAGGTAGAGCAAATTGTCGAGCGGCGCGCCCGTATCGACATGCGCGGCGAAGCGCCCGAATATCCTTGCCGCGCTGTCGTCGCTTGCGCCACTTAATTCCCGTTGAAATTCATCGCTGTAAAGCGAGTGTTTGTTGAGGCTCGTAAAAACCGACACGCTGTCAATGTAGCGCTCAATCGGATCGAGCGCGACGTTGTGCAGATAGTTTCGTCCCCACGCGCCGTGCGGCAAGCGGCGGCTCAAAGGCTGCATTGCGCCCGCGCGCAGAAAACGCGGAAGGCGCGCGAAATGGCTGCGCTTCGTATCCACTCCGTAGCGCGTGTAGCCAGCGAAGAGTTCGTCGCCGCCGTCGCCCGAAAGCGCGACTGTGACATGCTCGCGCGCAAGCTTTGAGACGACGTAAGTGGGAATCGCAGACGAATCGGCGAACGGCTCATCGAAGTGCCAGACGAGTTCATCAACGACGTTGCACACGTCCGGCGTGACGATAAATTCGTGATGATCTGTTTTGAAATGTTCGGCGACGATGCGCGCGTATTTTAATTCATTGTAGCTGTCTTCCTCGAAGCCGATGGAGAAGGTTTTGACGGGCTGTTCGGAATGCTTCGACATCAATCCGACGACGGCGCTCGAATCGACTCCGCCGGATAGAAACGCGCCGAGCGGAACGTCCGCGATCATCCGCACGCGCACTGCTTCATCCAACAAGCGGCGCAATTCTTCAAGGTAATCTTCTTCGGATTTTGTTTCGTCGATTAGTTCCGCATCGTAATTGAAATCCCAGTATTCCCGAATCTCGATTCGCCCGTCTGCGAACTCTAAAAAATGTCCGGGCGGAAGTTTGTGTATGTTCTTAAAAATCGTCAGCGGATCGACAACGTAGCCGAACGACAAGTAGGAATCGAGCGCGTATGGATTAATCTCGCGCGTAACTTCCGGGTGTTCGAGCAGAGATTTCAGTTCCGAGCCGAAGACGAGCGTGCCCCTTCCGGTCAAAGTGTAGTAAAGCGGTTTTTTGCCGACGCGGTCACGCGCGATGAAAAGCTTTTGCGCGCGCTTGTCCCACAAAGCGAAAGCAAACATGCCGCGCAAATGATCGACGCAGGCCGTGCCGTATTCCTCGTAAGCGTGGACGATTGCTTCGGTGTCCGAATGAGTGTGAAAGCGATGGCCGCGCTTTTCCAAATCGCATTGCAATTCGCGGTAATTATAAATCTCGCCGTTGAAAACAATCGTCGCCGAATCGTCGCAGCCGGAAAGAGGCTGATGCCCGCCCGCTAAATCTATAATCGACAAGCGGCGCATTCCGAGCGCGACGCCGCCATCTACCAACATGCCTTGATCGTCAGGCCCGCGATGCCTGATCACGCGGCACATACGGTCAAGCAAGGCGCTTCGCTCTTGGTGTCGGTCAAGCGAACCGGACTCCGTGCCTCGTTCGATAAATCCTGCGATGCCGCACATAATTTTTAATTAATCTGCGCCCGCGCGCCGTGTCGAGTTTTGCCGCCAGCGAGAGCGCGCGCAAAGGAAACTAATTCGCGCACGATGCCGTGCTTTCCGGCGGCGCTATAATCGGCGCGCCGCTGTTGAAAAAATCCCTTGAAGAAGCAAAGCTGCGTTTCATGTTGAAAAGCCAGCTCGGGCTTTCCACGCAGCGAATTTGCCAGCCATCCGCGCGCATCCCTCATCGCTTGCTTGTACAAATGAGCGGGCACATCGAAGAGCCGCGCGGACGCGCGTTCAAACTCTTCTTCGCGCATCAACGCATAGAAACGCCCGTGTCCTCTGTGCCAGCGGCGGTGATAGCTTTTGGTCAAACGATCCGGCGTGACTTTGTGATAAAAGGCGATGTGCGGCAGATAAATGCCTTTGCGCCCCGACTTCCAGAGACGTTGTAGAATCTCGGCATCTTCCGTTCCGCCGATTTTGCCTTTCGATACTCCCAACTCCGAATGATAGCCACCGACTGTCTTCACATCCGCGAGGCGAAACGAACAGGCCAGCAAGCAAATTTGATTGTCCTCGTCGGCATAAAACGCTTCTTCGCCGTAATCCGCCATCGCAATCGGCGACCAGTGTTTCTGCGTCAACCACGCGGGCGCGGCGCTTTGCCACAAAGGTAAAACTTTGCCGCTCACGAACGACACTTCCGTGTGTACGCGAAAGGCTTCAAAGATGTCCTTCAGCCAATTTTTCGGCAAAATAAAATCGTCGTCGCAGATCGTATAAATCCAGCCGCGCGCCGCGCTCAATCCAGTGTTGAGAGCATGTGACTTTCCTTGTCGGCCTTCAAACAAATAGCGAATGTTCCGGTGGCCGCCTGCAATAAATTCTTCGACTACGCGACGCGTGTCGTCGCTTGAATTGTTATCGACAACAATAATTTCATAAGCGAATGCGCCGCCGGTTTCCTGCGCGATGGCAGTCATCAACAACTCACGCAGGTCTTCGCGACGATTGTAAGTGCAAACCAGTAATGATATATCAGCGGACGTTTGCAAATCTTTGCTCACTATCGTAGGCCGTTCTTGCGCCAGAGAGACTAATTCCGAGAGGACATCTTACAGCACGCGCTGGGGGGGTTTAGGAGGAGATTATTCAAGTATGACTTTTCTCTATCAGATATTCAACAGGACGCAACGATCAGTTTCTCAGCAGTTATAATCGTCATAAACATCTAAACCATCGCACAGCGGATGAAAGTTTTGCACCGAAGTGCATATTTTTCAGGATGCGGGAATTTCAAAATGTTGTTGCAGATAACCGGCCAATGCGGAAGCTACCGCCGTTCGGCTCTGATTCTTCTGGTAAAAGTTGCGCCCGCTTAATGAAAGCCGGGCAAGAGTTTCGGGGGCATCCATCAAATGCGAGAGGTGCTTAGCAAACTGTGCCGCATCGTCCGCGATTAGAAGATGCTCGCCTGCGTTTAGTCCGGCAATGCCACGCGCGCCGATAGTCGTACTTAATACCGGCAGCCCATATGCGAATGACTCAATCGTTCGCGTGCGCAATCCGGCGGCGTCAGTAGAGGCGACGATCTGCAAGTCGCTGTTCTCATAGTAAGGAACGACATCCTCAACGAATCCCCGAAAGGAAACATTCGGGTATGGCGCGGCGAGGGCGAGAATTTTCCTCGCGCGTTCGTCTTCGTCAACCCTGCCGACAACATCCATCGAAATGCGTTCAAGTGCTTGCGGCGGCAAACGTGGGAACACTTGTTCCAATAGAAATTCTAAAGAGCGGTAGCTCGGAAGATGACTCACGCGACCCAAGTGCATCAGACGCAGGTGACCATCCGGCAACCAGCCTTTTGTGCTTCGATCTGCTCCGTCGCCGGGGATACTCATGGGTAAATACTCTACTGAATTGCACCCCCATTCGTCTCGCAGACGATCACAATCGTGATTTGCAATGCAAAGGATTAAGGATGTGTGTCGCGCCATAAAGCGTTCCGCCCGTTGCATAAAACGCAGATCACGCTGTTCTGGAATGGTTGGAGGCCGATGCTGTGCCTCGCACGCAATTTTGATCGTGGCTGAGGCAACCGTCGAAGGCAGATCATGAAGGCTCCACACGGAGCGCATCGTCTTCGGCAACCAGGGTACGACGTTGGCAATCGATTCGCCCTCGAAATGATATATAGCTGTGGGATATTGCCTGCGTCTGATCTCCGCCTGCTGGCGCACAATACGGTGCTTTTGAAAAGCATACGCCATAGCCGATTGATATGGAAGCCCTGCTCGAAACATCAAACGACCAAACAGTGCGGGCGAAGGGGCTGGCTCGATAACCCGACTCCAAACAACCGGGCTTAAATCCTCACTCGGCTGCGAGCCATCGGCTTCTGTCGCAATTTGTATTACTTCGACGGCAAAGTTCAGGTCCAAGTAAGCGCGTACATTCGAGTAAAAACGAAGGCTCGCACCGCTACCCTGTCTTTGCGGCATTGAGTCCAAAAAGATGATAACACGCTTTTCTTTGGATAAATCTTGCAATAATTTCCCCTTATGCTGCTCAAAACAGCCTATCATTTATATATAGCGAATAACATCATCATCCAGTGTTGCGGCGGAAAGTGAGTGCTTTAGCATAACCAGCACGACTTTATTTGCTGGAACTGAATAATAGTTAATGGTATTACTTGGAGGGTTTGCTATCTGAACCCACGCATTGTTTATCAATTGTTGCGCATAAAGTAAGAATCATGGCTATAGCTGCTTTAGCGGCTGAGTTTCGAAGCTCATTTCGTAGCAGGCTGCCGGGCGCGAATCTATTATGGCAATTCACAACACAAGAAAGGATAGCGAATGAAATCGTTTATTTTCAAGACTCTAATCGCTAATCGAATTCATGAGCGGGTGCGGGGCGGTTTCCGCATTGCTAAGTTCCTCGTGCGCGACATGGATTCAGTTCCGATCCAGATTGACGGCTACGCGCCGCTATATGTTGATTTACGCAATCTCGATGCGCACGCTTTATCTTTGCATCTCGCCGCGCCACTCCACGAAGTTCCCCACGAACAAGCCCTCACTGAAGTATTTCAACGAATTGTCCAACCCTCCGATACCGTGTTTGATGTAGGCGCTAATCTTGGGCTTCATACTTTAACCTTCTCAAAGTTAGCGCGTGAAGTTATAGCATTTGAACCTAATCCATCACTCGCGCCGAACTTGCGTAAGACGGTCGTGAATCTGCCTAATGCTCGCCTCCTAGAGGTCTGCTTATCCGAGCATGATGGAATTGTCGAGTTTCATATCTCAGACTGGGATCACATGCTTGGTAGTATGGCGAACTGGACGGGGCAACCGACAAAGACTCTTGCCATTCCGGCACGCTCAATAGACTCTCTCATTGCTGAGGGCGCTCTGCCCAAGCCGCAGGTGCTAAAAGTGGATGTTGAAGGGGCCGAGATGATGGTGTTTCGCGGTGCCGATAAATTGTTCAGCGAACCGGATGCACCACGTGCTGTAGTATTTGAGGAATTGAATACCGCGAGCCGAAAGCTGGGCGTACCTGACGGGGCACCAGCAGAGTATCTTCGGACGAAAGGGTATTCGTTATACTTGATTGACAAGGATGGACTTTCTCCACTTTCGGATGTTCGCCCAACGGCTGCGAATTTAGTTGCTGCGAAGGATGATCTCATTGGTCTCACCCGCCCTTTCAATTTTACTTAGACACCACTGCTGCGGAAGGTAGAAACTTCCGCGCACCACTTTACCGACATCAACCCGCAGCATTGTGGAGCGGCATTGAACGTGGATGGCTTCCATTCCACCGCGCTCTTTAACTGCCACGTCCGTGTAATAAATGCCGGGTAGCAACCCTAATTCCGGGCAAAAGAATTCAACGATTCCGCGTCCCGGACTAAGCGAGAGACGCTCACCGCTAATCTCCGTCGTGAATTCGCAATGCACCGTACCATCCGGCGAGTAAATAAGAATATCGAAGACGGCATCCGCGACAGGAGCATGAGATTCAAATTCAACGCGCGCGGTAAACGGCTCGCCCGTCTTGAACACCGGACGAACTTGCCCCTCCGCATCGTGAAACGAGAGCGCGTTAATTTCCGCTGCATTGCTTCCCGCCAACGCATAGCTTGCGGCGAATCCGGCGGATAGGTCTGCGGCGCTTTGGTAAGCCTCAATCACCTCACGCGCCGTGCCGCTTTTAATAATCTTACCGCTCTTCATCAGTAGCACACGGTCGCAGACGCGCTCAACGGCGCCCAGATCATGCGAGATGAAAACGATGGTTGTCCCTGACTGCTTTAGTTCATTGATGCGTTGCAAACACTTGGCTTGAAAGGCTGCGTCACCGACGGCTAAAACTTCATCAAGCAGCAAAATGTCCGGGTCTAAATGTGCCGCAATCGAAAAGCCCAAACGCACATACATGCCCGATGAATAACGCTTCACAGGCGTGTCAATGAATTGCTTAATGCCCGCGAACTCAACAATCCGATCTAGTTTTTCGCTGATTTCACGACGGCTCATCCCGAGGATTGAGCCATTCAGATAAGTATTCTCGCGCCCGGTTAGTTCAGGATGGAAACCGGAACCAACTTCAATCAGCGCTGAAAGGCGGCCATTAATTGTAATCTCGCCAGAGGTCGGCGTAGTGATGTTCGAGAGCAGCTTTAGGATCGTGCTTTTGCCCGCTCCGTTGTGTCCGATGATGCCGAGCGCTTCGCCGCGCTCAACCTCGAAACACACATCGCGCACTGCCCAGAAGTCCTGCGTGCTGCGTCGCAAACTCTTCAGTTTACGAACAAGCGGATGCTGCTTCGCATTAGTCTCCGACTCCTGACGAACACGGTACCGCTTTGAAACGTGGTCAAATTTAAGATCAATCATAAATTAGTTCAGCGCTCCCATATCTTAAATAATATCAGCCACAGTTGCTTCAACGCGCTTGAAATAAATGTACGAAGCGGGAAGCAAAAGCAGCGAGATCAGCGCAGATATTCCCAGCGCATAAAAGTTCGGTGGTTTACCTTCTAGTATCACCTGACGGAAGTTCTCTATCACACCAACCATCGGGTTCAGCATATAAAGAGTGCGAAAATGTTCAGGGACAGCGCTAAGCGAATAGACAACCGGCGTGGCAAACATCCAGATTTGGAGCAGCAGCGGCATCGCCACGCCAATGTCGCGGAAGCGCACTTGCGTTGCTGAAAACATTAGCGAGAGGGAGGCGACAAACAACGCCAACACTAGCACAATCGGTATCGCGTAAAGAGCGTTCATCGTTAAGGGCACTTGATAGTAGATCATCAGCCCGCCGAGCACGCTTGAGGCAATCAGCAAATCAAAGAGCGCGGCGGTGACGTAAGTGAGCGGCAATATCTCGCGCGGAAAGTAAACTTTTGTCACCAAATGTGAATGACTGACTAGACCGCTTGTGGCGTTGGTGAGCGCGGTTGAGAAAAAAGTCCATAGCAAAAGCCCGGTGTAAGAGAAAACTGCATATGGCAGACTTCCGCTCGGCACTTTGGCGATCACCGAGAAAATTAAAGTGTAAATCAGCATTAGCGAGAGCGGTTGCAAAATCGCCCACGAAAGACCGAGCAGCGATTGCTTGTAACGCACCTTGACGCGATGCACGCTGAGCGTGTACAGCAAATCACGATAGCGCGCGAGCGTCTTGAAATTATCGAGCAAACCGGCGGGCGAAAACGACGGCGCGCGAATGATTTTCACGCGGCGCGGCTGTTCGCCGATTGCCGCCACGACAAAGTTTTCCGGCGCGAGTTGATTTTCCGGTATGAGTTGAGACGCCATGTTTCTAGTTTCTCTCCAACTGCTTCAGTGAATTCACGGCGGCGTATGAGCCAGCCGCGCCGCGCGCTTCGATGCCGAGCACCTCACGGTAAAAATTCGTCATATTGGCGGCGAACTGCGCGCGATTGAAATTGGTTTGAAGAAACAGGCGGCCTGCTTCGCCGAGTCGCGCGGCGCGCTGCTCATCATTTAATAGCGAAAGAAGTTTCGCCGCGAGTTGCTCATCGCTTTCATGCGAATGCAGCAAGCCCGTTTCCTCATCGAAGATTATTTCGGGAACGCCGCCGACTGCCGTCGCAACGACAGGGCGCGCGTGCGCCATCGCTTCGAGCACAACAAGGGGCAAGCCTTCCGTATGCGTGCAGAGCGCAAAGATGTCCATCGCGCGAATGAATCTGGCGACATCCTTTTGAAAATCCGTGAAGATAAAAAACTGTTCGACATCATTCGCCACCAACATTTGTTTTACTTGCCGGTAGTATTCGCGGTAAGCGGCCTCGCCCGAACAATCGCCGACAATCAAAAAGCGCACGTCTTGGCGCACGGCTGTGATGCGCCGCGCGGCGCGCGCAAGCGTGGCGAAATCCTTGACGGGCGCAACGCGCGCTACCATGCCGATGATCTTCGCTTCGTCGGGAATCCCGAACTCATCGCGCACCGTTGTGCGGCGTTTGCCGTCAATCGAATAATCGTTCAGACCATCAACGTCGGCGGCATCCAATCCGTCATAGATGACTCTGCCGCGATTCTTTGAAACCTTATAACCGAAATGCTGCCAAGTATAATTTGAAACGAACACGAATTGATCCACCGCGCGCAAAAAGCTTTGATCGCGCTTCGAGAGATTATCGAAGAGACAGCGTATGTGTGAAACGACCGGCACGCGCGCCAATTTTCCGGCGACTCCTACGCGATGAGCCGCAAGCATATCCGCGCAGTGAATCAAATCGATTTTTCTGCGCCGGAACTCTCGCGCCAATTGAAGGGATGCGCGCAGGAATTCCTTCGGGCGGCGATAGCTCGGCTCGACGGCCTTGTATGCCGCCGTCTCGATGCCTGCGGCGGCATACATTTCGCGCACGGCAGCGGCTCCTTCGAGATGAAAGGCGAGGTGTCCGAATTCGTCGCCGCCCGTCGCCTGCGCGATGCGCAAAGGCCCGTATTCCGTGCCGCCGATAACCGGCGACGGCAGGATATGCGCGATTCTTTTGTGGCGGGATTTGGACATTCGATTCATGCTGACAATTGCTCAAGGAAAGCGTTTCTTCGTCGAAATTATTTTTACGAAACAATCGGATAACCCGCGAACTTCAGCCAACCGATGCTTCTGTTCATGCCTTCATCGAAGGACACAGCCGGATGATAACGCAAAAGACGTTCGGCTTTGGTGTTCGGGAGTTTGTAAGCGCATTGTTGAAGCAGGCTCATCTCCAAAGTTACTTCTGGATGTTTTTCTTCGGGCGGTGCCCAGACGTTCGTCTCGATTTCCCGATCCGGCAAAGACAAAGATAAAACCGTCTTGTAGATTTTTTTGAGCTTCGGGGAAACAAACGGTTTGAGTTGCTGAACGCTTTTCGATTGCGTCGCAACTAAAACGCGCTCTTTGATTTTCTCGCGCGCAGAGACATTGAATATCGGCTGCTCCTCAATCAAATGCGCGTCATCAAGGCTCGCGCCGAAGGCACCGAACAGTGGGCGATAAAATTCCGCCCATGTCACTTGTTCCGTGTCGGAAACGAAAAACGCTTCTTTGTCCACTCCTTCCGCCGTCAAACATAGGTGAATCGCTTGCACCAGATTGTCTATGTAGATTGTATTGCAAATTCCTTCGCCCCTGCCGATCAAATAAGCCGTTTCGTCCATGATCTGCCGCGCCGCTCTTTGCATCCACATTGATCTAGGCCCGAAGACGATGCCCGGCATCAAAAAAACAATCTCCGTTTTGCCGCTCGCTCTGAGCCTGTGAAAAATTTTGTCGGATGAAATTTTGTTGGCGTTGTAGGGAGTCGCGGGCTTTGACGGCAAGGCGGATTCCTCCGTCGTTCCGGGCACAGGGTTTTGATTGTAAACCGAAGCGGAGCTTAGGATCACAAGTCTGCGCACGCCCGCTTTGTCTGCCGCGAGATACACGGCTTTGCTCATTTTTCCGAGCGGCGAACCGAAGGCCGTGTGAACGACTGCGTCGCAGCCTTCAAATGCTTTGCTTAATTTCCCGACGTCGAAGTGATCGCAGACGCTCCAGGGCAAATTGAAACGCGCGGGCAAAGCGAGGCTCGAATAGCTGTGAACCAGCGGAAACACTTCGTGCATGTTTCCCAGATAAAATTGTTCGACCGCTCTGTTGCCGATAAAACCGCTGGCTCCCGTGACGGCTACCTTCATAAATTCTCGACGGCTAAACTTTCCGCCGTCCCCCTTTCCGTTGCGGTCAACCATGGCATTTCCATCAGCGTGCGCTTGCCGTAACACTCTTCGATAAATCGCAGCGAGCGAATTCCATCCTCGCCGGAAACACGCAATGGCTGCTCTCCTTTAATCGCGCCGACGACGTTGCGCACTTGTTCCGTGAAACTCTGAAGGTTCGTTCTCGTCGCAAGCCCGTCCGCGCCGTTGACTGATTTCAATGAGGCGCTCATCAATGCGCCGCCTAAAACAAACGGCACGCCGTCAATTGAAAGATGTAATTGATTGGCATCGCCGACTTTGAAAACGATAGTCGCTCTTTCAAAAACGAAGACGTAACGATTCTGCGTTTCCCAGTCGCGGCTTAAACGAATTGTTCCGCGCGCGTCGTCTGCATAGCGCATTTCAAGCAGGCAATTGGCTTCGACGCCGCCCATCGCATCGTCTCGATAAGTGAATTCGGCAGGCTCTCCCAACAACCAGAGCAGCAAGTCAATGACGTAAACGCCGATGTCATAAAAGACTCCGCCAACCGTCAAGTCGCGCCTGAAGAAAGAATCCGAGACAGCGCCCCAACCGAATTTTCCGCCTTCCTGAACGCTAAAGGTTTGCAGATTTCCGAACGGCTTTTTTTCAAAAATCTCCTTCAGCGCTTCCGCCGCCGGAAAGAATCGCCTGTACAGCCCGACCGCCAAAATCGCGCCGGACTCGCGCGCGGCCTTCAACATCGCTTCCGCTTCCGCGCTGCTCGATGCCATAGGCTTTTCACACAGCACCGCCGCGCCGCGCTCAAGCGCGAAAACGCTTTGCTCTGCGTGCAGCTTCGGCGGCGAAGCGATGATGACCAGCGTGTTTGGATTCAACGGAGACGCCGCCAAATCCGCAAACGAAAGTGCCGCCGGAAAACTCTTTCGCATTTCGGCGCGCTGCGGCTCCGACGGATCAATGAGTCCGGCGACCTTTATCGCGCCTGCTTGCTCCATGACTTGCAAAGCAGGCGTGTAAAGCATCTGCGAAACGGCTCCGCAGCCAACCACAATTATTTGAACAGGTTCATCTCTCATACAAATCATTCTGCTGAAACTAAATGCGCTGTTATGTTTCAACCGGTAAACATGCGAAACAAAGATTGCGAAGGGAGGCGTCCGGCTTTTTGGCTCGACAAACAATTATTTGTTTGACTTGGAAATCCGCCTTATGTCAGACGGAGATTTGAGCATCGGGTTCGGCGGCTATTTTTTGCGTCGCTGCCCGATACCGCATAAGGTAAAGGCGATGCAACAAACGCGGGGCGATGCGCATTCCCAGAAGCGCCAACTGTAACTTGCGGCGGCGAAAAAAATCGTTGGCGCGCGAGACATATTCAAGGGCTTGTTCGTAGTCTCCACACGCAAATCTACGCTTGCCTTCCGTGAGCGCCATGTGAGCTTTGCAGCTTGCGATCTGCCTCTCGATTAATTTTTGCTCATGAAGCGAAAGCGGCAGTGTGGTTGCCGTCTTGCGAAACACTTCTATCTGGCTTTCAAACATGCGCGATGAGTCCGCCGCCAGACTCGCTTCGTGCATACGATGGAGCGCCAGCACGCGCCGCTGGTAAATCAAGCGCCCGCCGCGATGCGCAAGCCGCAGCCAGAGATCGAAATCTTCAGAACGAATAAAATTTTCGTCGAACAATCCGGCGTCGATCAAAGATTGGCGGCGGGCAACGACGCATGAAGTTATGACGCAGCACTCCCAACCGGCGAGGCTTTCAAAAGTAACACCCCCGCGCGACGGCGCGGATTGCATAAAAGTTTGTCCGGCCAAAGCGGAATCGCCGAACAACTCTGCGTCCGCATAAATAAGATCGGCGAGCGGATCATCGCGCAAGATTTTCATTTGCTCGGCGAGGTAATCCGGCAACCATACGTCATCGCTATCGAGCAGCGCGACATAAGTCCCGCGCGAGCGCCGGATCGCCGTGTTACGCGCGCCGCTCGGCCCTTGATTTTCCTGCTTGATATAAACAATGCGACTGCGGTAAGGCTCGAGCGCCTGCTCAAGCTCTACGGTATCGGGCGAACCGTCGTTGACGACGATGATTTCGTAATCGCCGAAGGTTTGCGCAAGCACGGAATCAAGCGCCGCGCCGATGTAACGTGCGACGCGATAAGCAGGCATGACGACGCTCACGGCGGGCGCGCTGCCGTCGTCAACAGGCTGTATCTGTGGTGTCGGATTATCCATTGCGTCGCGCGAAATTGTGCGCTCCTCTTATTATCTCGATTCCTTAACGCGGCGTGCGCATCAGT
Organism: Pyrinomonadaceae bacterium; assembly: GCA_051000345.1. Lineage (GTDB taxonomy): Bacteria > Acidobacteriota > Blastocatellia > Pyrinomonadales > Pyrinomonadaceae > JBHENC01. The sequence goes on along the minus strand of JBPCOJ010000062.1, from coordinate 3,127 downwards.
CCCGACAGAAAGCCGCTTCCCCAAAAACTGTGTATTACGAAAAACGCGAGCGAGATGGCCGCGACGAGTTTCAGATCGAAGCCTTCGCCGCGCGCGCGCGCAAGCTGCACGGCGCATAAAATCGCCAGCGAGGTGTAAAGCATGATGACTGCCGCCAACAGCCACAGCGCGGGCATCCACCACAAGCTTAATGCGGCGAGTAGAACGAGCGTGGCGACGAACACGGGCGCGACGAGTTGCCGTAATTTGATCGAGCGCGGATGCAGCTTGACCATTTGCGCCTTCCATGAACCGTAACGGAAATACTGTTTTGCAAGCTCCGCCATCGTCGCGCGCGCAAAGTATTCGCAGTGCTCCGAGGCGTCCAGCAGAATGCGCCCGCCGCGCTCGCGCACGCGATAGTTAAAATCGTAGTCCTCGTTTGCCAGTAGCTTTTCGTTGAACCCGCCAAGCTCTTGCCAGAGCGATTTGCGAAAGACTCCGAAAGGCACTGTATCGACAAACTGCGCTACGTGTGATTTCGGCGAGCGATACTTGGCATCGCCGATGCCGAAGGGATGCGACACGGCAAGCGCGACGGCGCGCGCGGCACGCGACTCTGCGCCGGGACGTATGCACCAGGGCATTCCGACGACTGCCGCATCCTGCCCGTTTATCAACTCGACACACCGCCGCACGTAATTAATTGACGGCACGGAATGGGCATCCATGCGCACGATTATTTCGCCGCGCGCTTCTTTGATTCCGGTATTCAACGCGACAGGGATATTCCTTGCCGGGTTGTCAATCAAACGCACGCGGACATCCTTTGCGCGTTGCGCGGCGAACTCCGCAACGACTTCGCGCGTGCGATCCGTAGACATGCCATCGACCACTATAATCTCGTATTTTTCGCCGTCGTACTGCCGCGCCAGATTCTCCAAGACCTTTCCGATAAAACGTTCTTCGTTAAAGCACGGAATGATGACAGATACAGTAGCGGCGGCACATGATGCTTCGCCCGCTTGCATCTGCGTGCCGGACGTTTCCGAATTGCCAAACTCACGCGGCTGCTCATTTGACGCCGCACTGGAATCGTCGAAAGTGCTTTGCGAGGCAAGCTCCCTTTCATGGAAAAGCCGGTCACGGTTCGGCACGGCGGCACTCGCCACCTGAAATTTGCACGCGCTTTTTTGCTGAACTCGTTCGCTCATTTTTCTTAAATCATCAATCGAGCTACGGCGTTCGGTTGCTAAACCGCCGCCATGCCCGGCGCTTCTTGCCCCTTCGTTTCGCGGCTGCTCGTCTCGCCGTTATTTATCGCGCTTGTTTGCGCGTGAATGCGACGCAGGCAGACGGCATATCCAACCAGATAATAAACGTACCATTGATAAGCCACGGATATAAAAAAACTGCTTATCATGTATCCGACGAGGCTCGCCTGCAACGCAATCGCCAGATAATAAATTCGCTTGCTTTGACGATCCGCGCGCGGCGTCGTAAATGTCTGCTGCTCGATCCGGCTTAATCCTCTGAGTGCCGTAATCATAAATATCGAGTAGATGGCAAGCGCCCACCAGCCCATCTCCGTCGCCACCTGCATATAAGCGTTGTGATTAACGAGTTCATTGATCGAGACAGTGTGAAAGTTTCCCATCCCGACGCCGAGCAACGGGTGATGTATCGATACCGCGATTGAGCGCACGAGTAAATCCTGTCGGGCGCTGGCTGAACCGACGGCATCACGGCTGTGGTCGAAAATCGAGCCGAGCCGATCCGTGTAATTGCCCGGCGTAAATGCGACAAAGGCCGCGACGAAAACGAGCGCGAACATCGTGACGAGAAAACGATTGCGACGCCCGAGTTTCCATGCCAGCACGCCACAGACGCCGAGCAGTCCGAGAAAAGCTCCGCGCGAAAAAGTTATAATATTTCCCATCACAGTCAACACGACGCACGCGGCATAGAGCGCCTTTCTGACAACTCCGCGCGTGCCGAGCATCAGCCCGACGGCAATCGGCGTGACCGTCAACAAATGCAGCGCCATGTCGTTCGGATTGCCGAATAAATTGCCGATCCGGCCCGCGACGCGGTAGCCCTCGACGGCGAAATTGCCCTGACGATAATCATTGACCGCACCCAGCCCGAGCACGCAACTAACTGCCAGCGTGAGAAAGAACAATCCCTTTAAGCGCCCCTCCGTGCGCACTACGTTGACGAGCACAATAAACATCAGCGCCGGACGCAGAAAGTCCTGAAAGGTGGCAAAGGCCTCGCCCGGATTAATCGCCAGCGGAATCGAAAGAATCGCCGCCAGACACAACATCAGCATCAAATTGACTTCGCGCGGGCGCGCCGTCAGATTGCCTTCGAGCGAGAGTTGTGCCGGGAGATAAGCGGCGAGCGTCAGGACGGCGATCCAGAACGCCATCGAAGACAAACCAGCGAGCGCAGGGAAAAGTTCGTAAGGGCGGAAATAAAGAACAAAGGTGAACAGAAAGAGTCCGGCGTAAGCGATGGCGTGGCCGCGCCGCATGATCCAACTCTCCGGCTTCACACCGCGATGAATCGGCAGTGAGGGTTCTTCGAGAGTGAAGTCTGATGGACGATTCGCAATCTCTTCGCCCGCAGCGTCTTCGCCGCGAGGCAGCCGAAAGTCGTCAGCCGTGACGGTTTCGCCCTCCCATAAATCCTTCGCGCGCGGCGAACGAGTCACGGGTTCGTAATCGAAGGGCGTGCGGTTGCGGTTGTACGACATCGGCGGCACTCTACTACTGCTACTACTACGGCGGCGGCGAAACACCGTTTGGCGATGAAATCCCGGCAAACGGCTTTGCGGAAAAACGAATAACGATCCTTCGCGTTGGATGGCGGGGCATTCGCCTCTCACGCGCCGAACGTTATCGTAGACTACAACTTTAGCTGAAACCGGCTGTTATATAAAGCTTCAGCCGACGGTTTTACGCGCCGACGCCTGCCGCATCTGCGACGAGCACCAGCGCGCGCACATGCTCGCGCAAGGCACACTCGAAGCGGCGCGCTTCTTCGATCTCGACAAAGGAAAGCGCGCGTAGTTCGGCTTCGATACGGCGGCGATAATCAGAGACAAGCGAATCGGAAACGCCGAGCGTCGCCGCGACTTCCAACT
>JBPCOJ010000019.1:0-14819 GCA_051000345.1 Pyrinomonadaceae bacterium | reverse complement strand
GAAATGCAGGAAGGCGGCACGACGGATCGCCCGCTTACAACGACAAATACCACCGACTCGTTTGATTATGCCGATGCCCGCGCAGGCGGAAATATGAGCCGCATGAGTGTGGCTAAGAGATCGTATGCGACTCCGGTTGAAGCAGGCTCTTTGAACGTCAAATCGCAAGTGCAGCTTGTTGTCGAGATTGAAGCGAAACAATGAGCGTGCGAGAGCAAAGAACGCGGGACTTTGCATGTTGACGAGCAAGAAAATTAAATGGATTTCTGATCGAACAACGTCCGCCACTCTTCACTTGCTGATACGCAGTAGAGAAGCGATTTGCTTGTACAGATTGTTGGAGATGAAATCCTTACCCGGTTGCGCCTGATTGTAATGCCGCACAATCGTTACATTTGCGTCCGGGCAATGATACGCAGAAGTTCCCCAAAACCCCGTGTGTCCCCAGCAAACGTTTCCGGCGATGTTCCGGCGAGAAATGCCCATCGCGTATGCTCCGACACTCCCGCTTTTCATCGCGCATTCCGGCGTTGGACGGGAATGACGCCCCGAAACTTCAGGCAAACGGCACAGCAGACTTCCGGTGAATTACCATAGATATAGGGCAGGCTTATTTGACAGGCGCGCCCGTGATGGCTTAGAGTTTGTTGCATTGCTTTGACAATTAAAGCGTGGCGATTTAAGGCGACTTGCTCCACGTAAAAAACTGCTAAAGGGCCGGACGTGTTCTCCGAAAAGTTTTCGCGAGACTTCCGCGCAACACTTTAGCGCGAGAGTCTCGCGTTTTTGTTTTTCACGCACAGGCTCTCGCCGCTTTTCGCCGCTTACGTTTACGCGCTCGATCAACTAACTAAACCGATAGGAGAATCACAATGGCGGAAGACACCAGCAAAAAGACGGACGACACGAACGGCGATGCGCCGAATTTTCATTTCGAGACGCTCGCAATTCACGGCGGGCAGGAACCGGACGCGACGACGAACGCGCGCGCCGTCCCGATTTATCAAACCACTTCCTACACGTTCAACGACGCGGAACATGCCGCGCGCCTCTTCGCCTTAGAAGAGTTCGGCAATATCTACACGCGGATTATGAACCCGACGACGGACGTTCTGGAGAAGCGCATCGCCGCGCTTGAAGGCGGGATCGCCGCGCTCGCGCTCGCTTCCGGGCAGGCCGCCGAAACGCTGGCGATTCTCACGCTCGCCAAAGCGGGCGACGAAATCGTTTCCACCTCTTCGCTCTACGGCGGCACGTACAATCTTTTTCATTACACTCTGCCGAAGCTAGGCATCAACGTGCGCTTTGTTGACGGCGCGGACTACGACGGATTGCGCCACGCGATCAACGACAAAACAAAAGCTGTTTATGCCGAAACTCTCGGCAATCCGAAGCTCGACGTGATAGACATTGCGCGTCTCGCAGAAATCGCGCACGAACACAAATTGCCGCTTATCATTGACAACACTTCGGCATCGCCTGCGCTGTGCCGCCCGATTGAACATGGCGCGGACATCGTTATTAATTCCGCGACGAAATTCATCGGCGGGCACGGCACGTCAATCGGCGGCGTGCTCGTTGATTCCGGCAAGTTCGATTGGAAGGCGTCCGGCAGATTCGATGATTTGACCGCGCCAGACCCTTCGTATCACGGCGTCAGTTACACGGAAGCCTTCGGGCCGCTCGCTTTTATTATCAAAGCGCGCGTCGTGGGCTTGCGTGATACGGGCGCGAGCCTCTCGCCGTTCAATTCGTTTCTTATCCTTCAGGGCGCGGAGACTTTGCATCTGCGTATGCAAAGGCATTCGGAGAACGCGCTCGAAGTCGCAAGGTTTCTGCAAAATCATGCGCAAATCGAGTGGGTCAATTATCCGGGACTCGAAACGAGCGAGTATCACACGCTCGCGCAAAAATATTTCCCGGCGGGCGCGGGCGCGCTGCTCACTTTTGGCATTCGCGGCAGCGTCGAAGCCGGACGCGAGTTTATCAACGCGCTGAAACTCTTTAGCCTCGTCGCTAATATCGGCGACGCCAAATCGCTTGTCATTCATCCGGCATCGACCACGCACCAGCAGTTGACCGAAGAAGAGCAACGAAGCGCAGGCGTCACGCCGGATTTGATACGCTTGTCCGTCGGCATCGAAAACGTCAAAGACATCATCGCTGACTTAGATCAAGCACTTGCAAGGCGCAGCACGAATGCGCCGGAGCCGGGCGGCAATCTGACGAATGAACCGCAGAAAGCCGCCGCCGGAGCGGGCGGAGTTTAAGCAGTGGGCGCGTTCCTCGAACCGACGTTTGAAGGTGACCATACGTTTGCCGCCGACGAGCCGTTTCAGTTGGCTGTCGGCGGCGAACTGTCATTCGTCACGCTTCGCTACGCGCTTTACGGCAAGCTCAACGAACGGCGAGACAATGCGATTCTCGCGTGTCATGCGCTGTCGGGTTCGGCGCGCGTCGCGGATTGGTGGAGGGAAATGTTCGGCGCAGCTTCGGCGTTCGATACCTCGCGCTTTTGCATCGTCGGCGTGAACGCCATCGGTTCTTGCTACGGCTCGACGGGGCCAGCGTCCATTAATCCGCGCACGAAAAAAGTTTACGGCGCAGACTTTCCGCTCGTCACCGTCCGCGACATGGCGCGCGCGCAGTCTCGCTTGCTCGATCATCTCGGCATTGAAAAGCTTTATGCTGTTGTCGGTGGTTCCATCGGGGGGATGCAGGCGTTGCAGTGGGCGATTGATTTCCCGGAACGCGTCGAACGCTGTGTGGCTGTCGGCGCAACGCACTTGTCGGCGATGGGACTCGCGCTTAATCATTTGCAGCGGCAGGCGATTCGCAATGATCCGGCGTGGCTGGATGGCAACTACGCGCCGGATAATCCGCCCGTTAAAGGCCTCGCGCTCGCGCGTGCGCTGGCGATGTGCTCTTACAAATCTGCGGAACTCTTTACCGAGCGCTATCACAGGCGTCCCGACGGGCGCACGAATGAAGACCCGCACCGCGCGATGAACGAGCGTTTCGAGATCGCGGGCTATCTCGATTACCAAGGCCGAAATTTCACCACACGCTTCGACGCAAATTCTTATCTTGCCTTATCGAAGGCGATGGACACGTTCGATCCGGCGCGTGGTTACGATTCAGAAGAATCTGCTTTGCAGCGCATCACGGCGGCTGTGCTGCTCATCGGCATTTCGACGGACTGGTTGTTTCCGGCGGCGGACGTGTACGCGCTCTGTGAACGTATGCGCGCGGCGGCGGTCGACGTGCGTTACAGCGAACTCGTTTCCACACACGGCCACGACGCTTTTCTCGCTGACGCCGCATTGCTCGCGCCGCTTGTGCGCCAAGCGTTCGATGAGCATGATAATGCACGCAACGCGAAGGCGACGCTGGCTGCTAACTGAAATTCAAATTTTATCAATCAACAGAGAAGGGCATTTATGGCTGATAATAATAAAAGAGTTCCACAAGCTTTGCCGCGCGATTTGCTGCGCGATCAAGTGGCAATCATTACAGGTGCCTCGCGCGGCGTGGGGCGCGCCGCAGCCCTGCGTTTCGCCGAAGCGGGAGCGCACGTCGTCATCAATTATTTACACAGCGAAGATGCCGCCGAAGAAGTCGCGCGCCTCGCGCGCGAGCATCAGGTCGAAGCATTAGCCGTGCGCGCGGATGTCTCGAAGGTAGAAGAAAGCGCGGCGCTCGTCGATGCTGCCGTGCAACGTTTCGGGCGCGTCGATGCGCTGGTTGCGAACGCCGGAATCTGGGAAGGCGCGCCCGTCGAAGAAATGACGGAGACACTCTGGGATCGAGTGATCGATGCAAACTTGAAGGGAACATGGGCGGCGTGCCGCGCCGTCGTGCCGGTGATGAAAAAGGCGGAGCGCGGCGCAATCGTAATTGTCAGCTCAACCGCCGGACAGCGCGGCGAAGCAGGAGTTTCAAACTATGCCGCGTCGAAGGGCGGCCAGATCAGTTTCACGAAAGCGCTCGCGTCCGAACTCGCGCCTATTATTCGTGTCAACAGCGTCGCGCCCGGCTGGGTCGATACGGAGATGAACACGGAAGTCTTCCGCGATAAGGAATACGAGCAAAGCGTCATCAACGCCATTCCCCTGCGCCGCATCGCCACCGCCGACGACGTTGCGCTCTCAATTATCTTCCTCGCCTGCGATTGGTCGCGCCACATCACAGGCGAAATCCTCAACCTCAACGGCGGCTCTGTGCTCTGCGGATAATTTTATCAACGGCTTCGGGTGCTTTGCCTGTTGTGTCTCGAATGTAAGAAACTTATCATGCCGGTATGCACATTATTACTCGCAAGCGGCTCAATGAATTTGCGGAAAAATATCCTGAAACAAGGACGGCGCTGGCTCATTGGTACAGCTTGGCGAAGCGTAATGATTTTTCTTCTTTCAGCGAGTTGCGGGCGTTGTTTCCTACTGCCGACCATGTAGGCAAGCTAACTGTTTTCAACATTGGCGGAAACAAAGTTCGCTTGATCGCGGCAATTCACTATAATCGTCAAAGAATTTATATTCGAGCCGTGTTGACTCATGCCGAATATAATGAAGGCAAGTGGAAGGAGTAATCAATGCAGAACATTGATGTGAATAAAACCGCAACTGCGTGGTCTGCCTTAGCCGGAAAAGTGTTTGTTCCTCACACCGAAGAAGAATATCGGCAGCTCGTGGCAATGCTGGACAGCTTAATTGATGAAGTCGGCGAAGATGAATCGCATCCTTTAGCCTCGCTCATGGAAATCATCGGCGTGCTAATCGAAAATTACGAAGCTGAACATGTGCGGGAATTGACTGTCGAATAGTATTCTTCATTCGCAATCCCGCCGCTTAGTTCTATACTGTTCGTTACATATTTAAGGTCACGCGCTTTTGATTTAAGGAATGGAGAGACAGAGCATGAAACACTTTACCGTTCGCCTGTTAGTTGCGCTTTTAACATTCACGCTCGGCATAATTGCCGCAACAGTATTCGTTTATCATCGCCTTCAACCCATTCACGAAGCCCCATCTCAAGCAATTTCGCAACCGACAACTGCGCCGCCAGCTCAAAAGAAACAAATCACTTACCCAGAAGTAAATTCAATTCGAGAAATTGACTTTGCCAACTTTACATATCCGGGAAGCACGTTTGAAGGCGAGTATCAGGATGCATACCCTGAAGAGGTTTTCACGATCCACAATGGAAAGTATGGAGATTGGAGAGACGGATTGACTTTAACAAGTGTATCGTATGGCGATGTTACCGGAGACAGTCGAGAAGAAGCGATAGTAAATTTTAGCGAAGATACAGATGGTTCAGCCGCACAGAATTGCGTTTACATCTTCACACTTGAAGATAGAAAGCCAAAGTTGCTCTGGGCATTCGAGAGTGGTGATCGCTCCGAAGGTGGATTGCGGCGCGTCTATGCTAAGCATGGAGAGTTAGTTGTTGAATTGTTTGGTAAACAGACAACCGTAGGAGATACTTCTAGTAGCGAATTCACAGGTATGTGTTGCCCAAAATCATTTACTCGTAGCCGATATCTTTGGAACGATGGCGAGTTTCAAGAGCAAGATGGTATAGAGATATTGCCTAACCCAACGACGAACTCTAATTGTCCGGCGTGTCCACCTAAGAGAGATAAACACGCATCGAAATAATCCTTACACGCACAAAAACTGTTCAAAGACAGTTCTTCGCAATCAATAATTCAGCATTGAGAATCGCCGCGCCTGCTGCGCCTCGGATGGTGTTGTGGCTGAGTGCGACGAAGCGGTAATCGAGCACTTGACCCGGCTGGATGCGCCCGATGGTAATGCTCATGCCGTTGCCTGCATCGCGGTCAAGGCGCGGTTGCGGGCGGTCAATCTCGTCGCGCACGATGATCGGTTGCGATGGCGCGGAATGAAGACGCAATTCCTGCGGCAAGGATGTCCACGAAGCGAGGGCGTCGCGCACGTCTTCGATAGCAGCCTTTTGTGAAAGCCGGACGCGCACCGCTGCCGTGTGGCCTTCGAGAACATTGACGCGGTGGCATTGCGCGCTGACCGGAAACGCCGCCGCTTCGATACGCGTACCTTTGACCTGCCCTAATATCTTCAACGTCTCGCGCTCGATTTTTTCCTCTTCATTCTCGATGAACGGAACGACGTTGTCCGTGATGTCCATTGCCGAAACGCCCGGATAGCCTGCGCCGGAAATCGCCTGCATAGTGGTGACAACGACAGCTTCGACGCCGAAGCGCGCATGAAGCGGCGCGAGCGCCATCGCCAGCATGATCGTCGAACAGTTTGGATTGGCGACGATGATGCCCGCTTTGCGATCAGGATTTTTTTGTTTCGCGTCGAGCATGGAGAGATGCTCGTGGTTGACTTCCGGTATCAACAAAGGCACGTCTTCGTCCATGCGAAAGGCCGCCGAATTGCTGATGACCGGATAACCCGCGCGCGAAAATTCAGCTTCCGTTTCGCGCGCGATGTCGCCGGGCAAACTCGAAAAAACGAAATCGCAATCGAGCGGCGGGCGCGGCGCTTCGACAATCATTGCGCGTGCCTTCGCGGGCATCTCGCACGGCAAGCGCCACACGCACGCCTCTGCGTAAGCCTTGCCCTGCGAAGAAACCGAAGCGGCGAGCGCCGTTACTTCAAACTGCGGATGGTTTTCCAGCAGTTGAATGAAGCGCTGCCCGACCGTGCCCGTCGCGCCTAAGATTCCAACGCGATATTTCTTGTCCATAACCTCAATATCCTACAAACTTTTCAATGCTTCTTTCATGCGGCGCACGCCTTCCGTGAGCGCAAGATTGTCGGCGCAGAAGGAGACACGCAAATAATTTTCGCATTCCTTACCGAAGGCCGCGCCCGGAACGGTGATGACGCCCGCTTCGAGCATCGCTTCGGCAACCTGCATCGAATCGCCGTATGCGCCCGTGTCGATCATCGTGTAGAAAGCTCCGTCGGGCGCAACGGCGCGCAAGTTCAATTCGCTTGCAACGAGTGTGAGTAAGTGTTCGCGTCGCTCGCGGAAAATTTCGCGCATCGCTTCGCGCGCCGCGAATGCTTCACCCGTCCATGCGGCGCGGGCGGCGGTTTTTTGCGAAACAGTCGAAGCGCACGTTGTGACGTAGCCGTGCAGAATAAGCGCGCTGTTAATGACCGCTTCATCGCCGCACAGCCAGCCGACGCGCCAGCCCGTCATGCTCATAGATTTTGAGAGGCCGCTGATAACAAGCGTCTTCGTGTAAAAATCCGAAAGCGAGGCCGGGCGCGTTTCCGTGTAGTAAAGCTCGCGGTAGATTTCATCGCTGATGACATACGGCGAATTGTTTCCCTGCAAGATTTCCGCCATTGCCGCGAGATCACTCGTCGTGAGTGTGCGTCCCGTCGGGTTCGATGGGCTGATCGTAACGACAAGCTTTGTGCGCGGGCTTAACTTGCGCCGGAAATCTTCTGCGTCGAATCGAAAATCATTTGCGGCGGGCAGTTTATAAAAGACGGGAACGCCGCCCGCCATACGCACAATCGTCGGATACGCGACGAAGCCGGGATCGGGCAGCAGCACTTCATCGCCCGCGTCAACGATAGTCAGAAGCGCTAGATACAAAGCTTCCTGCGAGCCTGCCGTAATGATGACGCGCTCCGGCCTGTTTTCTAGGTACGCGTAATCGGCGGCCACTCGTTCACGCAAAGCGGGAAGCCCTGCGTGTGTGGTGTAGCCGTTTTGTTCTTCTGTGACGATGCGCGCGGCGGCGCGGCGAATCACGTCGGGCGTTGGCAGATCGGGTTCGCCCAAGCCCAGATTGATGCTGTCGGGAAGCGCGCGATCAAATAATTGACGGATCAAGCTTTTCTCGATGCCGCGCAAACGCGCTGCCGCTTGAAATTCACTCAACGTGTGTAGTCCTCCGATGGCACGGCGCGAGCTTTGTCGTTTATTGCTGGCGTCTGTGTTTCTTCATTTTCGACGCGCGAGAGAAGCGTGCGCACGAGGCGTTCGTACAAATTGATGGCTTCCGTGATTTCATGTTTGCCGATGCGCTCGCCTGCGGTGTGCGCGTCGAGAATCGAGCCGGGGCCGAGCAGAAGCGGCGTTCCCCAATTCGTTAAATGCGGAATGTCTGTGGTGAAGCGCATGAGTTCCTGCGGGAAATTTTCGAGTGTCAATAATCGCACGGGTTCGGCAATCGAGAGATATTCGATGCGCGCGCGTTCGGCAATGATGCGTTCGAGAATTTCTTTGATAATCGTCGAACTGCTGACGAGGCGTATGTGCAAATCCGCTTCGGCGTGCGCGGGGATAATGTTGGAGGCTGCGCCGCCGCCGATGACGCCGATGTTGCAGGTCGTGTCGCCGAAAAAATCATCTTGCGGCCAACGCGCGGCGCGGACGTCAGCAAGCACGTCGAGCAGTTTTTCAATGGCTGATTCGCCTTGTTCGGGATACGCGGAATGCGCGGCGCGGCCTGTGGTTGTCAGACGCAAGCGCAAAGAACCCTTCGAGCCTGTCGCAAGTTTGTTTTGTGTCGGCTCGCCGTTGATTAGATAACGGCATTCGGAAGCAAGCGTGTGCGTGTTGGCGAGTCGCGCGCCGTTGCTGTTCGTTTCTTCTTCGACGGTGAAGAGAAGCCCGATCTCTTTGACACCGGCGCGGCGCAGATTTTCGGCGGCAATTATTTGCGCGGCGATGATGCCTTTGGTGTCGCACGCGCCGCGCCCGTAAATATAACCGGCGTCTTCGCTCGAAGAAATATGCGGCGGCACTGTGTCGATGTGCGTGGAGAGCACGACGCGCGGCAAAGCGTTTGTTGTGGCGATGATGTTGGCGCGCCCGCCTGCGATTTCCTGACGCTCGACGCGGTAGCTCAAATTTTCAAGATGATTTGCGAGGAAGTTCCCGACTGCCGCTTCGTCGCCGCTGATCGAAGGAATATCTATTAGCCCGCGTGTTAATTCAAATGGATTCATGCAGCTTTTTATAACATAAACGCGTTGCTTATCGCCGCTTATATCAACGATGCGCCGCTTGAGCGTCGTTGTTCGCGGGCAGCGTTTCGTCTTCTTGTTCAAACAGCGCTTCATGCAGGCGCGTGACGGCTTCGCGCGCGGACGCTTCGGCGATGGCGAAGGTCAAATTGATGCTGGATGCGCCCTGCGAAATGAGCGCGATATTAATATCGCTGATGGAATTGAAAACGCGCGCGGCGACGCCGGGCGTGGCGCTCAATCCTTCGCCGACAATGCAGATGACCGCCTGCCTTTCGTCAAACGTGACCGTGCCGAGTGCTTCCAAATCCTTGAGCGCCGCCGAACGCGCGCGGCTGTCTTCAATCGAAAGCGAAACACTGACTTCCGAAGTGGCGACGACATCGACGACGATTTTGTGATAATCGAAAGTTTCAAAAAGCGAACGCAGAAACCCATGCGTGCCATGCCTGCGCGCGGACGTGATATGAACGAGCATGACGCCGGTTTTGTGCGCGATGGCTTTGACGGTGCGCGGCGCTGCTTCGGCTGTGGCGCAGACAATCGTGCCGCCTTTTTCCGGCTCACGCGAATTGCAGATGCGCACGGGAATCGAAGAATCCACAGCCGGTTGAATCGTCTTCGGATGCAAAACCTTCGCGCCGAAGTAAGCGAGTTCGGCGGCTTCTCTGTAGGACATACGCGGAACTGTGCGTGCATTCGGAACAACGCGCGGGTCAGCCGTCAAGACTCCCGCGACATCCGTCCAGATGTGGATTTCGCGCGCATTGAGCGCCGCGCCGACCAGCGCCGCCGTGTAATCCGAGCCGCCGCGTCCGAGCGTCGTCGTCGAACCGTCCATGGATGCGGCAATGAATCCGCCGAGCACGGGAATCTGCGCGGCTTCGAGAAGCGGCAATAATTCCTTTCGCGTGTGTTGATTCGTTTCCTTTGCGAGCGGTGTCGCGCGCGTATGCTCATCGTTCGTCACAATGCAGCGGCGCGCATCGACGTAGCTCGCAGGCAGTTCGTGTTCGCGCAACACTCCTGCAAGCAGCGTCGCGCTGAGGCGTTCGCCGTGCGAGGCGACGACATCTTGCAAAAAGGGAAACGGCATCAAACGCGCGGCAATCGTATGAAATAAATCGGAGAGTTCGCGGCGCGCGCGCGCGATTGTTTCTTGAAACGCGCGAATCTCCTGCGTGCTTTTTAATTGCTGCGCGGCGATGTCGGCATGTCTGGCAAGCTGTTCTTCAACGCCCTCGATTGCGCTATTCACGTCTCCTTCAACGGCACGCTGCGCGCCAGCGAGAAGCGCGTCGGTCACGCGGCTAATCGCCGAGACGACGACAATCAGAAGCGTATCTTGTTGCATCTGGACGATTCGCGCGACACGCGTGAAGGCGTCCGCGTCTTCGATAGACGTGCCGCCGAATTTCATAATCGTAGGACGATCAAACATTAGCTGTAATACCGCTCGAAAAAGAAAACATCCCTTTTATGTAATGCCGCCTAAAGAAGGAAAAATTCCACGCCGGACGCGAAAGGGATTTTCATTCAATGGTAAAGCAAAAAGGTTGATCGTGCATGTGCACGATCAACCTTTTGGAAAATTCAATCGACGCGAACGCAAATTTCTATTTCATGCGTCACCCGTCGCTTCTTATCAAGCGAGTTTTTACTGGCGATTGGCGTCGGTTTCCTGCGTCGCGCGTCCGGCGAGAAAGCAGGAGCGGCAGTAAACAGGACGTCCCTGCGACGGGTAAAACGGCACTGTGGTTTGTTGACCGCACTGCGCGCACTGCACGGAGACTTCTATGCGCTGGCGAATGCCGGAAGCCTGTGCCGCGTTGATGGCGGCGAGGCGCTCATTCTTGGCCTGCTTGCAGGGCTTGCAGCGCTTCGGTTCGTTCGTTAAATGCTTGTCGTGAAAAAAAGTTTGTTCACCCGCTGTCCAGACAAAATCATCTCCGCAGTCAAAACATTTCAGCGTGCGATCCTCAAACTCTTGTTCCACATTTTTCAACTCATCGTTTGATCCGCTAAATTCTGTGTGCGGCATAATTCAATGCCTCCCGCCCTGATTCTGGTTGGCGTGCGTCAGACTGCGTCAGCGAGGATGCCGCTTCTTAGAAAATAAGTCGTCAAACAACTAAAGAGCCTCTGAGGGATGGTCAACGCCAAGAGGATATTTTTCTTTGCGTCGAACTTGGTTTCAAGTTCCCACCCGCGATGCGCTCGATTACGACAACCCGATTTTAGGCGGGTCAACCGAATCTTTGCGAAGACGAAGTCATAAGTATGCAGGCCGTTCGGGAATGCTCACTGTTCCGGCGAGCGATGCAGGCTGCTTGGGTTGCAAATTATATCTTTAACGAAATTGTGTCAAGCGATGTTTGCCCGGTAATGCGTTGCCTTGACACGCGCGGAACAGGCGTGCCAGCATCCGCGCGCAAGTGATATTAATGCAAAGAAAGTTTCCCTGAATGAAAATTCTGGTGATCGGAAACGGCGGGCGCGAACACGCGCTCATACGCACGCTCCGGCGCACAAACGCCGCCGCAGGGCAGTTGCAAATCTTTTGCGCGCCCGGCAACGACGGCATCGCTGTGGACGCCCAGTGTGTTTCCTTAAACGCGACGGACGTAGCTGCGCTCGTTCAGTTTGCCCTTGAAACGAAAATCGACTTGACGATTGTCGGCGGCGAAACGGCGCTCGCAGCAGGGATAGTCGATGCCTTCGAGCAGCGCGGCTTGATGATCGCAGGGGCAAGCAAAGCGGCGGCGCGTCTTGAATCGAGCAAAGCCTTTGCCAAAGATTTTATGACGCGCCACAATGTGCCGACGGCGCGTTATCGTCTCGCTCATTCAGTCGAAGAAGCGCAAAGGATTTTACGAAGCGGCGAATTCGGCGCAGGGGATGCGCCGGTGGTCGTGAAGGCAGACGGCCTCGCGGCGGGCAAAGGCGTCACCGTTGCCAATTCCCGACATGAAGCGGAACAAGCGGCGATTGAATTGCGGCCAACTTCTGCTGCTTCTGTGGTTGGCGCGTCGTCCGCTCCTGCGCCGTGCATCGTCATTGAGGAAGCTCTCGCCGGGCGCGAAGCTTCGTTGCTCGTTTTCGCGGACGGACTCGATTATCGCCTGATGCCTACGGCGCGCGATCACAAGCGCGTCGGCGAAGCGGATACGGGGCCGAACACGGGCGGCATGGGAGCGATCACGACGCACGGCATACTCGATGAGGGAACATTGGCGCGCGTCAGGCGTGAAATCATCGAGCCGACGCTCGAGGGCGCGCGCGCCGAAGGTTTTCCGTTTCACGGCATTCTGTTCGTCGGGCTGATGCTGACAAGCGAAGGAACGCGCGTGCTGGAATACAACGTGCGTTTCGGCGACCCGGAAGCGCAGGCGATTCTGGTGCGGCTGGAATCGAACTTGATCGACGTTTTTGAAGCCATGGCGCGCGGGAAACTGCGTGACGCTTCGGTTCGCTGGAGCGACGAGGCGAGCGCGGCAGTCGTGCTGGCGGCGCGCGGATACCCTGCGAAGCCTGAAACGGGAGCGCGCATTGTGGGCTTAAATGAAGCCGCGCAAATGCCTGACGTGGAAATCTTTCACGCGGGGACGAAGCGCGCGGCTAACGGCGATTGGGTTGCGGCGGGCGGGCGCGTGCTGAATGTCGTCTCGCGCGCCGCAACGCTCGATCAGGCGCTCGCGCGTTGCTATGCGGCAATCGATAAAATCCATTGGGACGGAATGCACTACCGGCGCGACATAGGGCGCTTCGCTGGAAGATAAAAGCTTTATAAACACGCGCTTCTTTTTTGGCTCTGGCAGAGCGCGCGCGACTACTGTTATACTCTTCAATCGAGAAGCTTCTTCGGAGTGCAACCGCGCGCCGGATTTCTTCGTACAACACCTTTGCGGGCGGGCTTTAAGGAAGCACGAAAGAAGCAGTTCGCGCTTTTCAGTTTGGATGGTTGGAGGAATGATTAGATGGGACTCTGGAATAGAATGAAGCGCTCCGTGCGTGCGCTTTTCGGCGGCATCATCGAAAAAACGGAAGACCCGGAACTCATTCTTCAGCAAACCATACGCGATATGCGCGACCGCGTGCCGGAACTCAACAACTCCGTCGCGCAGGTGATGTCCACCGAAAAGCTGCTCGCTAAAAGCAAGGAGCGGCTCGAAGGACAGGTCGTCGATCTCGATTCAAAAATCAAAGCCAGCGTCAAAATGGGGCGCGACGACTTCGCCACTTCCTACATCGGACAACTTCAGCAAGCGCAGCTCGATCTGCAAAAAACTTCGCAGCAACTCGATCAAGCGACCAACGCATCCAAGCAGGCGCTTAAGGCGCGCGACAATTACATGCTGCAAATGCAGAAGCGCACCGCCGAAGCCATACAGCTCGTCAATCAATCGAAGCAGGCGAAATTGCAGGAACAACTCGCGCAGACGATGGAGACGTTCAATGTCGGCGACGATTATTCGACCTTCAGCGAGATGCGCGATAAAATTGATCGCCGCTCGGCAACCGCCGAAGCCAAAATGCAGCTCGGCACGTCAAACGTCGATACGCAGATGCAGGAAATCGAACGCGAAGCTTCTAATATGCAGTTGCAGGACAAGCTGCTCGAATACAAACGCGACATGGGACTCCTTCCTGCTTCGACAAGCGGGCAACAGGCGTCGCTGCCCGCAAGCGGCGAGACGAGCGACGAAAATCGCGCCTTGCTAAACGAGTAAAAAGAGATGCGCGAGTGTCAAACGCTAATCGTTGATTGCTGACGAATGTTTGCTGAAGGTATTACCGATTGATTGTCTTTGCTTGAAAGTTTACGGTCATGGCAGATTTACCGAAGATTGATTTTCAATACTTAAAAGAAGCGCTCAAAGAACCCGTCAATTTCTGGGGCATGGCGGGCTTCGCCGTCGCCGCCGCTTATACGCAATCCGAAATTCCGCTCGTCGCCGCGCTTGTCGCCGAGGGCTTATACTTAACCACCGTGCCTGCTACAAACCTATACCGCCGCCTTGTCGATGGCCGCCGCAAAGCACACGCGCGCGCCATGCGGGACGGCCAGCGCGAAAAATTAATCGATAGCTTCGATCCGCGCGAAAAGGAAGCCGTTAATTATCTGCGGTGGCTCAAAAAACAGATTTACGAGAACTACCAGAAGTTCACAGGCTCCGGCGACGTTCCCTCGAACATACAGAGCCTAGATCAGCGCTGGGAGGATTTCGTCGATCTCTTGGACGTGTATCGCCGACGCAAAAACCACTTGCGCTCGATTAATCGTCAAGCCGTGCAGAATCAATTAACGCAGGCCGAGCACGCCGTCGAATCTTCGACGGATGAGCGCGCCAAACGCGTCCAGCAAGCCAACGTCGAAATTCTGAAGCGTCGCACGAATGCCTTCAGCGACCTCGAACGCTCCGTCAAACTCGTCGAAGGACAACTGCAATCCATCGAAAACTTTTTCGGCCTCGTCAACGATCAAGTCGTCACGCTGCCGACGCCCGAAAGAGTCTCCGCCCTTGATTTCGAGCAACTGAGTGATTCGATTCAAATGACCAAGCAGATGCTCGAAGAAACGTCCGATATTACAGGCACGCTCGACATGCACAACCGTGAGATCGGCAACTACGATTTGCTCGCGTCGAACCCGACATCGGCGAAATAAGAAAACACTGTTTTAGAAAAGCGCGGCGAACCCTCAACATATGTTCGCCGCGCTTTTTTATTTTAACAGTCGCTGCCTTTCCGCCGTCTCTCCTTTTATGCTTTATGCGCTGATGCTTTCTTCACCCATTAAGATTTGTTCCAGCGCCGCTTCGTCGAGCCTGTACGTCT
>JBPCOJ010000016.1:0-52653 GCA_051000345.1 Pyrinomonadaceae bacterium | reverse complement strand
CCGTCGCTACCTGTGCAGGGTAGCGGCGGGGCGTTTGACAATACAGCCTCTGCCGCGTTTCGCGCCAAAGATGTATCGCCCGAAGAGCACACATTTTAGCGCAAAAGCGGTGGCGGCTCAACCCTTCGAGCTTGAAAGGAGCTTCTAATGAGATACGCTACTCGCTTCAATTCCTACCGGTCAACAAGACCTGTAACTTGTTTGAAACTTTTCGCCGCCTGCGCGGTGTTAACTTTGTTGTGTGCTTCTCAATTACCTTCGCTGTTGCGTCCGGCTGCCGCACAAGCGCCGCCGCCAGGCGGAGACAGCGCGGACAGCGGCATTCATCGTGCGTACAGGCATACGCATGTTGATGCGCCGCATTTGCTGGCTGCTTCCTATTACAGCCTGAACGATAATCTGAGTGCGACATTGATGCTGAGCAATCAAGGGCCACATTCCATGCAGGCGCAAGTGTCGCTCTTTAGTTTGAGCGGCGAGCGTTTAGATTTAGCGCCGGTTACGCTTGACGCAAACACAGCGCGGGCGATCAACCTGAACGAGTATGCTCTGGCAGGCACGCTCTTTCAGGAGGGCAGCTTACAAGTACGCTACGACGGCATGGATTTGGAGTTGGGCGGCGTGATTAGGCTGGTTGATGCCGGGCGCAGCTTGATCTTCGACGAAGAGTTGAGCGAACCGGCGAAGATGTTTGCGTCGTCGCGGTTGGAAGGCGTGTGGTGGCTGCCGTCGCCGCGTGCCGGAGCGCGGCTCGTTTTGTCGAACACCACAGACGCGCCGCTGTCGGCCACCGTAAGTGTGGACGGCAGCCACACGAAACAGCCGGAACCGGAGACGTTGACGCTGGCACCGCATGAAACGCGCGTCATGGATGTGCATGAGCAGGCACACCGGCGCGGCGAAAATCTCGCGGCGACGGGCGGCATCTCCATCGTCCACACCGGCGCGAACGGGGCGCTACTGGCGCACGCTTTGATTCAGGAAATCGCCATAGGTTATTCCGCAGTGGTGGAATTCTCCGACCCGCAGAAGATTAAGACATCCAGATTGGACGGCGCGGGGCTGCGGTTGGGCGAAGTCGGAGGCATGGAGTTGCGACCCGTCATCGTGGCGCGAAATATTGGAATCGAACCAACCGTTCTGAAAGGGCGCGTGCCATACACGACGAGCGACAATCGCCGCGCCGCCATCTCGCTTCCGCCAATACGCCTTGCCGCCGGTCAGACCAGAGAGATTCCCGTGCCGGAGTCTCTCAAGGCGAGAGGCGTCGAGCGAACTGTGCTGGCGGCGGGTTTGGAGTTCGAGTATTCAAGCGCGCCGGGCAGCGTTATCATCTCGGCACAGAGTGTGAGCAGCGACGGCAGGCAAACTTATCGCGTCCCGGTGGTTGACGCAGCGGCGAAACCGAGCAGCACAGGGATGTATCCATGGAGCATTGACGACGCTTCCTCAACGGTGGTGTACGTCAAGAACGCAACCGATCACGCCGAACAGTACACCCTTCAAGTGAATTATCCGGGCGGCGTCTATGCGCTGGGCGTGCAGTGGATTGCGGCGGGCGAGACGAAGGTCTTCGATCTACGGCAGTTGCGCGACAATCAGGTGGCGGATGCAGGCGGGAAGGTGTTGCCGTTTGATGCGACGCATGGGCGCGTGGACTGGTCGGTGCTGCGTTCGGTGGAGGGGCCGCAGCAATTGACGCTGATCGGCAGAGCCGAGCAGGTGGATTTCACCAATGGGCTGAGCAGCACCTCGTCGTGCGGTGGTTGCTGCAACAACGCCTACTTTTACAGCTTCATGACGCCGAGTAGCGGAAGCTTTCTGTTTGGCGATTTCTTTCAAATGGCCGCCATGCAGGTCAATCAGGATTACTACGGCAATGAGCAGGCGGCGTTTGCCGTCACCAATGCGTATTGGACAAGCAGCAACACCGCGATAGTGAGCGGCGGCAGCGGTGGATGGAATGCGGTGGGCGTCGGCAGCGCGACGATCACGGCCTCGTGGTACACCTTTGCGGCGGGCAATGGCGCTCCCGATTCGGTGTGCAACAGTTCGCGGATTCGTCCTTCCGAAGCTGCACCGATGATGGTAGACACGTTAAGGGTTCGCGTTCCGAATCCCCCTGTGACTGCTGAGAACGATGCAACTTCGGCGGGAATTATCGCAGGGCAGACCTTTACGATAATGGTGGAGGCAGTTGACAGCAACGGTAACGTTGATCCAGCTAACAGTAGTACTGTGAGTTTCATCGCAAGCCGAACTTTGGATTCCACTGAAATTGGATTGCCATCAACGATCACTTTGAGGTCTGGTCAATACGGAGGAGGCGTATTACTGAACCGGGTGAATGGCACAGATCGTGGAACGACATTCCGGTTTACACCTAGAGACCCCAACAGTGTTGGGCGCGTGGATTTCAACCTATTCACATACTTTCAAGTCATAGCAACGCGAGAGGGAATGCCTCCGGGAGGTATGCCTACTTCCTGTGGACATTTCATACAACCAAACGATCACTTCGTCGCGTTGCCAGCTAATGATCGTTCGCTTTGCAATAAGCCCGTTATAGTCAGGAATCCAACCACTCTTCAATCAGATGACACTGTCAAGCTCGAAACGGGGCCGCATTTCGGCGGTCCAGGGCGATGTGATCCGACAGGGGCTACCCAAGACCCATACTGGAACACTGGCACGAGGCCGCTGGCTGAACGTGTAGATTGCGAAACCGGCAACAACAATGCTGGGATTGACCTCGCAGATGGAACTTTTGCTACGGTAGGGTCTCCGTCTGTCGTTGTTTGGCGATTCAATTGATTTAGGCAAGTGGGGTTCGTCCTTCCGGTGATAGACGAACCCCATCAAACTGCATTTGGCTGCATCCTGATTAAGTGGAGAGAGGATTATGAAGAAGCGAGCAATCATTATGTCGTTTACCCTGACACTGGTGCTTGGAGTTGCCGTGTACGTTGTTTACCATTACTCAAGGCTACTACTGGAGCCGCCAGCAACTCTGCCAAACCCTGTCTATACAACGCTGCAAGCTCCTCCCGCGAAGCAGCAAGGAGAGTCTTCGATTCCTCCCCCTCCATCAAGACCTGCGGGACAGCCTGCTTACCAACCTCGCTCAGAACCGCAACGTATTCTTATAGGTACAACTAACGAACAGATAAGGCAGATCGAGCAATACTTGCCCGAAGGAGCACAAATCGCCATTTATCCTGTCAGTGACACACAGGAAAGAGCCGCTTTTGCTACTACTGATTTAGCGGGTAACGGTAGCATTGAAACCGTTGCCGTCTATAGTCTGCTGGGCGCTGACGCTAAAAGTAGTGATCCGTTGTTTTTAGGAGTTCTAGCGCATCAGGGAAACGGACTCACTTTACTGTCATCGACTACTCTTTACGGTAGACAAGTATATTTCAGCATTTATGATAAGCACGCCGTCCCATTTGCGTTACGCGATGTGACGGGCGATGGCCGCCCCGAGATCATCGCAACCTCCGGCGAGGGTGCAAGTTTGGGCGGCGCGCTTCAAGTTTACTCCTTCGACGGATCAGCCCTTCACCAACTCGCAGACGTTTCGGGGCATACTTTGGATGTGTACGATAGAGGCGTCCACCGTCCCAGCCTAATTACCTCTCGTTCTAGATACGACAATGAAACAAATACTTATGAATGGAACGGAGAGAAGTTTGAGCGAACAGGTAAACGTGCGGTGAAGTAAGCCTATGTGGAATATGCACACGCGACTTTCACAACGGGGCAATTCCGGTGGAGCATTCACAGCGGCGGTGTGCGCTTGCTTGGTCGCGCGCAAATCGTCAGCCGCACACGTCAGTAGTAGTTACAGTTGCACGGGCGGCTGTCCGAGTGTGTTTGCCGGAGGCAGCGCGACGATCACGGCGTCGTGGTACACCTTTGCGGCGGGCAATGGCGATCCCGGTTCGGTGTGCAACAGTTCGCGGATTCGTCCTTCCGAAGCCGCCCCGATGATGGTAGTGCCATCAATTTCTGTCGGCTCTGTTAGTTTCACGTCTCCAACCCCACCAACAATTAGAAGCGGTGAATCAGCGACGTTAACCGTGATACTTTCAGCTTCGCCCGGGTCTGCCGACGTTATGGCGACGGTCGAGGCTTCCATAAGCGATCCAAGCGGGCCACTAAACGTAACGGTTTCTGAACCTCCACAGACGGTAACTCTAGCTCCAAACCAAACCGAACCGGTAACGTTTACGTTCAAGGCGGGAGCTGTACCGTCATCACAGACGCTGAAAGGGCGTATTGTAGTAACCGCTTCTCAGGGCGTAACGGTTGTGGACAGCCCGAAGAAAAGTTCAAATGACCTAACGGTGCAGAAATTCCCATAGAAGTCCACAGCCAATTGGCGTCGAGAGCACTCTTCAAACGGGTGCTCTCGACCTCATCAATAGATTGATGGAAATCTTTGCAGAAGACCAACAGTTCAACACACTGTGCTTAGTCGCAGTCTCAAAAAGGGAGATTATTATGAATAGGGAACGCTACGGATTGCTGCTACTGCTGGTAATAATTGCATCTCTCGCCAGCGCAACAGTAGGAGTCAAACTTTTTACAAGCCAGCCAGTTCAGGCACAACAGGTTAGAAGCGCAAAAAAAAACGACTTGGGGAGACAAGAGGTAAGTGTCGTTTTTTCTGATACCAGAAGAGGCTTGGTTACTGAGGCCAACAGAATGGGAGAGCAAGGATGGGAACTTGTTAGCGTGATTATTGATGAATCTAGCGGCCCTGGCAATCGCTATACAGCTTATCTAAAACGTTCCAAGCCATAGCCGAAGGTGATTCACATCAGAAGGAAGCAAGTTGATCCATCAAATTGAAAGCGCCTTGACTATAAAACGCTGGCCGCGGCTTTCACAACGGGGCAATTCCGGTGGAGCATTCACAGCGGCGGTGTTCGGTTGCTTGACCGCATTCAAATAGTGAGCCGTGCCGAACACGTCAGCCGTAGTTACAGTTGCACGGGCTGCTGAGTGTGTTTGCCGGAGGCCGCGCGACGATCACGGCGTCGTGGTCGGCCTACACCTTCTCGGCAGAGACGGGCGGTGATCCCAACGCGATATGCAACACCGGACGGATTCGTCCTTCCGAAGCCGCCCCGATGATGGTAATACCGCGCGTTGATAGCGTCTCGCCGGATCGCGCATTGATCGGGCAGCCCGTTGATGTGACGATTAGGGGGCTTGGCTTTGGCCGCAATCCGAGAGTGAGCGCGGGCAATGGTATCAGCGTGGTCATTAACTCGGCGAGCGACACACAGATTAGCGCTCGCTTCAACATTGCGGCGAACGATCAGGGTGGCAATCATGCGGTATTGGTGACGAGTTCGACGGGTGAGATGAGCAATGACGGAAACTTCTTCGTCCAGATTCCCGGCAGTTTGCGCGTAGTATCGGTAGATACGATACGAACAGGCACCTTTGGTAACAATATTTTGTGTCTCTGATAACGATATTGTTGTCACTATATTAAGTTAAACGATCAAAGTGGGAGTGCCACACGCACGCACGGATGATGGTAAAGCGGATTTCCTGATGGCCTGCGGCATTTCACGCGCGACGATTCTTAAGGAGTTGCCACGCATACGCACAGGCAAGCATTTGCAAAATCCAAATGTGTACTACGCAAAGTCAACGCACATTCGCATTGAAACTTTCGCGCCCGAAGACCACTTGCTGATCGAAGCAGACGGCAACGTGCGCGGACACACGCCCGCCGAATTTCGCGTGCTACCCAATGCCTTGCGCATCGTCTTTTAGATACGCCGGATAATTACAGTCGGGCATGGCAGGCGTTGACCGCTCTGAACAGAAGAATTATCGTTAATCCGTGAAAGTAAGAGACATCATTAAGTTGATTGAAAAAGACGGTTGGCACTGGGTGAGAACCAAAGGTAGCCATCATCAATATAAACATCAGACGAAAGCGGGCTTAGTCACCGTGCCGGGTAAGCAGGGCGACGATGTCGCTCCGGGTACATTGAATAACATTCTCAAGCAGGCTGATCTGAAATCATGAAAAAATTTTTAATCGTCGTCGAAAAAACAGAAACGGGATATTCAGCATTTTCGCCGGATGTGCCGGGATGCGGCTCTACTGGAAAAACCAAAGAAGAAGTTGAGCGAAATATTCAGGAAGCAATTGAATTTCATCTTGAAGGGTTACGAGAAGAAGGCTACCAAGTTCCAGAGCCGAGCAGCTATTCATCATACATTGATGTTGCCGCGTAAAGCCCCGCCCAACAAGTCAATCGAGCGGACTGCCCGATTGCGTGCTTTTCAAGTTCCTTTGCTTCGGTTGGCTTGAATGTTTATGTTCGCAGCCAATTAAATTCCAGCGTTGTGCTACTTAAGCGGTGGTATCTAAAGTAAGGCACGCGCGCGTTTGACGACGTTCTCCGGCGTGAAGCCTAGTTCGCGCATCGCTGTATCGCCGGGCGCGGAAGCACCGAAGCGGTCAAGGCAGAGCACGTCGCCGTGTGTGCCTGCGTATCTGTCCCAGCCGAGTCGCGCGGCGGCTTCGATGGCGAGACGCGCGGTAACGGATGGCGGCAATACTTCGTTGCGATATTCTTCGGGTTGTTCGTTGAAGAGTTCGCAGCATGGCATTGAAACGACGCGCGTCGGCGTGCCAGCTTGCTGTAATTGTTCGCGCGCGGCGAGCGCGAGCGAAACTTCAGAACCCGTGGCGATTAAAATTAGTTCGGGCGTGACAAAAGAAGCGTTGGATTTGTTTGAAGCTGCGGCGTTGATGTTCGAGATTGTCGCATTGTCGGCTGATGCGCTGTTGCCTGCTTTGCCGCTGCTGCTGTTGGCGCTTTCGGCTTCGGCGAGAATGTATGCGCCTTTTTGCGCGCCGGATGCAGCAGCGTAGATTGTGCGGTCTAGGATGGGAAGTTTTTGACGTGTAAGCACAAGCGCGGTTGGAAGTTTGCGGCGCAGAATTGCGATGCGCCATGCTTCGCGTGTTTCGTGCGCGTCGGCGGGACGTATGACGAAGAGGCGAGGGATGGCGCGAAGCCCCGCGAGTTGTTCGATGGGCTGATGCGTCGGGCCGTCTTCGCCGAGGCCGATGGAATCGTGCGTGAAGATGTATATGACCTGAACTTCGGAGAGGGCGGCGAGGCGTATGGCGGGCTTCATGTAATCGGAAAAGCACATGAACGTGCCGCCGTAGGGAATGAGGCCGCCGTTTAAGCTGATGCCGGACAGAGCCGCGCCCATCGCGTGTTCGCGGACGCCGAAATGCAGTATGCGCCCGTCGTAGGAATCCGGCTCGAAGCTGCCGCCGTCTTTGATGTCAGTGTTGTTGGAGGGCGCAAGGTCTGCCGAGCCGCCGAAGAGCATCGGCATCACGGGAGCAATCGCGTTGATGACTTCGCCGGAAGCCTGTCTGGTCGCCATCGGCTTCGTTGCATCTTCAAACGTCGGCAGATGATCTTCCCAATTTTCGGGCAAGTCGCCGCTCATCGTCGTGCGCCAAGCCGCGCCGGATTCGGCGTGCTTCGTTTCATATTTTTTGACAAGCTCGTTCCATTCCGTTTCCTCTTGCGCGCCGCGTGCGACGGCTTCGCGGAAATGATTCAGGGCTTCGTCAGGAATATAGAAGGTTTTGTCTTCAGGCCAGCCGAGATGTTTTTTAGTTTCGCGCACGGCTTCTTCGCCCGGCGCGTCCGAATGTGCCTTGCGCGTTCCGGCGGTGGGCATTCCGTAGCCGATGGTCGTGCGCACGCTGATAAGCGTCGGGCGCGAACCGACACTTTGCGCATCACGAATCGCTTGATCTATTTCGTCTAGGTTATTGCCGTCTTCGACGCGCAGAGTGTGCCAGCCGTAAGCCTCGAAACGCTGCGGCACATTTTCAGTAAACGCGAGGTCTGTGAAGCCTTCGATGGTGACGCGGTTATCGTCGTAAAAATAAATAAGCTTGCCGAGTTTCAAATGCCCCGCTAAGGAAGCGGCTTCCGATGCGACGCCTTCCATTAAATCGCCGTCCGAGACAATCGAATAAACGTAGTGGTCTATGATCGGGAAATCCGTCTGATTAAATTTCGCCGCGAGATGCGCCGCGCCTATGCCCATGCCGACGCCGTTGGCGAAACCTTGTCCGAGTGGCCCCGTCGTGAGTTCGACGCCGGGCGTTAAGCCGTATTCGGGATGACCGGGCGTTTTCGATTCCCACTGCCGGAAATTCTTCAACTCGTCGAGCGGCAATTCGTAGCCCGTCAGATGCAGCAAGCTGTAAAGCAGCATCGAGCCGTGACCGGCTGAAAGAAGAAAGCGGTCGCGGTTCGGCCACTTCGGATTCTGCGGATTGTGGCGCAAGTAACGCGTCCACAAAACGTAGGCTGTCGGAGCCATGCCGAGCGGCAAACCGGGATGGCCTGATTCGGCCTTTTGCACGGCGTCAAGACTAAGCGTGCGAATGGTGTCGATGCAGAGTTGGTCTAATTCGGCGTTTGGTTGCGTGTTTCGCGGCGACGATTGAAGCGGGGCGCTCATGATTTTGATTTTTCCTTGTTGTGCCTTTGATTGATAAAAGCGCGCTTGTTTTACGACGCTGGCGCGTTGCCGCAGAAGTTTAGTCAACGGCAACGCGCCAGATAAAGCGACGAAGAAGCTTTTGCAATTCGCAATGAATCGCGCGTGCAAGGCTTACGGCGTAAACACTCGTTTGACGCCGCGTCCGATGGCTTTGCCGGTTTTAGCTCCGGCTTTGCCGACGCCTACGCCGACATCTGCGGAGCCTTTACCGACGTTTTTGCCGAAGCCGCCCATTCCTTTGCCGAGTTCCTTTCCGCCTCTGATCGGCCTGCCCTTCGCAATGTTTTTGCCGAAGCGTGCGCCGCCGCGCCCCGCCGATTTACCGGCGCGCCCGTAGCGTCTGCCAGCGCGATTGAAATGCGCTCCGACGCCGCGCGTGCGCGACACATCGCCGCGCACGCGCCTGCGCCGACGCCTGCGACGCGGCGTGTTCAGAACTTCGCCGCTCTGCTGATCCTGCCCGAAGGCAGCGGCGGCGCGCACAACGCTTGCCGCGCCGGGAACGAAGGCTTCGCAGCCTGCAACAAGCAGCACTGCAAACAAAATAGAAGTGATTTTTCGCATCGAGAATCTCCCTAACAATTTTGATTAATCTAGTTTGTTTAGCATCGCATATTCGACGCGTTTTCGTCTATCACATTTTGCGTTTGCCGATTGCATCAATCGAAGTTTCAAGGCAAGGCCATGCAGTAGAAACGTGCAGCAGAAATCTGTGGCAATTCAATTCGTCGAATGATAATCTGAAGTTTACTTGCGGCGCGCCGAAGGGCAGCCGCACGATGACCTAAGATTAATGCCGAAGCTTTCGCCGCGTATTCTTAAACACTCCACGAATTTCTTACACGCAACATTTACAAAAGATGAATCACGCTGCGACACTCAAATGCCCTATGTGCGGAGCCTCCGCCGAAATGGATGCGACGCGCTGTTCGTATTGCGAATCGCGGCTTGCGACAATCGCTTGCCCGCATTGTTTCGGGATGATGTTCGTCGGAAACGATTACTGCTCGCACTGCGGCGCAAGAGCCGCGCGCGCCGTTTCTGCCACCGAAGCACACGCACATTGCCCGCGCTGCCGCATTGAAATGGAAGAGGTCACAATCGGCGCAGAATCTTTGCGCGAGTGCGCGAAGTGCGGCGGGTTGTGGGTTGAGGCAGAAGCCTTCGAGCGCATTTGCGCCCGCCGTGAAGAACAATCCGCAGTGCTCGGCGCGGCGACATTTACAAACCACTCGCACCATGCGAACAACGAAACTTCAGGCGGCGAACAATCAAACAAAGTTCGCTATGTGCCGTGTCCGCAGTGCGGGCAATTAATGAACCGCGTTAATTTCGCGCGCTGCTCGGGCGTCATCGTTGACGTGTGCAAAGAGCACGGCACATGGTTCGACGCGGATGAATTGCGGCGCATCGTCGAATTTATACAGGCGGGCGGCCTCGTCACGGCGCGCGCCAGAGAGAAGCAACAAATCCTAGACATGCAGCGCAGGCTTAGACAGGAACAACTCGGCACGCCCGCCGCAGCGGATCACTTCACGGGCGCAACCGACATCGAACAAGAGCGCGCCGGTATCCTTGCCGCCGCCCGCGAGCTATTGAAGGTTCTGCGCGATTGATTTATCGCGCCGCAGAGCAGCTATTGTCAGTGCGCGTCCTGACGGAACTGAACCTGTCCTGATACTCCGCGCTTGTGATGAAGGCGCAGACCATCGCGCGATAATTTCCTGCCACGCGATTACTCAAAACATCGAGCCAGAAGTTGTAACCGTCCGCGTCAGGGTCGCGCTTCAAATAACCAAAGTATTGCATGAGCACGAAGGCACGGTTGTATTCGGCTTGCTGAAAGGCAGCCGTATCGACAACGCTACGGATAATTTGCGCGCGGCTGCCGCCCGCCTGCAATTGATCCACGTAGCTTTGCCTTTGCGCCGACAAATCAACGCCGCTCGTTTCCTTAACGGTTGTGAGTAGCGCGTTCACGAAGCCGCCCGCGCTCAAGCTCTGCGGATACTTTTGCAGAAACTCCGCGCGCTGTGTCCACGCGTTAGCGAACGCCTGTTTGCTTGCTTCGAGATTCGCGCCGCCGACGATGCGGCTTCTGTCCGGCACAAACTCCGCATAGTTGGGACGGCGACTAAGCGTGCCTTTGTAGAAGCGATAAACGAAGCTGCCCGTATCTTGAAATTCCTGCTCGATAAAGAATGCCGCCGAGACGCTGATACGGCGATTGTCCAAACATGCCGCGTCATTCGTCGCGCACGGCGCAGGATTATTGCCGGGCGTGCCGTTAATCAAATTCGTCCAGTAGTCCCAACCGCCCGCGTCGGGCTGCCGATTGAGAAAGTCCAGATACTGCTGGCGCACGAAAAAACGCGCGTCGTCAATCGGATTAGCCGTCGGCGTGCCGAAATCGTTATCGTGAATAACGAGCGCCGCCGTCGTTCGCAAGCCCAAGCCTCCGCCCGTCGCATTGCTAAGCGTCAAGAGAACCGTTTCGTTTGCCTCTTGATAAGCGTCATCGGTAATTAACACGGTAAACGTCTTGCTCGATTCATTCGGCGCGAACAAGAGCGTGCCCGTCGCCGTCGTATAATCAGAGCGTTGCTCCGCCGTTCCGTCTGAAGTCGCATAATCCACGCTCAATGCGCCCGACGTATCACCGATGCGTGTGACCGTGATCGTCGCCAGCCCGTCCGATTCGGCAACATCGAATTGCGGCGCGGCGAATTGCAATGTCGGCCCGGGCGTCGCCGTAAAGTTGGCCGTTTGATTCGCGTAAACGTTACTGAAAGATTGACTCGACGGGTTGAAATTAAAGCCGTCTTTCGCGGGCGTAATCGTATACGTTCCTTCTCCCGCGACATTAGTGTAGTAGTATGTGCCGCTGGCGTCGGTGGTAGTAGAAAACTGCGGCCCGGTTCCTCCGACTCTACTTAAAGCCACTCGCACTCCGCTCGCGCCATTGCCGTTAGCATCCCGCACTTGGCCGCTGATCGTGTAAGGCCGGGTCGTTCCCGTGATGAGAGAAAGCAGCCGGTTCGCGCTCAAATTAGTGATAGTTAAGCTGGAGAAGTTAAATGAGTATCCGGTCTTCGAGAACGTCACTTTGTACGTTGCGCCCGCCGGTAAATTTACAAACGAATAATTACCGCTTGCATCGCTGAACACCGTTCGCATTACTAAATTATTCGATGATACTAACTGCAGGGTTACGTTGCTGATGCCGTTGCCGTTACCGTCCGTCACTTGTCCACGCGCGGTGTAAGTCTGCGTCGCGCCGATAAAGTCGCGTGGTAGGCTGCCGCTACATCCTCCCCCGTGCGTACTGACGCACTGAAAGTTCGGCGGGTCGAAGGTATAACCCGTCTTCGACGGCGTGACCGTATTGGCGGCAAATGAATTATCGAAGGAAAAGTTGCCGCTCGCGTCCGTCAGTATAGTCGCGCTCTGCCCTGTCTGGGTGTTCGCAAAAGTGATTGTGACGTCGCCAATTCCGCTGCCGTTAATGTCTGTCGTGCGACCTGAAATCGCGTTTACGCTCTGCGCGCTCACGTGCGTTGAAACGGCAAACAAAGAAAGGACAATGAGAATGGCGGCAATGACCGTTAAGGTTGCCGGTTTTACCTTCAACGTGGAGGCGCGTCGTTGCGTGCGATGATTGTTTGTGCAAGGCATTCGTTTTCTCCCGACAGATAAAATGTATTGCAGTTGCCGTCTCACGAATATCAATCTACAAACAGGGAATCGCCGTCGTTTGAGTGGCCTACGAATGATTCGATGTTGACGCTGTGACGCGACAATTGTTCGTGATTGTGTTGACAGAACTTGAGGCGGAGCGAATCGGTCTGGCAGCAGCGCAATATCGAATCGTCCGCAAGCATTATATTTATATCAGGCAACATTTGCCAGCGCACAACAAGCAGTTTTTCGACAACCATAAGGCGTTTGGACAAAGTGTTAAAAGAAGGCGGGCAGCCCGTGTCGCCGCTCGCCTTCTTTTATGCGAAGTTTTTGCCGCGCTTTTTTTGCTTTGTAAATCCATTTCTTTAATGACAAGCGTAAGCGCTATGTATTAGTCTGAAAGTCATAAGTTACCGTTTACAGATTGGTTGTTTTCAAGTAAGGGGTCTCTCCAAATTATCTTTGCGTAGTTTCCTCTTCATCTCGAACTGTCTGCGTAAATACAAACATCAACCTGAGTAAGGCTTGTCAATACTCGCATTGCTCGCACTGTCCTACTTTAACTTGACCTGAAGGAGAATTTACTCATGTCCGATAGCTCACCCGTTCAAGACGCTCTGGCTAAAATGGCTGCCAGACGCCAGGCCCGCCGCCGCTTTTTCACGCAGGCAGCGATGGCCGGAGTCGCAGGAGCAGGCATCCTCGGAGCCAATCCGCTGACGGCTCTCGCGCAAAGCGCCGTCACTGATACGGATATTTTCAACTTTGCACTGAACCTCGAATATCTCGAAGCGGAATTTTACGCCCGCGCGACAACCGGACAAGGATTGCCCGACTCCATCACGACCGGCACGGGAACGCGCGGCGAGGTGGTCGGCGGCCGTCAGGTCACCTTCACCAGCGACGCCGTCCGGCAGTATGCCAACGAGATCGCCAGCGACGAAATGTCGCACGTCCGTTTCTTCCGCTCGGCTTTGGGTGCTGCGGCGGTTGCACGTCCGGCGATCAATCTTCGAGAGAGTTTTATGGCTGCCGCCACCGCCGCCGGGCTTCCCGGAAGCTTCGATCCTTTTGCCGACGAAAACAGCTTTCTGCTCGGTGCGTTTATTTTCGAGGATGTCGGCGTCACGGCCTTCAAAGGCGCGGCGCGCTTGATTAGCGACAAGACCAATCTTGAAAACGCCGCCGGAGTTCTCGCCGTCGAAGCCTATCACGCGGGGCTGATTCGCACGGTGCTGTTTGCGCGCGGGCTTGGCGCTGCGACCAATCAAATCTCCGATGCGCGCGATTCGCTCGACGGCACAAGCGATGACGATCAGGGCATTCTCAATGCTGACCGCACGGCCAACATCGTGCCGACCGACTCCAACGGCATCGTGTACAGCCGCACAGCCGGACAGGTGCTTAACGTCGTGTACTTAACGCCGACGGCAACAACCAGAGGCGGATTCTTCCCGAACGGAGTGAACGGCACAATCAACACGAGTGCCGCCAACGGTTAAAGGCGAGTGAGCGAGTCGCGCGGGCAAAACCGCCGGGGAAATAATCCTTCCGGCCATAATGCCTTCGCAGCCACTCGTTTTCGCAGCCGTTGCGTTTTTAATGAGCGCCATGATTATCCGGCGCTTACGAATAAAAGTTCATTAAATTATCGGGAGGCTCTCTTATGTATTACAGGTTGCTACGCTCTTGCAGCGCCATCGCTCTGCTTGCGCTTATGCTCGGCGTCGGCACGTTTGCGCCGCTCGGCACATTAGCGCAGGCTAAAACTTCAGGAAACCAGAATTCGACTCCGCAGGTTGCGACTGCCGGTTCGACCATCTACGCGCTTGCCACCGCGCCGGGTCTCGGCGCGCAGCCGCAAAGACTCGTCAGCTTCGATTTCAATTCGCCCGGAACCTTGCGCACGGACATGGTCATCTCAGGCTTGCAGGCCGGTGAAGTTCTGCGCGGAATAGATTTTCGCCCGGCGACAGGCCAACTCTTCGCGCTCGGCAGTTCGAGCCGTCTCTACACGCTGGACCCGGACACAGGCGTTGCCACACAAGTCGGCGGCGGATTTGCTCCGGCCATCAACAGCGCGTTTCCCTACGCCTTCAACTTCAACCCGAACCCGGATCGGCTGCGCGTGATCGGCAGCGCCAACCAACAAAATTTCCGGCTTAATCCGAATACCGGCGGGACAGTTGATTCCGATGCAAACACGGCAGGCACGCAACTCGACACCAATGTCGCTTTCGCTTCGGGCGATCCGAACGCCGGTGATTTACCGAACATCGTCGCCACCGCCTATAACAATAACGACAACGATCCGGCGACGCC
Organism: Pyrinomonadaceae bacterium; assembly: GCA_051000345.1. GTDB lineage: Bacteria > Acidobacteriota > Blastocatellia > Pyrinomonadales > Pyrinomonadaceae > JBHENC01. The sequence continues at coordinate 38,070 of JBPCOJ010000016.1, read as the reverse complement.
GACGACCAATTACGCGATTGACCCGCGCGGCGGCGGCAACGTCGCGGCAGGCACGGCGCGCCTCGTCACAGTCGGCTCGGTCAACGGCTCGCCGAATTCGCCGAACAGCGGACTTTTGAATACCGTCGCCACCATCACAGACTCGACGGGAACGTTTATTCCGACCAACAACCTTGTCGGCTTCGACATTGCACAGGACAATACGGCGTATGTTTCCTTGACGCCGCCGACTCCCTTCAACTCGACATCGACGCTCTACACGCTCAATTTATCGAGCGGGCAGGCGACGCCGCTCGGCACAATCGGCACAGGCCTTCGCGTCAGTTCGATTTCCGTCGCCATCTCGAATCGTTCGATCTCGACCATTCAGTTCGCCAGCGCGACGGCGACTGTTGCGGAAAACGGCACCAACATCGCTTTGACCGTCACGCGCACAGGCGATACGTCGGGCATCGCTACCGTCGATTACCAGACAAACGATCAGGCCGAATTCGTGCCTTGCACACAGAACACTTCCGGTCAGGCGAATCAGCGCTGCGATTATTCTTCGATGGCTGGCACATTGACTTTCACGGCCACCGAAACATCGAAGACGATTACGATCTTCATCACCGATGATGTGTTTGTCGAAGGCAACGAAACCTTTACGGTGAGCTTGCGCAACGCTTCGGGCGGCGTCACGCTCGGCGCGGCGAGCACCGAAACCATTACCATCACGGACAACGACACGACGGCGAACACGACCACGAACCCAATTGACGACACGAATTTCTTTGTCACGCAGCAGTACAGAGATTTTCTTAATCGTGAGCCGGATTTCGGCGGCTTCGCTTACTGGACGCGTCAAATCAACCAGTGCGGCACAGACCGCGATTGCCTGACGCGCCAGCGCACGGATGTTTCTGCCGCGTTCTTCTTCGAGCAGGAATTCCAGCAAACAGGCTCGTTCATCATTCGCCTTTACCGCGCCGCTTTCAATCGCCGCCCGACTTATCAGGAATTCATACGAGACTTCGGAAGCCTCGCGGGTGCGACGAGCGCCGCTGATAATGCCGCGCGACAAACGGCCTTTGACTTAAGCTTTACGACACGCGACGAATTCCGCGCGCGTTTCGGCACGCTTTCCAACAACGACTTCGTTGATCGCCTGTATCAAACGGCGGGCATCACGATCACCGATGCGCAGCGCACCCAAATCATTTCCGATCTGAACACGGGCGTGAAATCACGCGCACAGGTTCTGACCGATTTGATTTACAACGCGACCTTCACGGCGCGGGAACTCAAGCCGACGTTTGTGCTCACGGAGTATTTCGGTTATCTCAGGCGTGACCCGGACGAAGGCGGTTTCCAATTCTGGCTCAGCGTGCTTGCCAACGATTTGAGCAATTACCGCGTGATGGTCTGCGCCTTCCTGACTTCGGCTGAATACCAGCAGCGCTTTGGTCAGGCTGTCACCAGAACCAACTCCGACTGTCGTTAATGATCGGAGAAACACACGCAGTCTGAAGTTTGGAAGTTATCAAACACACGCTGCAAAATTAAACGCCGCGCGCCTTTCACAAAAGGCGCGCGGCGTTTTTTACTGTTTCAGTTCCAACCAAGCGAACACTGCCGAAGCTTAAAGGCTCATATCGAGCGCCCGCGTCAGAAAGCCCCAGCGGTCAGCGACTTCTTCGATGACTTTTGAAGTCGGCTTGCCTGCGCCATGCCCTGCCTTCGTTTCGATGCGAATCAAAACGGGAGCCGCGCCCGCCTGCGCCGCCTGCATCGTCGCCGCAAACTTGAAGCTGTGTCCCGGCCACACTCTATCATCGTGGTCTGCGGTGGTAATGAGCGTCGGCGGATAAACGGTTTTCTCTTTGATGTTGTGCAGCGGCGAATAAGCGTAGAGCGCTTTGAATTGAATTGGATCATCGGACGAGCCGTAATCCGAAGTCCAGCCCCAGCCGATGGTGAACTTTTGAAAGCGCAGCATGTCCATCACGCCGACAGCGGGCAGCGCCGCGCCGAAGAGTTCAGGCCGCTGCGTGAGTGCCGCGCCGACAAGCAATCCGCCGTTCGAGCCGCCGCCGATGGCAAGCTTCGGCGTCGAAGTATATTTGTTTGCGATGAGCCATTCGGCAGCGCCGATAAAGTCGTCGAACACGTTTTGCTTTTGCAGCTTCGTGCCAGCCTGATGCCAAGTCTCGCCGTACTCGCCGCCGCCGCGCAAATTCGGCTGTGCGTAAACGCCGCCCATTTCCATCCAGACGAGATTGCCGGGCGAGAACGCGGGCGTCAGCGAAATGTTGAAGCCGCCGTAAGCGTATAGATACGTCGGGTTCGAGCCGTCGAGCTTTAATCCCTTTTTGTGCGTGATGAACATGGGGACGCGCGTGCCGTCTTTACTCTTAAAAAAGACTTGCTTCGTTTCGTAGTCGTTCGGATTAAAATCGACTTTGGACTGGCGAAAGACTGTGCTCTTGCCTGTTCGCATATCGTAGCGATAAATGGTCGGCGGCGTCGTGAAACTCGTGAAGGAATAAAACGTTTCCGTGTCCTTGCGCTTGCCCGCGAAGCCTGCTGCGGAACCGATTCCGGGCAGTTCGACATCACGCACATGCTCGCCGTTCGTGCGGTAAATACGAATCAGCGTATGCGCGTCCTTCAAGTAATTCGCCACGAACATGTCGTTGATAAAGCTTATGTTCTGAAGCGTCTCGGCGGCTTCCGGGACAATCGTTTTCCAATTCCGGCGCGCAGGGTTTCGTGTGTCGATAGAGATGATTTTGCCGCGCGTCGAATCGAGGTCTGTCTTGAAATAAAGAAGCGTTCCGTCGTTGCCGATGAAATCATACGACGCATCGAAATCGTCGAGGAGTTTCACGATTTGCGCATTTTTCGCCGTCAAGTCTTTGAAGTACACGCGATTCTTTACGTCCGTGCCTTGCCCGACATTGACGATCAAATAGCGCCCGTCTTCGGTTACTTCGCCGCCGAAGGAATATTCCTTTTGTTCCGGGTTGCCGTAAACAAACGCGTCTTCGGATTGCGCCGTGCCGAGGCGGTGGTAATAAAGCTTCTGAAAATAATTCACGCCGCGCATCATCGTGCCGTCTTTCGGCTCGTCGTAGCGGCTATAAAAAAAGCCTCGATTATCGGGCGTCCACGAAGCGCCGGAAAACTTGACCCACTTAATGTCGTCGGGCATGTCCGCGCCCGTCTCGACATTGCGCACGCGCCATTCCTGCCAATCCGAACCCGATGCGGACAATCCGTAAGCCATCAACTTGCCGTCGTCGCTGATGCGCATACCGTTGAGCGCCACCGTGCCGTCGCTCGTCAGCTTGTTGGGATCGAGCAGCACGCGCGGCTCTGCGTCGAGCGAGCTTACCGTATAAAGCACGCTTTGATTTTGCAGGCCGTTGTTTTTGAAATAAAAATAATTAGCACCTTCCTTAAACGGGGCGCTGTATTTTTCGTAATTCCACAGCCGCGTCAAACGCTCCTTTATCTGCGCGCGGACGGGAATGCTTTTCAGGTAATCGAAGGTCAAGCGATTCTCCGCTTCGACCCACGCCTTCGTGTCTGCCGAATCCAAATCTTCGAGCCAGCGATACGGATCGGCGACCTTTGTGCCGTGATAATCGTCAACTTGATTCGTTCTTTTCGCAGACGGATATACGAGCGGTTTAGTCATGTTCTGTGCAAGAGCGGCGGGCAAACTCTGCGCGACGCAGCTTAAGATTAGCAGCGAGAAACAGACGACAATAAATCTACTTTTTTTGGATATGCGCATGATGATTTTCCTTTCAGCAATTTTTTGAGCGTTGGTCTTTACCTTTCGATTCGTCCGGCGAGGTTTGCCACCACTGCGACTAACTCCGCAGGCTCGACAGGCTTCGGGATATGTATCTGAAAGCCGGAGCGCAGCACCTTCATTCTATCTTCCACTCTGGCATAAGCAGTCAGCGCTGCCGACGGAGTGTTTCCGCCGTCCTTCTCCGAGAGCGCGCGCACTTGCTTTATCAAAGCGTAGCCGTCCTCGTCCGGCATTCCGAGATCGCTGATGAGCACGTCGGGACGCGTTTCCTTGAGCGCGGCAATCGCTTCACGCGCCGATGAAGCCGTCGTGACAAAAGCGCCGCACTTTTCCAGCACCATCTTGAGCAGCACGCGCGTGTCTTCTTCATCATCGACGACGAGCAGGCGCAAGCCATTGAGCTCCGGCGGGCAGTGAAAGGCTGAACCGTTGCTTGCCGTCGGATGCACGCGCTCGGCATCGGACGCGCGGCGAACATTGAGCGAGCGCACCGCTACCAGCGGAAGTTTAACGGTAAAGGCCGAGCCGTGATCTTTGCCGTAGCTCTCAGCTTCAACCGTGCCGCCGTGCATCTCCACCAGATGGCGCACGATAGCCAGCCCTAAGCCGAGACCGCCGTGCGCGCGCGTCGAGGTGGAATCGGCTTGACGAAAGCGTTCAAAGACAAACGGCAGAACGTCCGGGCTGATGCCCTGCCCGTTGTCTGTGACGATGATTTCGACATGAGAATTGATGCGCTCCAGTTTGACTTGAACGCGCCCGTCCTTCGGCGTGAACTTGATGGCGTTCGAGAGCAGATTCCACACCACCTGCTGCAAGCGCGCGGGATCGCCTGACACCATGCTCGCGCCTGAATCGAGCACGCGCTGGAGTCGTATGCCCTTCGCTTCAGCCGCCGGAAGCACGGCGTCGATTGATGATTCGATCAGCGCGGTAAGATCGACGGGCTGCACTTCGAGGCGTAGCTTGCCGGTGATGACGCGCGACACGTCTAGTATGTCTTCGATTAATTGCGACTGCGCCTTGGCGTTACGCTCGATAGTCTCCAGCGCGCGCGCCGTATGAGCTTCGCTTAATTGACCGCCGCTCAACATGCGCGCCCAGCCGAGAATTGAAGTCAAAGGCGTGCGCAGTTCGTGCGAGAGCGTGGCGAGAAATTCATCCTTCATCCGGTTAGCGTCTTCAGCCTGCTTCAATGCGCTCCGCAATTCTTCCACGTCCGTGTTCGTTCCGAACCAACGCACCACGCGCCCGTCTTCGTCCCGCAACGGCGTCACGCGCGTCAGGAACGAACGAAATTCACCGGCGGTGGATTTCAGCGGGAACTCCATCTCGAACGGCTCGCCGTTTTCGATGGAAGCGCTCCAGCGTTCCATCACGCGCGGCAGTATTTTCGGGTCGTGAACCGATTTCCAGCCCCAGCCAGACATCTCATCGAACGTCGTGCCTGTGTAGTCGTACCACTGTCGGTTGTACCAGAAGATGCTTCCGTCGGGTTCCGCCATCCACGCGAGCAGCGGAATCGCGTTGGCGAGCGTGCGCAGTTGCCGCTCGCTCTCGCCTACCGCCGCCTCACTCACCTCTAACACCTCCTTCGAGCGCCGCTCCGCCGCGAGATGTTCGCGCACATCGTACTGGCGCTGGCGCGCTCTGAGCGCAGACTTTACCGCGCTCATTAAAGTCATCAGGCGCACGGGGCGTTCGATGAGCGTGACGTTGCCCGCTTCGCCGAGCGCGGCAAGTATTCCCGTATTGACCGGCGTTTCGCTGCCGCCGCTCGTTAAAACGACGAGCGGAATGTCCGACCATGCCGGTTGCCCTGCGAGGGATTCGAGCAGGCACTGCATCGCTTCAAATGTCAGCGCCTCGCCGGTCAGAAAAATCATTCCGGCACCCGCGCGCGCTTCCTCGCACAATTCTTCAATATCGCCGCACGCCTCTGCGCGCAGGCCAGCGTCTTGAAGATGCCGCGCGGTCATCGCCGCGTCTCTGCCAATCGGCGCGAGGATCAGTATTCTTTCATCCCGATTATCTTGCGGCTCATACATGTTTATCAGGCTCTTCGATCAAGGTATTCTTCATTTCGCCGTAGGTGGGAACTCCCGTCAGCACGCCATGAAACTTCGTCAAAGGCTCGCCGACGCGAATGCCTTGCGACGTGATTTTCATTTCGCGGATCGTGTTTTCGTGCGCGCCGCTGCGTTTTTTAATGACTGAAACAGCGCGATTCACCGCGCCTTCGGCCTCGAAATAACGCAGCAAGAGAACCGTGTCAGCCAGATAACTAACGTCCACAGGCGTTCCCATATCGCCCAGAAAGCCGTGCTGCGCGAGGACGAGCAGCGTCACGACGCCGCGCTGGTTAAGCGAGGTCAGCAGTTCGTGCATTTGAATCGTCAGAAAACGCTCTTCCGGCATCGCGTGCAAATAACCGTTCAAGCTGTCGATGATGACAAGGCGCGCGCCATCGCGGTCAACGGCGCGCAGAACTCTATCGGCAAACTCGCCCGGCGCAAGTTCAGCCGGATCGACCTGCTTCAACGTGATGAGATTATCGTCTATGTGGCTCTGTATGTTCGTGCCGATTCCGGCGGCTCTGCCGACGTAGGTTTCAACGATTTCGTCGAAGATGAAAACGGCGGACTTTTCGCCGCGCGAGGCGGAGGCAGCGGCAAACTGCGCGCCGAGTGTTGATTTGCCGCTGCCCGCTGGCCCGATAATCAGCGTGCTCGAACCGCGCGCAAGCCCGCCGCCGAGCAAGGAATCGAGTTCCGGCACGTCGCTCGTCGCATTGCCTTTCGCAAACTCCTTCCGGTGCTCTGCTGCGACGAGTCTCGGAAAGACAACTACCCCGCCGGTCTCTATGTTGAAGTCGTGATAGCCGCCGCGATAGCGCGAGCCGCGCAGCTTTATTACGCGCAAACGCCTGCGCTCCGCGCCGTATTCGAGCGCCAGATGTTCCAGCGAAAGCACTCCGTGAACAATTGATTGCAACTGCAAATCGTTGGCGTTGGAAGTCTTGTCATCCAAAAGTAACACCGTGCATTGTCGCCCGATGAAATACTGTTTGAGCGCAAGCACCTGCCTGCGATAACGCAAGGCATCGTGCGCCAGCAGCCTTATCTCGGAGAGCGAATCGAAGACGACGCGTTTCGGGTTGATGCGCTCGACTTCTTCCAAAACGGCGCTCGTCGTCTCGCTCAATTCTATCTCCGACGGATGAAAAATGGTGTACTGCGCTTCCGGCTTGAGCGTCTCTTCGGCTGGAACGAGTTCGTGTATGTCGATGCCGTCGAGCGACCAGCCGTGTGAGCGCGCGGACGCTTCCAACTCTTCTTTCGTTTCCGAGAGCGAAACGTACAGACCGGCTTCACCGAGCCGCACGCCTTCCATCAAAAATTGCAGCGCGAGCGTCGTTTTCCCCGCGCCCGGCTCTCCTTCGACAAGGTAAACGCGATTCGCTGGAAAGCCGCCTTGCAGAATATCGTCGAGGCCTTCGATGCCCGTCGCCAATCTGGACGAAGCGGAATCGCCGCCCGTTGCATCTCCCGCGTGGTTCTTTTTGTTCATACGAGGTATTCCCGACCTTGTTGATTTATTTAATCCGCCGCCAACTCAAAGGCAGTATGCCAGAAGAATATCAGAAAACTAACACGGCGCGGCTCCCAAGCGCAGCGAACCGCCGCGAGATGCCGATGAAAGTATGAAAACGGAAAAAGGGAAATCCGTTCGAGCGACGAATTTCCCTTTAGAATTAATGGAGCCGAGGGGGATCGAACCCCTGACCTCTTGACTGCCAGTCAAGCGCTCTCCCAGCTGAGCTACGGCCCCGTATGTCTTGAATGAACCGGCCATCCCGATTCATTCATGCTGCGCTTAAGACAGCCTCTCTTTGTGCGAAAGGAGATTATCAAAGATGCGATGAGTTCGCAAAGTCCCATTTATCGGAAGCGATGAAAGCCTGTCGCCGCTTTCGGGAAATATGCTATAAAGACACTCCTAAACTCGGAGCTAAAAGCCTGCTCAATGAATTCCATTGATGCCAGCGAGCCGCGAAATTATTACTGAAATGATTGAAACGGGAAATCTTCTCACCATCAAAGCGGCAAGCGTTTGGGCAACCGAATTTACGGGCAAATCCGTAACGCCCTCAAACATCGCGTACCTCATAAACTACGGCAGAATAACCAAGCTCGGCGACAACGGAAACGTGCTTGTCCGCAAGCAAGACCTCATCAATTATTACGAAGGCTTCCGGCGCGAACAGTCTTGGAAAAAGCAACTCGGCGACGATTTGAATTGGGCGCTATCGTTTGAACAATACAAGGAATCTCAAACGACCAAGCACGTTCACCGCCTGCATCCGTACAAAGGTAAATTCATCCCGCAACTCGTCGAATACTTTCTCGACACTCACACGGACAAGTTCAAGAAAGAGAGTTTCTTTCAAGCGGGCGACATCGTGCTCGATCCGTTTTGCGGAAGCGGAACGACGCTCATTCAGGCGAGTGAGTTAGGCATTCACGCTATCGGCATAGATATTTCTGCTTTCAACGCTTTGATTTCCAACGTCAAAGTACGAAGCGTTGATTTTGCCGATTTACAACTTCGTATGGACGAAATTGTCATTGCCCTGCGAAAGTTCGTTGAGGCGGAAAGACACATTGAGTTTGAGAACAAACTGGCTGAGTTTTTGAACAGTTACAACAATCAGTTTTTCCCTTCACCGGAATTCAAAATCAAGGCACGGCGAAAAGATATTGACGAAGCGCAATACGCCGCACAGCATGAAGCCATTGTGCTGAAAGAGTTCAATCGTTTGGTTAAAGAGTTTGCGATTGAAATAAAGCAAAAGAGCCAACAGAGGTTCATCGAAAAATGGTTTCTGCAATCGGTGAGAGATGAAATAGATTTCGTCTTTGACCAAATCAAAAAAGTCAAAAATCCAAACACCAAAAAGATTTTAACTATAATTTTGAGCCGCACGATTCGTAGTTGCCGCGCGACGACGCACGCCGATCTAGCGACCTTACTTGAACCCGTTGCGACAACTTACTATTGCGCGAAACATGGCAAAATCTGCAAGCCGCTGTTCTCGATTGTTTCATGGTGGGAAAGATACTGCAAAGATACAATCGGGCGTTTGAAATATTTCGAGAAATTAAAAACCGGCACTTATCAAATTTGCTTAAACGGAAATTCCGAAAGCCTCGATGTCTTTTGTGTTTTGGAAAGAAAGAGTGCAAAGTTTGCCGCGTTAGCTAAGAAGCAAAAGATAAAAGGGATTTTCTCAAGCCCGCCGTATGTTGGTTTGATTGATTACCATGAGCAACACGCTTACGCTTACGACCTTTTCGGATTTGAACGCAAAGACGAACAAGAAATCGGTTCGATGCGAAAGAAACAATCCCGGCAAGCGCAGCAAGATTATGCGATTGGTATTTCAAACGTCTTGAATAACTGCCGAAGATTCTTAGCCGAAGATTTCGATGTATTTCTTGTGGCAAACGACAAATACAATCTTTACCCGCAGATTGCCGACAACGCTAAAATGCAAATCGTCAATCAATACAAGCGACCTGTCTTGAACCGCACGGAAAAAGATAAGGGTGCGTATTCAGAAATCATTTTTCACTTGAAAGGCAAATAAATCATGGATGTCGCAGTTGCTAGGAATCTTAAATCGTTTATTGAAAACTTTGGTTTTCAAAATTTGGAAGAGTCCGAGCAGTTTGAGCGATTCTGTGTTTATTCAATCCTTAACAAGGAAATAAATCGTCCGTTGGGCGACGATGATCTAGAATCAATTTCGGTGGGAACGAATAAAGGGATTGATGGAATAGCTTTTATTGTGAATGGAGAACTAATCAAAGATATAGAATCTCTCAGAGAGGTCATCTCTAAAAAAGGCAAATTAGATATATCACTTTATGTCTTTCAAACTAAAACATCTGCGAAATTTCAAAATAGTGAAATAGCTAATTTCCTTGATACAGTAATTGATTTTATCAGTGAGACGCCCCAGTACGCATTAACTGCAGAGGCACAAAACTACCATGAAATATACTCAACGATATTCGAGGATGTTGGGTTAATAAAAGACTTTAAGCTTCTTGCTTTTTATTGCAGCCTTGGCGAATGGAAGAATGAAAAACTCATCAATGTAACTATAAGCAACAAAAAACAGGCGATTGAAAGAACAGGGGACTTTAATAAAGTTGAAGTAACTCCAACTGATAGAGATAAAATCATCCACCTTTACAAAAGAGCATCTAGCCCTATTGAAGCAGAATTCAATTTTTTCAATAAGGTTACTATTGAGGACATTCTCGGAGTTAAGGAATCCTACATCGGTTTCGTACCGTTCACAGAATTCAGAAAACTGATGATCGACCCTGAAACTGAAGCTTTGAGAAATCTTTTTTATGACAATGTTAGAGATTTTCTGGGACTAAAAAATGACGTAAACGAAAAAATCTTAGAAACCTTAAACGGAAAAAAGTTTTCGGAGTTTTCTTTGCTCAATAACGGAGTGACGGTTATAGCGAGCGACAACACAGGACGTGGGAATAAATTCAAATTAGTAAACTATCAAATCGTTAACGGATGCCAAACCTCAAATGTTCTTTATCAATGCAAAGACCTTGATGATATTGGAAACGTGATCGTTCCTATAAAAGTAATAATTACAGAGGATGAAGTTTTAAGAGATAGTATTATTTTATCTACAAACAATCAGTCGAAAATCAACGAGGAACAGTTACTTGCTTTAACAAAATTCCAGAAAGAACTCGAAGAATTTTATGCGAGCATGGATGATGGAATTTTCTATGAGCGCAGACCATTTCAGTACGCAAACAGACCGGATGTGAGAAAGAAATCCGTCGTGGAAATTCGAGAACAAATCAAATCCTTTGTAGCCATGTTTCTTGATGAACCGCATGTCGTCTCTGGCTATTTTGGAAAGGTGTATCGTGAGAAAAAAGACGAAATATTCATTAAAGAGCATTTGTTTGAGAGTTATTACATCGCAGGGTTAATTCAGTTTCTGTTCAAAGAGTATTTAAGTTCAAAGGAAATTGACCGGAAATATAATAAAGCTCGATACCATGTTTTCATGTTATTCAGGATGTTGAATGAATCAGAGGAGTTTAAGAAAGAGTTACTTAAATCTTCAAAGAAAAACAGGTCATATTTTAATAATTTACTCTCGGTACTGAAGAATAAGAAAAAGTGTATAAACAGCTTCAAGAATATATTTAAGATTATTGATGACTCAGGAATAGACATCACAGATCAAAAGGAAATTTATAAGAAAGCTGTTACAAATACTTTGATTGAAACTTACAATAAAACTTACAAGTAATGTTCACAGATGAGCAGACAAAACATATTGAGAACGTCTTGCGAACGGCTTTGAGAAATAAGTTTCTCAAATACAAGCCCGAACCTGCCGCGATGCCTTTTCACACGCGGTTGCTCGGCAAAGACCGTCTGGCTTTGTATTCGTTTATTCATTCGCTCAGTACGAACTTCGGGACGAGCGTTTTTGAGCCGGTAGCCGTCGCGCTGGCAAAGTCGAATTTTGCGGACGCGAAGGCGCAAACAAAAGCGGGCGAATATATCAGCGAAGGCGCGTTTCAGGTTATTCAGAAAATAATGACCGATTTGACTGCCGCGCACGGAACGCCCGACAAAGCAAACGAAATCGAACGCATCAGAGTTGTTTGCCGCGCGGGAGAAATGATAAAGGTCAAGCCGACGAAGATTGATGTTTTTGTCGAAGGCAACAACGGTGAATTGTTTCTGTTCGACATCAAAACGGCGAAACCGAATGCGGGCGGATTTAAGGAATTCAAGCGAACGCTTTTGGAATGGGTCGCCGCCGTGTTAGCCGACGCGCCCGACGCACAAGTTAATTCGCTGATAGCGATTCCTTACAATCCTTACGCGCCCGCACCTTACAACCGTTGGACGATGCGCGGAATGCTCGATTTGCCGAACGAATTAAAAGTTGCCGAAGAGTTTTGGGATTTTCTCGGCGGCGCGGGCGCTTATAATGATTTGCTCGACATTTTCGAGCGCGTCGGAATTGAACTGCGCTCGGAGATTGACGAATACTTCCAGAAATTCAACCTCAAATAATTAACTTCCCCGTCCTTCACGCTTCTACACTTATTTTCATTTGCGGCGAGCGCTGAGAAAAGCGAGGCACGCGCCGCCTACGAGCAGCAGGATGCCGCCGCCCGTGCGCAGGGCGTCCGGGACTTCGCGTATGTTCGTGTCGGTGATGACGATCCCCGTACCCGGTTCGATGAAGAGGGCGCGGTAAAGGATTGTGCCGCCCGCCGCCGCCAGCGCGAGGCCTAAGATGAGCGCGAATGTTCGCAAAGAGTGTTCCCGCTATTTGCCTTTGAATTGCGGCTTGCGTTTTTCTAGGAATGCGCCGACGCCTTCATCCTTGTCTTCCGATGAAAAGCAGAGCGCGAAGAGATCGACTTCGCGGCGCAAGCCTTCATCCAAGTTAGACCGCGAGGCGAGTTTGACGGCTTCCTTTGCCATCTGTAAGGCGATGGGGCTTTTCTCCGCGATGCGGTTGGCGAGTTCCATCGTTTTGGCTTCGAGGTCTGCCGCCGGGACAACCGTGTTGACGAGGCCGAGCGTGTAGGCGGTCTTGGCGTCGATGATGTCGCCGGTCAAAATCAATTCCATCGCTTTGCCTTCGCCGATGAGACGCGTCAGGCGCTGCGTGCCGCCGCCGCCGGGAATGATGCCCAAGTTTATTTCGGGTTGACCGAATGATGCGGTCTCGCTGGCGATGCGCAAGTCGCAGGCGAGGGCGAGTTCGCAGCCGCCGCCGAGACAATAGCCATTGACCATGGCGATGACGGGCTTCGGGAATGAATCGATGGCGTTGAAAAGCGAGCGGTCAAGCATTACGTCGCGCTGCGTGAGCGCGGTGCGGTTCGCAAATTCCGCGATGTCTGCGCCCGCGATGAAAGATTTGTCGCCCGCGCCCGTAAACACCACGACGCCGATTTCCGCATCGTCGCGCAGTTCGTCGAGGGCGGCGGCTCCTTCCTGACGGGTTTTTATATTGAGTGCGTTTCTTTTTTCCGGGCGATTGATGGTGATGATCGCAACGCGTCCGCGCCGTTCGATGAGCAGCGTTTCGTATGATGCAGGCATGTTCAGTTTGCGCTCCCGAGTAGGATGAAGTTGAAGAAGAAAATAAACCTATTAAGGATAGATTAATCTGAAAAGGATGTGTCATCGTCGCTGCCGCTATTATCGTTGGCGGCGGCGGGCGATTCGTCTGCGACCCACGAAACGAAAAGCCGCAGCCAATTATCCATCGGCTCGCTGATCGAAACGCCGATGCGCGCCGTGCCGTAAATGGCCGGAGCAACGCGCACGACGCTGGCTGTGACTTCGATGGGCGCGCCGTCGGGCTTGTGCGCGCGCACGTAAAGCTGCTCGCCCTTGCTGATTTTTTGATTGAGATGAAAGAGCGCGCCGGTCGTCGAAATGTCGTCTGTTTCCGTCGGCTCGCTCCACGCCGCGCCGTCGTCCGCGCGTCCTGAAACGACAATCGGCAACCGCAGCGCCATGCGCAGCGCAAAGCGCTTCTCATTCTGATTATTTGTCGACGTGCTCATAAGATTCATGGTAGTTAAAGAGAAGTCGGAAATCAGTAGACAGAAGTCAGAAGTCAGAAGTCAGAAGTCAGAAGTCAGAAGTCAGAAGTCAGAATAAATGCAAGCGACAAGGCTTTCAATAGGAAACGCGCATCACTTTTGTTTTCCATTCTGGCTCCTTGCTCTATCATTCCTCGCTCCACTTGTAAAATCCTTCGCCGCTCTTTTTACCTAGTTTACCTTCGCCGACCATGCGGCGCAGAATTTCGGGTGGCCGGAAATTTTCCGACTTTAACGCGCCGCATAGATATTCGGCAATGTTGAGCCGCACATCAAGGCCGACCATGTCCGTCAAACGCAAAGGCCCGACTGGATGGTTGTAGCCGAGTTCCATCGCTTTATCTATGTCTGCGGCGCTCGCTACGTTTTGCTCCAACATGCGCATCGCTTCGAGGCCGAGCGCAACTCCTAAACGACTCGATGCAAAGCCCGGCACGTCGCGCACAGTGATCGGCTCCTTCTTCATGCGGCGACCAACTGCGAGCGCCGCTTGCACGACATCAGCGCTCGTTGTTTTGCCGACGACGATTTCGACGAGCCGCATCAAGTGAACCGGATTAAAAAAGTGCATCCCTATGACATGCTGCGGGCGGCGTGCGTCGCGCGCAATGTCCGTGATCGAAAGCGACGAAGTATTGCTGGCGAAAATAAAATTCGCTTGCGCGTGTTGTTCGACTTCGCGCAGGATTTCCCGCTTCAATTCGATTACTTCCGGCGCGGCTTCGATGAACAGATCGGCTTCGGCTGTTTCCGCAAGATGAATTGTCGTGCGTATGCGCGCGAGAGTTTCATCGCGTTCCGCTTCACTTACTTTGCCGCGCTCGATGCCCTTCGTGAGATTGCGCTCGATGTGGCTTAAGCCGCGCGCCAGCGCATTTTCTTCGGTGTCCCGCAGAACGACCCGATAGCCTGCGGCGGCGGCGACATGCGCGATGCCGTGACCCATCGTGCCTGCGCCGAGCACGGCGATGGTTTCAACGCGGTGCGTCGTGTGAGCGGCGGTGGCGGCAACGTCCGTTTCCGTTGTACTCAAAGGAATATTTCTCGAAGATTGAAATTCTTACGGCGCGGGCGGCGCACTCGTTCGCAATCTTGCAAGTCGGAAAGATGCGCGCCCTGCCTGTTCGACTACTTTTGCGAGAGTAGTTATACTATACGCACAAGCGAAAAGGCTATACCGTTTGTGCGCGCGGCGCGTAAAAATTCACAATGCCGCGCGCCGCCTCAAGGAGACTTTTAATTCGTATGACGAAAGATACTTTGCACAGAGACGTGGTGATTATCGGCAGCGGCCCCGCCGGATTGACGGCGGCCATCTATGCGGCGCGCGCCGACTTAAAACCGCTGCTCATCGAAGGGCCGCAACCCGGCGGTCAACTAACTATCACGACGGAAGTCGAAAACTATCCGGGCTTTTCCAAAGGCATTCAAGGGCCGGAGTTGATGGAAGAATTTCGTGAGCAAGCGAAGCGCTTCGGAACGGAGTTTTTGACAAGCTGGATCAATGACGTTGACTTGAGCAAGCGACCCTTTACGCTTCACACGGAAGAGCACACCATCCGTGCCGAAACGCTTATCATCGCTTCCGGCGCATCTGCCAAATGGCTCGGCATTCCCGGCGAAGCGCCCGCGCCGGAAGGCTTGGGCGGCTACGGCGTTTCGGCCTGCGCGACGTGCGACGGATTCTTTTTCAAAGGCAAGCCGATTGTCGTCGTCGGCGGCGGCGATACGGCGATGGAAGAAGCAACTTTTCTCACGCGCTATGCTTCGCGCGTGACGGTCGTTCACCGTCGCGATCAGCATCAGCTGCGCGCGTCGAAGATCATGCAGGAAAAAGCTTTCAATAACGACAAGATAGATTTTATCTGGAATACGGGAGTCGAGGAAGTTTTGGGTTCGCCGGAAACAGGCGTGACGGGCGTGCGTTTGCGCGATACCGTCACGGGCGAAGAACGCCAATTTCCTTGCGAAGGCGTCTTTATCGCCATCGGCCACAAGCCGAACACAGACCTTTTCAAAGACCAACTTGACATGGACGAAGTCGGCTATCTCAAAACCGCAGGGCGCACAATGGCGACGAATATTCCTGGTGTCTTTGCGTGTGGCGACGTGCAGGATTCCGTTTATCGTCAGGCCGTGAGCGCCGCCGGAACGGGTTGCATGGCCGCAATCGACGCCGAGCGTTTCCTAGACAGCTTGCCCGTCGAATTGCCCGATGGCGAAGAAGTCACGCTCGAAGGCGAGCATGTTTCCGCCGACAGAAAAACAATCACCATGCCCGACGGCGAGGTTATCTCCAATCAACCTGAAGAAACCGGCGCAGCGGTGAACTGAAGTTAAAATTCGCTTGTTCTTCTACAACAAAATAATCGAATCGTCCGGCTCGCGGCGCGCGGATGACGGCGCGATGTTCGTTTGGTGTGTTTGTTCGCTTCTAGGGCAGACGTCGCAGTAAACGCCTGTGTGCTGACGGCGGTCTTCGCACGCGTTACAGCCTAGATGTTCGCCGAGAGTTTTCAGCGTGTCGAGCAGCGGCAAAAGAAGTCTTCCGCGCTGCGTCAGTTTGTATTCGACGTGCGGCGGGCTGCCGCCGTAATCCATGCGTTCGATCAGCGCATCGCGCTGCATATCGCGGAGACGTCCGGCGAGCGTGCGGCTGCTGATCGGATGCAAGCCGTTCAAAAGTTCTGTGGTGCGCTTGGCTCCATTAACAAGGTCGCGCACGACGAGCAGCGTCCATTTGTCGCCGACGATTTGCAGCGCCCCCGTCATAGGGCATCCGTCGCCTTCGCGTCTTCGCATCAGAAGCTCCTTCGCCTTTCTTCCACGCTTGCTTCAAACTTCGCTTACACGCGCCGCAAAGGATTAACACAAATTTCTTTCGTTTGCCGCGACACGCAAATCTGCTTTAAGATACTCGCTCTCGTAAAGAGACGACACGCATACTATGATACTCAGTCAAGAAATTTCAAAACGAATTTTCAATTATGGATGAGCAAACGCAAAAGCCTATGACGATTCTTGTGGCAGACGACGAGCCGTCCAATCGTTCTTTGCTACGGCGTCGCCTAGAGCGCACCGGCTACACCGTCATCACTGCGCGCGACGGACGCGAAGCCGTCGATAAAACGCGCGAGACGATGCCCGATCTTATACTCCTGGATGTGATGATGCCCGTCATGGACGGCCTCGAAGCCTGCCGCGTCATCAAGGCAGACGAAGCGACGCGCGACATTCCCGTGATTTTTCTTTCGGCGCGCGACGAAACCGATGTCAAAGTCAACGGCCTGAGCATGGGCGCCAACGATTACATCAGCAAGCCATTCAATGCCGAAGAACTACTCGCGCGCGTCGATGTCGCAATGCGCATCAAGCGTGAACAGGATCATCTGCGCTCGACGGTTGTGGAAGCCAGAGCCGATGCCGAACTTGCTTTAGAGAGCGCCGTCACGGACGCGCTGACGGGCTTGCTTAATCGCTACGGATTGCAGCGCGTAATGCCGCGCGAGTACGCCGAAGCGCAACGCTACGGGCGTCCGCTCTCATGCTTGATGATCGACCTAGACAATTTCAAATCAATTAACGATACATATGGACATCCGGCGGGCGATATAGCGCTTCAACAAATAGCGGAAATCCTGATCGAAGCCGTTCGCCGCTCTGACACGACGTGTCGCTACGGCGGCGAAGAATTTCTCGTGCTGCTGCCGGAAACAAATCTCGACGGCGCTATCGCCCTCGCCGAAAAAATCCGCGAAACCGCTGCCTCGCGCACCTTCGGCGACAGCAACGCGCGCGCGTTCAATTTAACCTTAAGCGCCGGAGCCGCGATGCTCGCCGAAACAGAATCCGGCAACGACATGATCGCACGCGCCGACATCGCCCTCTACCACGCCAAAGCCAAAGGCCGCAACCGCGTCGAAACCGTCCTTGCTACTTAAAGGTGATGAATAAACGGATCAATAATAGCTCGACAAATATCGCATTTCAGTATGCAAGCCATTCTTCGACCTCAGAAGTAAGACCTTCATCTGCGAGCGATTGCTCAAAAGATTTGTTTAGCTTCGCGCACTCTTTCGCCAGACGGTTTCTGTCAAGTCGAGAAAGCTTTTCCTCAGCGGCAACTTGAAGGCTCGTTATGTTGTGTCTTCTCATTTCTAAGTTGTGCGAAATAAATACCAAGTCGTTGCCACTTCTTCAACCCAAATGTATGACGATGGGCTTATTTTGGGCGGAGTTTTCGGTGATGAGTAAATAAAGCCGACAGTGTTATCTGTTACACCGCCGATTACAATTTCTATGTTGCCGTTTGTTTCGACGCTTGCCGTACTCAAATTCAACTTTCGCAACAATTCTGCTGCTTCAGGAAATTGCTTATCATCGCGGCTCACATAAAACGCTGCGCTGTTTTTCTTTGCGCGCAACACAGAGCAAAGCTTATCAAGCAAATTACGATTTTCTGTAAACCATGCTTTTAGCTCTTTGTCCGGCGCGAGCACGAGCTTGGAATTGGCAAGCAAGCCCCTTTCTTCTTCCGTCAGGTTCGGTTTAGCCTTTAATCCGAAATACACTTGTTCAATTATGCCGGTTAAAGCTAACAGGCGAACGGCGCTGACTCTCCAGCCATTGTTATACTGCAAGTAAAGATAAACATCTGTGACTTGATTGTTCTCGCCGAACAATTGGAATCGCCCGACGGCTTCATTTTTCTCTAACAGCAACACTTTGTCAGGCGCATCGGTCAACTTACCGAACGACGAGATTTTCAACTTCAGCATTTCTCCCGCCAACAGCCTTTGCGCCGCTTTTGTTTGAAGTGCCTGTTTTTTGCTTAATTCGGCAAGCTGCGTAAGAACGGCTCGCGCACTTTCAACAGAAGCGTTGTCGGCTTTGACGGCTGAGTTTGAGGAAACAACAAAGCCGCAAAATAGAAAAAGCGAGAGAAAGAAGTTTGTTATCATTTTGGTTAATATCACCATAAATTTATCAGCCTATCCCAAGACAATTCTCCCGTACCACAACACATAAGCGCCCGATTAGATATTATACGTTTTGATCTTGGAATTAAGCGTTGTTGCGTTCATGCCTAAGAGACGGGCGGCGCGGGATTGGTGGCCGCCTGTTTGATGTAGGGCGCGGCGGATGAGGTCTATTTCAAAGCGGCGGACTTCGTCGTAGAAATTGATGCCGCGTCCCAAATCTATTGACATCAGCCCGCTTTCGGTTTCGCGCAGGGCGGCGCGCGTGGTTTGCGGATCGCTGATTTCCTTGCGCAAACAGTCGCGCGTGATTTCGTCGCCGGGTGCAATCACGACGGCGCGCTCGATGGCGTTTTCGAGTTCGCGCACGTTGCCCGGCCACGAATAATTTTCGAGCAGGGCCAGCACGTCCGGCGCGATTGATTCGGTAATCTTGCGCCCGTTTTCTTCGTTGAATTTGCGTATGAAGAATTGCGCGAGCGGCAGCGTGTCTTCGCGCCGGTCACGCAGGGGCGGGAGTTCAATCGGGACGACGGACAATCTGTAATACAAATCTTCGCGGAATGTTCCCTGCTTGACGGCGTCCTTCAAATCGACGTTGGTCGCGGCGATGATGCGCACGTCAACGCGTCGCGGCGTGGTGTCGCCGAGCGGCGTGAATTCTCTTTCCTGTATGACGCGCAAAAGTTTTACTTGCGTTTCCGGCGGAATGTCGCCGATTTCGTCCAAGAAAATCGAGCCGCCGTCGGCAACTTCAAACAAACCCTTTTTAGCGGCGACAGCGCCCGTGAATGCGCCGCGCGTGTGGCCGAAGAGTTCGGATTCCAAAAGCTCGCTCGGAATGTTGGAAGAGTTGACGGTAACGAAAGGATTCTTGGCGCGCGGGCTCGATTCGTGAATGGCGCGCGCGATGAGTTCCTTGCCGGTTCCCGATTCGCCCGTCACGAGCACAGTCGAGCGCGCGGGCGCGACTTGATCGACAAGCCGGAAAACCACTTGCATCGTCTCGGAGCGCCCGACCATTGCGCCGCGATCAACCGCGCGGCTCATCGCGCGCCGCAAAGTCTGCCGCTCTTCTTCCTTGCGGCGGCGCTTGATTCCGGCGGCGACCTGCGATGTAATCTGCTCGTTCTGAAAAGGCTTGCGAATACATCCGGCAGCGCCTTTGTCCCACGCGGAAACAGCCGTGTCGAACGTCGCGTAGGCCGTAATCATCAGCACGACGGCTTCCGCATCCATCTTCAAAAACTCTTCGAGCGCGCGCAAGCCGCCCATGCCGGGCATCGAAACATCGAGCAGCACGACATCGTAAGCGCGCCTCCCGTAAGCCTCTAAACCCTCTTCGCCTGTCTTCGCCAGATCGACGCGATAGCCTTCGGCGGAGAGCAACGTTTCAAGCACGTCGCGCATTATCTCTTCGTCATCGACGACGAGCACGGAACCCTTTTTTGCCATACTTTTTCTTGTGCTTTCAGCGGCTGCTTTTATTTCTTTGGATGCTAAAACTGACGTTCAAAATTAGAAAGGCAAAACAAAAAAAACGCAAGGCGATGTCCCGCGCTTGCGTTGCATAAGGCTTTGTTCAGGCGGCGGCTTTTAATCAATCGCTGGCGGCTTGCAGGCGCGTGCTGTGCTGGGCATGCTGTGCGGCGGCAGGCAACTTGATGCGAAAGCTCGTGCCGCGTCCCGGCGCGCTTTCGACGGAGATATGGCCGGAGTGTTCCTGCACGATTCCGTAGGAAACGGCGAGGCCTAAGCCTGTGCCGCGCCCGACGCCTTTCGTCGTAAAGAAGGGATCGTAAATCTTCGAGACGTTTTCCGGCGCGATGCCTATGCCCGTATCCGCGACTTCGATCAAGAGGCTATTGTCCGCGCGGTTCTCCAGCGTGCGAAGATGAACCTGCCCGCTTTCGACAATGGCATCACGCGCGTTCAGAATCAAATTCGTAAAGACTTGCTGCAATTTTCCGGCGTTGCCGAAGGCGCGCGGCAGCTCCGCATCGTACTCACGCACAATTTCAATCCGGCTGTGGCGCAGTTGCGGTTCGAGAAGTTGCAGCGTGTCGTCGAGCACGCGATGGACGTCTATCTCCGTAAACTCCGTTGCGCCGCCGGTGCGCGAAAAGTTGAGCAGGTTATTGACGATGCCTGCGGCGCGTTCCGTCTGGCGGCGCACTTTCAATAACAGTGCGTGCTTCGGATCGGTTTCCGGCAACATGCCCAAAAGCATTTGCGTGTAGGATGAAACGCCCGTTAAAGGAGTGTTGACTTCGTGCGCGACGCCTGCCGCGAGCAAACCGATGGACGATAATTTATCGCGCTGCTGCAACTGTATTTCGCGCTGCACATAAAGCGTCACGTCTTCGAGAACGACGAGCGCGCCGGTGCGCCCCGAAGAATCCGCGCGAAGCGGCGCAAGCGCGATGTTCAAGACAAGCGAGCGCGTGCCGTCACGCCGCGCCGTGTGTAGTTTGTAGATATGGCGAAGTTCCGTGATGTGCCAGCGCGAATCGCCGAGCGCCTGCTGCAAAGTTTCGCTGAAATCTTCGGCGAATAATTCTTCGACGCGTTGTCCAATCGCTTCGTCGCGCCGGACGCCGAGCATTTCTTCGAGCGCGGAATTGCAGCGCGTCACGCGCCCGTCCAAATCAACAGCAAGCAAACCGATGTTAATGGACTCGACAATGGATTCGTTGAACTCTTTGAGCAGTTCTAGTTCTGCGGCGCGTTCCTGTTGCTCTTGATAAAGCAAACTGTTCTCAATCGCCACGGCGACATAGCCGGACACTGTGCGCAGGATTTCCACATCCTCGCTCGACAAGAGCGCGCCGTCAGCCGAGCGTCCGAGGCCGATCACCGCGACCATTCGCCCGCGCACGACGCACGGCACATAATAATGCAAAGCGCGGCGCACGAAATTCGTCGTTTGCGGAACGAGGTCTAAATCGTCTGCGCGCACAATGCCTGTTTCCGCAGAGCGCGTGCGAATCATTTCGCGGAAGTCCGGCGGCACGATCATCGCAGCCGACAACCCTGCCGCGCGCGCGACGCGGTATCCGGCGCTGGCATTTTTGTCTTCGATAAAAATTGCGATGCGCTCAACGCCGAGCACTTGCTGCAAGCGGCTGACCAGTGCATCGAGCAAGGGATCGAGGGCGGTTGTAGCTGAAAGCGTGCGCCCGAAGTCTTGCAGGCCGTTGCGCAGATCATATCGCTCGCCGTAAAAAATTCGATCCGTGCGGCGTTGCAGAAAAGTTTTAATCGGAGCGGCAATCGAGACAATCGCCGTCATTGCGATAATGGAGACGACGACGCGCAAAGTAATTTCGCCGCCCGCCTCACTGCCCATCGCATACAAGCCCGCTTCGTAAACCACCGCGCCGCACATCAAGGCAATCGCAATCGTCGTCAACGCATACACGGCGGCGCGGCGCACGACAATGTCCACGTCCATCAAACGGTAACGCACGACGGAATTGCCGAAGGTCAGCGGAATCAAAACGAGCGGCAGCACGGCAACATCCGTCCACCAAGAATCCGCGCCCGTGTCGAACACATAGCCAACGGCGTAGAGCAAGGAGAACGGCGTGATGGCGAGCATCGATCCCCACACGACCCACTTGAGTTGCTGGCGCACAACCGTCGAACCGCTGCGCACAAACGTGCTCACAAGCAGGCACGCGCCCGCGATGAGCGCCAGCCAGAAATGTATGAAGACAGCTTTGAAAACTGCGCCGACGAAGTTTGTCGAAAGCGCGGGCAGATGCGGCGGCGGATAATAAATAATCGCTGTCAGCGCGAGCAGCACGGCGGCAGGCGCGTAAAGAAGCAGAGCCAATTGCTTTCGCTCGTTCGACAAATGATAGCGGACAGGATAAATCGCGCACAGGTGAATAAGCAGCGGCGCAAATAAAATCATCGCCGCATCGTCGAGCAGCGCGATCAATTTATCCAGACCTTCGTAGGTTCCTACCGGGTGATAAAAATGAAAGACAAAGGCGGCGAGACACAAAGCGGCGAAGTGCAAGGCATACGGCGCGCGTCCGCCCTGCTTGAACAAGACGAAGAAGCCAACGAAAAGATATATAAGGCCGATGAGGTTAAGGTAAATCGCTCGTGGCGTCCAAGACGGTACCGCATCTAAGTAAATATCTGGAGTATAGTCACGTGCTCCTTCTGGATTTGAAGGTCGCTCAATAAGATATGTTAGACGGCCACCGACGCCTGCCCGCTCAAGATAGATTTGCACGTCCGCAACGCGCTCAACTTGAGCAAATATTCCGCCGCCTTCCTTAATGGCAATAAGATAATCGCCTGGCAACATCCCTTGAATTCCGGCGCTGCCCGTTGTCGAATTCGGATCAATAGAACGCACAACGATGTGTCGGTGCTTTTCTACCCATGTGATGCCGTCGGTGGGCGGCGATTGATGTGAAAGCCGCAGCGAAAGATTGAGCGCGCCGAGGGCAACGAGCAGCGAGGCCGCAATCAGCAGCACCCACGTTTGCGTTGTCAGCACAGCGCTTTTCATTTCTCGCGTCAACACCTTTCCTTCAAGGTACACTTGCAATTAGAAGAGCAATGCAAGCGATGTTCCAATGCTTCAACCGGCAAGCCTTTCGCTGCGGATGCTTGCCATGCTTCGCAATACCGCACACATCGCGCGCCTGACAAGCTATTTCTCAAAAACAATCAGTCCGTGCAAGGCATTCGCCGTGTTTCGTAACATTAAGCGCAAGCTTAAAAGCATCCGAGTTTTCGTATGTGTCCGAGATTTTGGAGCAAGGAGCGCATCGCGTCGGTTTGTGAAGATAACGAATCCCCTGCGCTGGCACGCCGCAAAAAACATGACGCGTGTCGCACAGGGGACTCACTTACAGGGAACTCACTTAATAGAACTTACTGCCGCCAACGCCGCTGCACGCGAGAAATGCCTTCGGCGCTTGGAAAAATTTAGAAACGCACGGACACGCCGCCGCGCACTGACCGGCGCAAAGCTGTCCCGATTTGCACGCGCGCGTCCGCATCATCGGCGGATGGCTGTGTGTCGAGTAGATTACGCGCATCGAGAATTGCTTCGGCGCGCACAGGCAAGCCGAAGGTCGGCAATCCTTGCGTCACGACGACGCTCAAGGACGGATCGTAAACCGCGAGGCGTCCGGCGAACGGATCAATCGCAAACACTGTCGCGCGCGGCGAAAAACGAAAAACAGTTTGCACGCGCGTGCCTGTTCCCAAATCCGCAATCATCTGCACTGCGGCGCTCTGGAAAAATCCGTTGCTGAAAACACCCGCGGGATTCGTCAAACCATTCGGCGAAAGCTTCTGCCCGCGCCCGAAGGAATATCCGGCGGAAGTGCTGATAATTTTATTGAGGCGGCGCGCATAAACGACGCGCACGCCGCGCGCCGCGCCTTGCTGATCGGCAATGCTCGTAATTTCAGCGTTAGCGTCGCTAGCAAAGGCGGATAAAGGCAGGCTCATCAAACCGACGCCGCGATTAGTCGTCGTATCGAAAAAGGCAGTCGCTTCGACGCTCGATGAATTGTCCAAAATTCTTTCGACGCCAAACTCCATGCGACGGCTACGCTCCATCTTCGTTGCGCGATTATGACGCCCGAGAGCAACGGGCTTGGCAGTCGCTTGCTTAAAGACAATCTCGCCGTCTTCAAATTTTGCCGCGCTCATCGTCGCCGCATCATCGTCCGCGCCCGGAGCATACGCGGCATGAAGTCGCGTGCGTGCGTCGGCGTCATACTGCACGCCCAAACGCGGGCTAATCGACTGTGACTGCGAGGCCCCGACAAAACGCGAATAATCGAAACCGAGCACGACGACCACGCCATCGCGCGCTACCCATTCATCAATCGCACGCATGGAAATCTGCCCGAGCCTTTGCCCGAACATTTGATCGTGAGGCGACCCTGAAGCGTTGTTTGCTTTCGACGCATCGCTTTCGTTATTCGGCACTGTAATCGTGGCGACGCGCATTCCACCCGCGCGCAAACTCAAGCGATGGCGTGCGTCCGCCGTGCGTAACAGCAGCGTGCCTTCCAGACGCTGCGGCGCAAACGCGCTCGTGCCTGTTTGCCCGCTTAAAATCAGATCGAGGCGTTCGTTGACAGGCTCGGCGAAAGCAAAATTCAAGCCCGCGTAATTCGACCCGAAAGAATTCGTCGCATTAGTCGAACCGATGTAGGTTTCCACCACGCCCTGCATACGCGATTTCGATTTGTCCTTCGCGGCGTCTTTATCGACTGTGTTGATTGTATCGACTGTCGCGCCGTCGGAAATCTCTGCGGCAGCGTCTCCGTCGTCGGCAGCTTTTTCTTCTTCGGCGCGGCGGGCGATTGCCACTGTTTCCGAATCGCCGTCGCGCATTTGAAAAACCGAGCGGCGGCTTTGCGCGGCGCGGATAATCCATTTCGCGTCGTCGCGGTCTTTGCGTTGTTCCGGCGCGCTGCGGCCTGTGCCGATTGGCTCCAGATTAAAGCGGTAAACGAGTTCATCAGAGGCGCGAACCTGCACCGAAGAAAACAGCACTTCCTGAAATCCGTCGGCGATGGCGCGCATGTTGTAACGTCCGGGAGCAATCTTCTCGCTAAAGCCGCCGTCCTGCCCGCTGCGTGTTTGCCGCACGACTTGATTCGCGCCGTCACGAATCAGGGACACGATGGCTCCGGCAAGCGGGTTGCCTCCCGCATCGCGCACAGACCCTGTGATCGTGCCGAAGGCGCGCGCGCGTGAAGCGCTGCCGCTTTTTTTATTGCTGCCGCCACCGCCGCGCGCGAAAGTCTGCGGCGTATTCACAGCACAGACGACAAACAGCGCCGAACAAACGAGTAAAGCTTTTTTCATTGCCGCCAAACCTCCCGCAGCGTCGCGCATTTCATAATTGTAGACGAAGCGTCCAGCAGATTCCTGCGTTTACCGTAGCCGCGCGGCTACTAATTGTTGAGTCGTTATATGAAATGCACGTCGCGCTGCGAAAACACATTCCGCGAGGTGATGCCCGTTCGGGAAGACACACTAGAGAGGCTGTTATTTTCCGCCAATGCGTGGAAACTGTCAAGCACGCGAGTTCACCGGAATGTAACAATCCGGCGACGCCCGACCATGCCGGACACTACCGCCGCGCGCCGCTGCTTTGCCCGCCGTTTTCCTGCATGTTACGATGTTTCGTTACGCCGCCTTCGCACGCTGTTTTCTAAATGTTAGCGGCGGCTCACAGGTTCTTAAGACATATATGACAGATCACATTCAATCAACGAAGCTGCCGAACGGGCTAACGATTTTAACCGAATATATGCCGGGACTGCGTTCCGTCACTCTCGGCATCTGGGTCAGACGCGGCTCACGCCACGAAACGACAAGGCAGAACGGCATTTGCCACTTCATAGAGCACGCCGTCTTCAAAGGCACAAAGCGGCGCACGGCACTCGACATCGCCATCGAATCGGATCGTCTCGGCGGACATCTGGACGCTTACACGACGCACGAAATCACGGGCTTTGCGATTAAGGTTGTCGATACGGCGTTCGCGCAGGCTTTCGATTTGCTCGCGGACATGCTCGCTTGCCCGCGCTTCGACAGCGAGGATTTGGCGCGCGAACAGCGTGTCATCATCGAAGAAATGAAGATGGTCGAAGATACACCCGACGAATACTTGGGCGAACTCTTCAACGCCGCTTACTTTCCGAATCATCCTTTGGGACGTCCCATCGAAGGCACTGCCGAAACCGTCTCGTCCTTTAACCGTGACAGCACCGTTGATTATCACAAACGCGAATACGCGCCGCACAATCTCGTCATCGCCGCCGCTGGCAACGTCGAGCACACGCATCTGGTCGAACTCGCCGCGCGCATTTTCACGGAAGATGCGCTTGACGATCAAGCGGGCAAGGCTTCGCACAATCAATCCGACGACGACGATTCGCAGAGCCACACCATCACGACGCCGCCCGCGCACGCCGCGCCGATTTTAATCGAGCGCAAAAAAGAACTCGAGCAAGCGCATTTAATTATCGCTGCGCCGTGGCCCTCCGCGCGCAGCGAAGAACGTTACGCGGCGAGCCTGCTGGCGTCGATTATCGGCGGCGGCACATCCAGCCGTCTCTGGCAAAGCGTGCGCGAAGAACGCGGCCTCGCGTATTCCGTCGGCGCAGGTTCGAGCGGTTTTTCCGACACGGGCGTTTTCACAATCTACGCCGGAACTTCGCCGGATCAACTCGACGAAGTAATCGATCTTTCGCTGCATGAGATGCGCCGCGCGACAAGGGAAAGCGTCAGCGATGATGAATTGCAACTCGTCAAAGACCAATCCGTTTCCAGTATTCTGCTCGGCCTCGAATCATCGAGCGCGCGCGCCGGAAGTCTCGCGCGGCAAGAAATAATTCACGGACGCCGCATCTCTCCCGACGAAGTCATCGCACGTATACAGGCCGTGACGCCCGAAGACTTGCAGCGAATCGCGCAGGCCAACTTCAAATCCGACGCACTCGCGCTCGGCGTACTCGGCGACCTAAACGGCTTCAAAGCTGACCGCGCGCGTTTGGAGATATAAGCAAGGCGAGAAAAATGGAATTCATCGAAACCATTATTTTTACGCGACGCATCCGCGAACTTTTAACGGACGATGAATATAGCCGCCTGCAAGCGACGTTAATCGAAACGCCGGATTTAGGCGACATCATTAAAGGCAGCGGCGGTCTTCGTAAAATACGTTGGGCGGCACGAGGGCGCGGCAAGAGCGGCGGCCTTCGTGTTATTTATTATTGGGTGACAGAGGA
Source organism: Pyrinomonadaceae bacterium (assembly GCA_051000345.1). Lineage (GTDB taxonomy): Bacteria > Acidobacteriota > Blastocatellia > Pyrinomonadales > Pyrinomonadaceae > JBHENC01. The sequence goes on along the minus strand of JBPCOJ010000016.1, from coordinate 10,799 downwards.
GAGCCTTATCTATATGCTTTCCGTTTACGCCAAAAGCGTGAAGGGCGATTTGACGAGGCAGGAAATCAAAGCTTTGCGGCGATTCCTTGACGAGGCGCTGATATGAAAAAAGAACTTTTCGATGAACTTGTCGAAAGCATTCAGCAGATGGGCGCGATTCATCGCGGAGAGATGAAACCGTCGCGCGAGTTTCATTATCCTTCAGAGCGCACGCCACGCCGCCGCACGCGCAAGCAGTTTGCCATTTGCATCAATACAGACGACCCGGAACTTTTAGAACCCAGAAAAATTTATCAAGTAACGGTGCTCGCCGATGATCTCTTAAAGGTCATTGATGAAGCAGGCGAAGCAGCGGTATATCCCACCGATTACTTTGTTGTGATTGATCTGCCGCGCGTCGCCGAACGCGCTTTATTTCATGCGCGTCGATAAGAGACACAGAACATAAAGAGTTTTTGTAGGTTATGCGAATCACCGTTTTAGGCAGCGGCTCAACCGGCAATGCGATTCTGATTGTTGCGGGCGAAACGCGCGTGCTGGTTGATGCAGGCTTGAGCGCGCGCGAGATTGCCAGACGGCTCGCGCTCGTCGGCGAAGACATATCGCGCTTGAGCGGCGTGATTCTGACGCATGAGCATGGCGATCACGGCGGCGGATTGCGCGTGCTGCTGAAAAGCTTGCCATGCCCCGTTTATGTTTCCGCCGCGACGCGTGAAGCTTACATACGCGAGCGCCGCAACGTTTCAGACGATGAGCCGCGCAAACGCACAGACGCCTTGCGCAGCATACCCATCGAAGAAATCGAATCGAGCCGCAACTTCAAAATCGGCGCGATTGATTTTCATCCCTTCACAGTGCCGCACGACGCCGCAGACAATTTCGGCTTCACAGCCACGCACGACGGAGTGCGCGTCGCCACCGTCCTCGATTTCGGCCACATCACAACCTTAATCGCCGAACAACTTCGCAACTGCGCGGCGATCATCATCGAATCCAATCACAGCCGCGACATGCTCAAAGCCTGCGACGTTTACCACTGGGAATTAAAGCAGCGCATCATGTCGCGCAACGGTCATCTCTCGAATGAAGACATCGCTGATTGGCTGCGCGACGGCTTCGACGGCACAGCCGCGCATATCGTGCTCGCGCATCTTTCGCAACGCGCCAACAATCCGTATCTCGCGCAGATCTCCGCCGAGTCAGCCCTGCGCGAGCGCGCCCCGCTTTTTCAAACAACGACGCAAATCACGCTCTCGTTCCCCAAAGAGCCGACACCTTGGATTGAGCTATAATAAGGTTAAGAGAGCGCCGAAAGACAACAAATTATTTCCCTCAAGGAGCTAAGAATGAAACGAACAATCACCTGTTTGTTGATATTGACTATTATGTTAGCAGCGGCGATGAAAATTGCCGCTCAAGACAAAAAGAAGGCGCAGCCATTAAAGGGCAGCAACGCGCTGGCGAAGAATCAAGCGCTTGCCGAAGAAGCTTACGGCAAAGGCATCGAGCGACAGGCGGCGGGCGATATAGACGGAGCGATTGCCGATTACACACGCGCCCTCGAACTCGATCCTTATTACCCGGATGCCTACAATAATCGCGCCAACGCGCGCATGACCAAAGGCGATTTAAGCGGCGCAGTCGCCGATTTCACGGAAGCGATTCGTTACCGTCCCGAAAGCGACGAAGGCTATTACAATCGCGGCCTCGCCTATCTCACGCAGGAAAATTATCAAGCCGCGCTCGCGGATTTTTCACGCAGCATCGAGATCAAACCGCAGGCCATCGCTTACAATAATCGCGGCAACGTTTATCGCGCACTCAACAAAACGAAGGAAGCGATTGCCGATTACACGAAAGCCGTCGAAGCCATGCCGCTCGCCGACGCATATTACAATCGCGGCGCGGCTTACGAAGATTTGCTCGACTATAAAAGCGCTCTTGCGGATTACACGCGCGCCATCGAACTCAACGAAAATTTCGCGCGCGCTTATGCCAATCGCGGTATGATACTTCTACAACAAAACAAAGACGCTGACGCGCAACGCGATTTCGTCAAGGGCATTCAATTAGACGAAAGCCTGCGCCCGGAGATTGAAAAGTATGTGAAGGCAACGCGCGCCTCGCGTCCTGCAAGAAAACGCTCGTAAGGCACAGGCCTTACCTTATGATTTTTAATGCTTCTTCATTCTGACTTCTATCTCCTGACTTCTGAATACTGTTTTTATGATTCCACGCTACACATTGCCCGAAATGGGCGCGCTATGGTCTGAACAAAGCAAGTTTCAGAAGTGGCTCGATGTCGAAATCGCCGTCTGCGAAGTCCACGCGGAAATGAACGTTATACCGCTTGACGCGCTTCAGCAGATCAAGACCCGCGCGCGTTTCACAATCGAGCGCATCAACGAAATCGAGAAAACGACTGACCATGATGTAATCGCGTTTACCACCGCCCTCGCGGAATCAATCGGCGACGCGTCGCGTTTCGTTCATTATGGCCTCACGTCTTCGGATGTTGTCGATACGGCGCTCGCCTTGAGCTTGCGTGATGCGTGCGAATTGCTGTTGCAGAAAATCGACGCGCTGCAAATTGTTTTGCGGCGGCGCGCGTTCGAGTTCAAGCGCACGCCGCAAATCGGGCGCACGCACGGCGTTCATGCCGAGCCGACATCCTTCGGTTTGACGTTCGCTTTGTGGTACGACGAAATGCGCCGCAATCGCCGCAGGCTTATGCAGGCAATGGAAACCGTCGCTTACGGAAAAATCAGCGGCGCAGTCGGCGCATTCGCGCATCTCGACCCAATCGTTGAAGAAAAGGTTTGCGCTCGTTTGGGACTCAAGCCCGCGCTTGTTTCGACGCAAATTATTCAACGCGACGTACACGCCGAATATTTAACGACGCTTGCCATCGTCGCTTCGTCGCTCGAAAAATTCGCTTTGCAAATCAGGCACTGGCAACGCACGGAAGTGCGCGAGGCGGAGGAGCGTTTCCGCGCCGGTCAGAAAGGCTCGTCGGCGATGCCGCACAAGCGCAATCCTATTTTGTCGGAACGCATCTGCGGCATGGCGCGTGTCGTGCGCGGATACAGCGTCGCGGGACTCGAGTCCGTCGCGCTCTGGCATGAACGAGACATTTCGCATTCGTCAGCCGAGCGCATCATCTTGCCCGACGCTTCCATCGCGCTCGATTACATGCTGCACAAGATGGCGTCTTTGATTGATAATCTAGTCGTGTATCCCGAACGCATGTTGCAGAATTTAGGAGCAACCAACGGCCTCGTCTTCAGCGGTCAATTATTGCTCGCGCTGACACGCGCGGGCGCATCGCGCGAAATGGCTTACGAATGGGTGCAGCGCAACGCCATGCGCGTGTGGAATGAAGCAGTGGACTTTCAAACGCTCGTGCGCGAGGACACGGACATCAGCGCCTATCTGTCTGCGGAACAGATTGACGCTCTGTTTGCGCCCGACACTTATCTGCGAAACATCGACGCCATTTTCGCGCGCGTTTTTAATGAAGAATAAGCAGCATTTCGTCCACACAAATCTGCTGCCGGTAAATAATTTAATGGCCTGACACGGAGCATTGGAGAAAAGTGAAAGCTAAAGTTTACGTCACCTTAAAACAAGGCGTGCTCGATCCGCAGGGCAAGGCCATTCAGCACGCCGTCGAATCGCTTGGCTACGAACGCATCGCGGACGTGCGACAGGGCAAGTATTTCGAGATTGCTTTGGATGAAGCGCTCGATGAAACAAACGCGCGTGCAGCCATTGAACGCATGGCACGCGAAGTCTTGGCGAATCCCGTCATCGAAGATTACCACGTCGAGATTGAAGCTTGATTTTAGGGGTTGAGATATGAAATTCGGCGTTGTTGTTTTCCCCGGCTCTAATTGCGATCACGATGCGTATCACGTCGTCTCGAAGCACGTCGGGCAGCCGGTTGATTTCATCTGGCACCGCGACACGGATTTGAGCGCGTTCGACGCAGTGATTGTGCCGGGCGGCTTTTCCTACGGCGATTACTTGCGCGCCGGAGCGCTGGCGAGTTTTTCGCCCGTGATGAATTCGATCAAAGACTTCGCGGCAAGCGGTGGTTACGTCTTGGGCATCTGCAACGGCTTTCAAATTCTCTGCGAAGCGGGACTCTTGCCCGGCGCGCTGCTTCGCAACCGCGATCTGCATTTCATTTGCGAACACACGCACGTTCTGGTTGAAACTGCCGCCACGCCCTTTACGAATAAATTAACGACGGGCGCGGTTTTGCGTTTGCCAATCGCGCACGCCGAAGGCAACTACGTTTGCGACGACGCGATTTTTCAGCAACTCACGAGCGAAGACCGCATCGTTTTTCGCTACGCGGACGCACACGGAAACACGAGCAATGAAGCCAACCCGAACGGCTCGCGCCACTCCATCGCGGGCATCTGCAACGAAGCGCGCAACGTCATGGGACTGATGCCGCACCCGGAACGCGCCTGCGAAAACTTGCTCGGCTCATCAGACGGGCGCGCCATCTTCAGCTCACTCGCCGCCACGCTCGCCGCGCGCACATGAAAAAGTTAAGCGTAGCAAACCTTTAGTTGAATACCTTATAGGTGGTGTGGAAATATGAAGGACAGAAAACTGATTCTTGTTGTTGCTCTATGTTTGTTTTATAGCGTGAGCCTGCTTTCTGCAAAAACGAAACCAGTCACCTCAAAAATCCCAAAAGATTTAGTGCAACAACTAATCAAAGATATAAACCATAATAAAAACAACTCCCGTTTGTCAGTTGATGATTTGCAAGTGCTGCATAGGAATTTGAAGTACGAGTTGCATGACCTGAATGGAGATGGAGTGCAAGAGTTTTTTCTCTATATTGACCATTCGGATTGGTGCGGAGCAGGCGGCAATTGCAGTTATTGGATATATCAGAGGACAAATCACGAATATACATTGCTTCTTGAGGATAAAGTTTTAAGAGTAAGGAATAGAGCGACAAACGGGTACAAAGATTTAGCAAGCGAGGTTGCGATGGGCTTCTGCGCTGTCAACATTCGGAGGGCGAGTGTCTCACTGTACAGATACGATGGCAAACAGTATCAACTTATCTCTGACAAATATCAGTGCATACCTTTCACACCAAATCAATAAAGTGATGCCTATTTCAATCGCCGTCTGGAGCTAAACGAGCAAGAGGCGTTGTCTTTATAGTTCACGGTGATTCGCAGTTTCTTATCTCACACAGGCGATTTATGAGCGCGCCGGATTCTTCATCGAATGAAATTCTTTCGTGGGCGGAGGTAAACAAAACGCATCGCATACGCAACGGCGTCTACCAGCGCAACGGGCGGCTCATTTCATTGTTGACGGACTTCGGGCGCATCAACCCTTGTTACCCGGACGAGGCGAATGCTGCGGGCAATGAAATTTATTATACGGGCGATGGCCGTCGCGGAGATCAAGCTTTGACGCCCGGCAATCGCGCGCTGCTTGCCGCCATCGAAACGCGCCACGCCGTGCCGCTTTTCAATAAGCTCGCCGTCGGGCGCTGGCAGCACACGGGCTTCTGGCATGTATGCGAAGCGCGCCATGTTTTCGACGCGAAGGAGAATCGTATGCTCTGGCTGTTCACGCTGCGCAAAGCGTGCGAGGCGGAACGAGCGGGAGATGTGTGACGGCGCGAGCCTTCGCCTTGTTTCCGCGCGCGCGTGCTGATAATCTTGCGAACCTCTTCCGAAGTCCTGAAAGGAATAACTTAAAATGAAAAATCGCTACGCTCTTGCATCGCTTCTTCTTCTCGCCGTTTCAATCTCGGTTTCAGCCGCTGCCTTGGCGTTTCAACAAAGCAATGCGGTTGTCGCGGCGGGAGTTACTGCCGGTCAAGTGATCGGCGATTTCAAGTTGCCCGACGCCGCGAGCGGCACACAGCGCTCGCTTGCTTCGCTCAAAGGCGCAAACGGCACTGTGCTGATTTTCGTTTCGACGCAATGCCCTGTTTCCAACGCTTACAACGAGCGCATGGAAAAGCTCGCGGCGGATTACAAAGCGCGCGGCATCAATGTCGTCGGCATCAACTCGAACATAGCCGAAACGCCCGACGATATTAAGCGCCACGCGGCGGAAAAGAATCTGACGTTTCCGATTTTGAAAGACGCGGGCAACAAAGTCGCGGACATGCTCGGCGCAAACGTGACGCCCGAAACTTTCTTTCTCGACGCCGGAAATAAGCTCGTTTATCACGGGCGCATAGACAATTCGCGCAACGCCGGAAGCATTACCGCAAGCGATCTGCGCGAAGCACTCAACGCGAAACTCGCGGGCAAGCCGGTCGCCAGAACCGAAGCCAAAGCCTTCGGCTGCTCGATCAAGCGCGCATCTTAAACCCGCATGAAACGCACCCTCTTTCTCGCGCTTCTTTTCTTCTGTTGTGGCGGCGCGACGGCGGTATACTTCTTTGTGACACGCGCCGCCGCCGCGCCGCAGCAGCAACAGCGCAGCCCGACTCGCGCCCGCAAAGTTTCTCCACAGACAGCGCAGGCGAAACCCGTCGCAGTGCGCGAGACAGACCTTGCCGGACTCAAGAAACTTTTAGCGCGCGAGCAGATAAACACGCAAGCCGCGCGTCCGCTGCTCGTCAATTTCTGGGCGACGTGGTGCGAGCCGTGCCGTGAAGAGTTTCCAGACCTCGTCCAGATTAATAAGGATTACAAAGCGCGCGGTCTTGAGTTCGTCACCGTCTCGCTCGATGAATCCGGCGAGATTAAAACAGGAGTTCCGCAATTCCTGCGGCAAATGCGTTCCACGATGCCCGCCTATCTTTTGAACGTCCCTGACCCGGAACCCGCAATCAAGTGGGTTGATGCTGAATGGGGTGGGGGCTTGCCCGCGACTTACCTCTACAACGCACAGGGACAAATCGTCTTCAAACACATGGGGCGCATCAAGCCCGCAGAACTTCGTAGCGCAATTAACACAGTGACAAGTGACAAGTGACAAGTGACGAGTTAGAATCTGCTTTTAACTTGTCACTTGTCACTTGTCACTGTCCTTATGATCACTCCTGAAGTAATCTCCGCACACAACCTGACAGAAGAAGAATTCGCGCGCATTAAAGAGTTGCTGAATCGCGAGCCGTCGTATTCGGAGCTTGGCATCTTTTCCGTCATGTGGTCCGAGCACTGCTCGTACAAATCCTCGCGCGTCCACTTGAAGAGATTGCCGACTACTGGCGAGCGCGTCATCGTGCCGCCGGGAGAGAACGCGGGCGTCGTTGATCTGGGCGACGGGTGGTGCGCCGCGTTCAAGGTCGAATCGCACAATCATCCTTCGTTCATCGAGCCGTTTCAGGGCGCGGCGACGGGTGTGGGTGGAATCCTGCGCGACATCTTCACAATGGGCGCGCGCCCTCTGGCAGCGATGAACTCCATCCGCTTCGGGACGCTCGAAGATGAGAAGAACGGAACACGGAATCGCCGTCTGCTCTCGGGCGTTGTCGCAGGCATCGCGCATTACGGTAATGCGTTTGGCGTTCCGACCATCGGCGGCGAAGTCGCGTTTGATGATGATTATGCTATGAACCCGCTGGTCAACGCTTTCGCGCTCGGCCTTGTGCGCCGGGATCAAATCTTTTTCGGCAAGGCAACTGGCATCGGCAATCCCATTTTGTACGTCGGCGCGAAGACGGGGCGCGACGGTATCCACGGTGCGACGATGGCTTCCGCAGAGTTTGACGAAGAAGCTCTGGAGAAGCGCCCGACTGTGCAGGTGGGCGACCCTTTCCTTGAAAAACTTTTGCTTGAAGCCTGCCTCGAAGCGATGCGGAGTGGCGCGGTCGCCGGCATTCAGGATATGGGCGCGGCGGGGCTGACTTCCTCCTCTTGCGAGATGGCGGCGCGCGCCGGAACAGGGATCGAGCTTGATCTCTCTCTCGTTCCGCAGCGCGAGCAGGGAATGACCGCTTACGAGATGCTGCTGTCGGAGTCGCAGGAGCGAATGCTGATTGTCGCGCACAGAGGCAGAGAGCGCGAGGTCGTGGATATCTTTCGCAAGTGGGATTTGGATGCGGTCGTCATCGGCAGAGTCCGCGATGGTAACAACATGCTCGTGATTCACAATAACGAGACGGTGGCCGACATTCCCGTCAGCGCGCTCACGGACGAAGCCCCGCTTTACACACGCCCGATGAAGAGCAGGGATGAGGGCAGCAGCGTGAGGGATGAAGGCATCAGCGTTGGCGGAGGTCTGGATGTCATTCAGCCCGCGCCGCCCACCGCACCAATCTTTCAAGAAAACAGTGCTTTGTCTTCAGACTCCAGACTCCAGACTCCAGACTCCAGACTTAATGAATCGTTGCTGCGTCTCGTCTCCGCGCCGAACATCGCGTCGAAAGAGTGGGTCTATCGCCAGTACGATCACATGGTCAGGACGAACACGGTGGTCATGCCGGGCGCGGACGCTGCGGTCGTGCGAATCAAGGAGACTCGCCGCGCCTTGGCGATGTGTCTGGACGGCAACGGGCGATACTGCGCCGCCAACCCGCGCGAGGGTGCGCGTCTCATCGTCGCCGAAGCCGCACGCAACGTCGTCTGCGTTGGAGCGCGACCCATCGCCATCACGAATTGCCTGAACTTCGCTTCGCCAGAACGCCCCGAAGTGATGTGGTCTTTCTCGGAAGTGATAGACGGCATGGCTGAAGCGTGCAGGGCATTTAATACTCCTGTCGTCTCCGGCAATGTCTCTTTCTATAACGAGACGGAAGGACGCGGCATCCTGCCCACGCCCGTCATCGGCATGGTCGGACTGATCGAAGACGTGCGCCGCGTCGTTCAGCATGGCTTCAAAGCTGCGGGAGACATCATCGCGCTTCTGGGAACGACGGATGACGATCTTTCCATCAGCGAATATGCCGCGACTATCGAAGGCCGAACGACGGGCGAGATGATCCATGAAGGGCGCGTGCCCGCGCTTGATCTTGATCTTGAAAAAAGCGTGCAGGCGACCTGTCTGCGCGCGGCTGAAAGCGGCTTGCTTCGCTCGGCTCACGATTGCTCGGACGGCGGGCTGTCCATCGCTCTGGCCGAATGCTGCTTTTCATCGCTCAATCGTGAAGCAATCGGTGCGGAAGTTGACCTCGCGGGAACGCTTGGCATTCAGGCGCTACTTTTTAGCGAATCGCCCTCGCGCATCATCATCAGCTTCGGTGAAGACACGCTCGAACAAATAGAAGAGATCGCCCAACGCGCGAATTGCCCGTTCACAATTCTGGGGCGTACGGGAGGCAAGCGTTTGAGCATCAAAGCGGACGGTGAAGAAGTTATCAGTCTCCCCGTCGCCGAGCTTGAAGCCGCCTGGCGCATGTCGTTAGTGTCAAAGCTCCACGCGGAAGTAATGACTGCGGCTTGAGCAGAGTGCGTTGATTTATCTTTATGGCTATACTGCAAGGGCGGAGGCGCGAATGTTAGACCTGAACCAACTCGATATCAAGTACATCACCAATGAGACTGGCGAAAAGACCGCCGTTATTCTTTCTATCAAAGAATTTCAAGAGCTTCTCGAAGACATCAATGACCTGGCGGCTGTAGCCGAAAGGCGGACAGAACCCACAACCCCACACAATGAATTGATTGCCGGGCTAAAGCGAGATGGAGTCATATAAAATCGAGTGGAAGCATTCTGCCGTCAAAGAACTCAGGAATCTCCCGAAAGATGCGGTCGTCAGAATTCTGAAAGCAGTCGAACAGTTACCCGATAGTCCTTATCCTGTAGGAGTGCGAAAGCTAGTCGGCTCAGAACATAGTTATCGCCTTCGGGAAGGCTCATATCGAATTATATATACTGTTTCATCCTCGTCTCTAATTATAGAAATCATCCGTGTTGGCCATCGCAAAGACGTTTACGAGCGATAGTTGGATTTCTTCAATGGCAGCAAAACTTAAATAGATGATAAGGAATACCCGATGAAGCGAGCGGTCTTGATTTTGTTCGGTCTCTTCTTGTGCGCGCAGGTCAGCTTCGCGCAGGTCGGCAGCAATGCCAGAAAAAGACAGGCCGATCCACGTATCAAGGCCGCTCTTGATGAGATTGGTTATAAATACGAGTTGACGGAAGACAAAGACTATCGGTTGACCATCGAAAACGATCAGATGGAGAAGGTGGTCAATGGAAGGACTACTTACCGAAGCCAGCTTGCATTCGTTAACTCGAATACCGAGAAGTATTCTTCACTTGAAATCAGGGAGGTCTGGTCTCCGGCCTTTTACTCTGCCGGGCCGCTCTCTGCCGCCATCGCCAACAGATTGCTGCGTGAAAACAATTCCGTCAAATTCGGCGCGTGGCGCGTGGACGTGCAGGAGGCTTCGGGTAAATATCTCACCATGTTCGCAGTCCAGATCGCCGCCGACAGCGATGCGGAAGCGCTTAGACTGGCGATTAAAAGCGTGATCCTGGTCGCCGACCGGATGGAAAATGAATTGACCGGAAAAGACGACTACTGAACAGCAGGGAGGAGGGATGAGGGACGATGCATGAACCAAAGCCTGATTGAATGATTGATTCAATTGACTCCTTTACTCAATCCACTTCATCCCTCATCCCTCATCCCTCATCCCTTATCTTGATGCACTCGCGCTTCATCCATAACAATGATCTGTTGGGCGTGACGAAAGCGCGCGTTGAGGCCGTCTCGCTCTACGGGCGAGGCGTTTTCACGACGCTCGCTGTCCATCATCATCAGCCGTTCCTCTGGTCTGAGCATTGGGCGCGCCTGTTGGGTCATGCCGCGCGCGTTGGTCTGGATAAGAACGAGTTTGACGAGA
>JBPCOJ010000128.1:0-10431 GCA_051000345.1 Pyrinomonadaceae bacterium | reverse complement strand
GGTGCGATGCGCGGTCTTGAACCGGATGACGCACTTGGGGATGCCCGACAGCTATCAGGTCGCGGCCTAAGTGTGGTGCAGTAGTGGGGACAGTGACGCTCATTTTCTATTTATGCAACAAAGCCGTGTTTACGCGGGAAATTTTTCGCGGAAATCCGGCGCGCGTTGGCGCAGTTCGAGCCAGCCCGTGAAGATTTCCGGCGCTTGCAGCCACACCGCGAACCACTCCGCAATCTCCGTTTTTTCGGCGCGCTTTTTCTCTTCTACCTTCGGATTACGCGCAATCATTTCGGCGCGCTGTTTGCCCTTCAAGGCCGTTTCGCGTACACGGCGCAAGCCCGCTTGATCTTTTTCGCGGGCGAATTTCCTGCGCAGATTATCCAATTGCTTAATCGAGTTTGCGGCCTGCTCGAAGGTGGAAAATTTCAAGACGTTGCGGAACATCGCGTCGTAAGGATCGAGGCTTCGTTCGCGCACGTCCAATTCCAGCACTTCCGCGTGGCGCAGTTCTGCGCCTTCGTCCGCCAGAATCCGCGCGATTACCGCAGGAGTTTCCAAGGCTCCCGTGCCGAATCGCCCGCTAACGGCGGCGGCGATTTGCTCCAACTCCCGTGCGCCGACGGATTCGCAATCGAGATGCTCCCACACCTCTATCATCAAATCCCTTTTTGTCCGCGACTTCCATTTTTCTTCGTCGTCTTTCTTCATCTCGTTCATCAGCTTAAACGCCGCGCCCGCTTTCCTTCAAGCACGCCCGCGCACGCCTGCGCCGCATCATGTTATAATCGGGTTTCTCTACTTCAATCGACGGCTCACACGAATGGCGACAATCGAAGAAGCGTTGCGAGCGCTTCACACACACTTCGGGTTTAAGAGTTTCCGCGCCGGACAGGAAGAAGTAATCCGCGCCGTGCTCGAAGGCCACGATACAATCGTCGTGATGCCGACGGGCGGCGGCAAGTCGCTGTGCTATCAACTGCCCGCGTTGATGAACGAACGCGCCACAGTCGTCGTGTCGCCCTTAATCGCTTTAATGAAGGATCAGGTTGACGCACTCCACGCGCGCAATCTTCCCGCGACCTTCATCAACAGTTCAATTCCCTTTGAAGAACAAAAGGCACGCATCAACGGCGTCCGACAAGGCCTTTACAAACTCGTTTACGTTGCGCCCGAACGCTTCCGCAGCCAGCACTTCGTAGAGACATTGCGTGAGGCGAACATTTCGCTTTTCGCCGTCGATGAAGCGCACTGCGTTTCGCAATGGGGGCATGATTTTCGTCCCGACTATCTACGCCTGAAACAAACCGTCGAAGCAATCGGACGCCCGCAAATCATCGCGCTGACCGCAACCGCCACGCCCGACGTTCGCTCCGACATCAGCGAGCAATTAGGGCTTCGCTCGCCGCTCGCCTTCGTTAGCGGTTTTGACCGCCCGAATCTTTCGATCAAAATCGTTCATACGCAAAAAGAGCGGGAGAAAATCGCACACACGAAAGCCTTAGCCGCGCGCTATACGAACGGCTCCGGCATCATTTATACATCAACGCGCAAGGCCGTCGAACAAGTCGCCACGCGCCTGCATGATGCTGGCCTGAACGTCGTCGCGTATCACGCGGGCATGGAAGACGCGGCACGCGCGCGCGCGCAGGATGCTTTCATGTCCGGGCAGGCGCAAATGATCGTCGCCACCAACGCCTTCGGCATGGGCATTGATAAACCCGACATACGCTTTGTCACGCACTACCAGATGCCCGGCTCGATGGAAGCTTATTATCAAGAAATCGGGCGCGCCGGACGTGACGGACTGCCTTCCACTTGCGCCTTGCTCTTTAACTACGCGGACAAACGCACGCAGGATTACTTTATCGAAGGCTCGTATCCGCCGCCTGACATCATCACCAGCGTCTATCAAGCGCTCGTCGGCACGAACCAAAAACGCATAGAGCTTTCGACAAAAGAGATTGCCGCGCGCGCAAGTGTGCGCAACGAAATGGCCGTTCAATCCGCGCTCATCATCCTCGAAAAAGCAGGCCACATCGAACGCGGCGCGGCAAGCGAAAATCGCGCCGCCATACGTCTCTTGATGCCGCCGCACAAAGCGCGCGAATCGGCGGGCGCGCGTGAAACCAAAGCGCGCCAGACTCTCTTCGGGCTGCTCGGCGGCTACGGCGTAAACGAACGCAGTGATGCCGAATTAGACGTTGCGGATTTCAGTGAAACGATGGGACTCGACCTCGCGGCAGTGCGTCGCGCGCTCGCGCAACTCGCTTCGTCCGGCATCATTTCTTACACACCAGCGAAACGCACGCGCGGCGTTTTGATGCTCGACGAACACCCCGCGCGCTCTTTGCGCATACAGCCGCAGGACATCGCGCGCCGCGCCGCGCTCGAACAACGCAAGCTGCGCGAAATGATTAGCTTTTGCTACACGGAGAATTGCTATCGCGCCTTTATACTCGATTACTTCGGCGACTCGAATCACAGCGCGGCGTGCGGCACTTGCGCCAACTGCGCGAAGCAATCCGCAGGCGCATCCGGCACAAGCGCACACGGCAAAAACACGCACGGCAATTTCGTGCCGCTCGATCCGCCGACCAGACTCGACGGCTTCATCAAACAGCACGCGCCCGTCGGCCTCGACCTCGAAGATGAATTAAACAACGCGGCGCGACTTCGACACGAGCGCGAAGCGGCGGAATCGAGCGCACAGGCTGCGGGCGATCACACGTTGAGCGTCACTGCGGCGCGTCCTCTGGAAGCAGATGAAACCCTTACCGTCCGCAAAATTTTATCCTGTGCGACGCGCATGAATGGGCGCTTCGGTAAAAATCTTTTGGCAGGAACGCTGCGCGGCTCGCGCGCCAAAGCCGTGCTCCAATTCAAACTCGAACGCCTTTCAACCTACGGCATCCTGAGCAACATGACACAGGACGAAATCAGTTCCTACATAGATGCGCTTGTCGCCGCCGGATGCCTCAAAGTCACGAGCGGCGCATACCCGACTGTTGCCATCACGGAACTCGGCGCAGATGTCATGCGCGAGCGCGCGACAATCGAACTCGCCTTGCCGCAAACGACTTTCGTAAACAAAGCCAGCACTACCGCATACGCTTCATCGGGCGCGCCGAAATCGTCGGCGCAAGCTACCGGCACGCTTGACGAAACATACGCGCTTTACCGCGAAGGCCTTTCAATCGAAGAAATCGGCAAGCGGCGTGGATTAACGGGGATGACAATCGAAAAGCATCTCGCGGACTGCATACTGTTGGGACATGAAGTTGACATCAGCCGCTTCGTCACGCACGCTGACCGCGCGTTGATCGAAGCTGTCATCGCACGTCTCGGCATGGAGCGATTAAGGCCACTGCGCGACGAGTTGCCCGCACACATAGACTATTGCATGATTCGCTTTGTCATCGCAGACATGCAGCGCGCGACGCAAAGCGCAGCAACACGCTGAAGCAAGCGCACGCGTTTTGTGTTTGGAACGTTTTGTCCGGCACAAGTCCGCGAGTGTTTCCTTTTTCCAATTCAAATTTTTAGGAGACTATAAAATGAGCCGCAATCCGAACACAGACCCGCCGCAGCCCGCCGATCCGGGCGTGCCTGCGGAAGAACCCTTGACGCCGCCGACGCACCCGCATGATCCCGCGCAACCCGATCCGGCGCAGCCGCAACCCGCGCCGCTTCCGCCCGGCAGCGATCCCGTTTCGCCCGTGCGCGAGCCGGGCAGCACGCCGATGCCCGCTGGCGATCCGCAACCGGCGGAGCCGACGCGTTTTGTTTGAATCCGTTGAATTCATTTGAATATCGAACAAGGCTGGCTGGCAGAATATCTTGATAGAAGAAGCGCGCGCGACAAATTTACTTCAGCACGTCAGGCGCGTGCTTGAGCAAAAGCCATTCAAGCCTCACGCGCTGTTTGCGAGCGGACATGCGCAGACCATCGTCTCTCACTTGCGCCCGCGCCGTTTCGATACGCGCGTGCTGCAACGAGACGAAACGCGTTTCTTCGATGTCGCTGAAGGAGTGCGCCTGCTCGCGCGCTGCCGCTGGCAAAATCCGCGCACGAATCATCCGACAATCTTGCTCTCGCACGGGCTTGAAGGCTCCAGCGATTCGCATTACATGATCGGCACAGCGGCGAAGGCTTATGCCGCCGGATTCAACGTCGTGCGCCTCAATCTGCGTAATTGCGGCAACACGGAACATCTCACCGAAACGCTTTACAACAGCGGCTTGAGCGCGGACATCGCGGCAGTCGCGCGTGAGCTAATCGAACGAGAGAAGTTGACAAGCATTTTTCTCGCGGGATTTTCCTTGAGCGGAAATATCGTTTTGAAATTCGCGGGCGAGCAGTCCGAACATATGCCGCCGGAGATTCGAGGCATCTGCGCCGTCTCGCCCTCGATTGATTTAAGCGCCTGCGCCGACGCGATTGAAGTAGGCGCGAACAGAATTTACCAGTACAGATTTATGCGCAGTTTGCGCCGCCGCCTGCGCCGCAAACAAAAGCTTTACCCGCAGCTTTACGACACTCGGAATATCCACGCTCTTCGCACGCTACGCTCATTCGACGAACGCTATACTGCGCCGGACGGCGGCTATTCGGGCGCTGCCGATTATTACGCGCGTGCGAGCGCACTGCCGCTGATACGCTTTATCAAAACGCCGACGCTCATCATACACGCCGAAGACGATCCGTTTATTCCCTTTTGCTCGTTCCGCGATTCGTCCATCGCAAATAATCCGTATGTGATTTTGCTTGCGCCGCCGCGCGGAGGCCACGTCGGTTTTCTTTCAATCGGCGGGCTAAACGAAGATCAATATTGGGCGGAGAATCGGGCGGTGGAATTCTGCAAGCTTATCGAAGAAAAGGTATTGGATTTAATCAGTTGCCACTAACTAAAGTTAGTGGATGGAAGTAGCACAGCTTGATCGGCATTAGCCGAACCTTTCGGCTAATGCCGATCATCTATAAGCTTAACTGATCCACTAGCTGAGGCTAGTGGCAATTCAAAAAACTAATCTGACACAGCACTGGTAGTTTTAAGGCTTCGCGCTCTTCTGTTCGATTTTTTTGATGATGCGCGCGGCGTGGTTGCGCGCGATGAGCGGGATGCGTTCGTCCGTGTTGAGGTCGCGTAGAAGGGTGACGAGCTGCTGCGGATCGGAAAGGCCGTTTTTGCTGTAAAGCGAATCGAGTTGATCGAGTAGTTTCGGCGCGTCGAGCGGTTCGTGTTCGCGCGCGAGATTAATATCGAAGACGAACATCGTTTGATCTGCGGCGCGGCGATATTCATTGACGAGCGCAAAGGCATTGCGGTCATTCGTCCAATTAAATTCCGCCGCGCGTTCGCGTTCGCCCTGCTTCATGCAAAGACGCATCGTGCCTAAATGCGGAAACTCTTTTTCGGATTGATAGCTCGCGCCGGAGTCGAGAAAACCGAGCGCGTCCCACAGCCCGATGATGCGCGCGCGCGCGGTTTCCGATAGCTGTAAATTTTCGACAAGCGGCTCGTCGAGTCCCTTGCGATTAAAAGAGAGTTTGCCGCGTCCTGCGGCGTCGTGCTCGATTCGGATGTGGCTGATGTAAAAATTCGGTTGCGTGAATTCGTAAACGTATGCGGTGGCGCTTGCCGCATCCTTCGTGTTCGCCTTTTTCAAAGACAGCGTCGGCGGCTCGCATGTGCTGTCTTTGGCGAATGTTTTATTCTGCGCCGCGACATGAAACACCGCGCTCGTAATAAGCAGCGCGGCGAAAGTTAAACGTAGAAACAATTTATTTCTTTCGATCATTCAAATTTCACCGAGACGAGTTTCGAGACGCCGACCTCTTGCATCGTTACGCCGTACAGCGCGCGCGCCATTTCCATCGTGCGCTTATTATGCGTGATAACGATAAACTGTGTGCGCGCCGCCATCTCCGCGATTTTGCTCGTGAAGCGCCCGACGTTGGCTTCATCCAAAGGCGCGTCCACTTCGTCGAGCAAGCAAAAGGGCGACGGGCGAAAGCGGAAAATTGCGAGCACAAGGGCGAGCGCCGCCATCGCCTTTTCGCCGCCGGATAAAAGCAGCACACTTTGCAAACGCTTGCCGGGCGGCTGCGCGATTAAGTCGATGCCTGATTCTAAAACATCTTCGGCGTCGATCAAACTCATCTCGCCGCGCCCGCCGCCGAAAAGCTCCTGAAACAGTTCACCGAAATTAGTGTTGATCGCTTCAAAGGCTTGACGGAAACGCTCGCGCGAACGGCGTTTAATTTCGCGCAAAGCTTCTTCGGTTGACACGACGGCATCCGTAATATCCTGCCGCTGCGTTGTCAGAAACTGCAAGCGCTCCTCTGCCTCCGCGAGTTCTTCGAGCGCCATCATGTTGACCGCGCCGAAGCCTTCGACACGCGCCCGCATCTCTTCCACTTGCGCGCGCGATGCTTCGAGATCGAAGAAAGTTTCTTTTGTTGCCGCCGCATCGTCAGTAACAGCAACAACAACATCTTCTGCGCGGGTGAGTTCTTCGAGCGATTGATTTAGTTCCGACATGCACGCTTCGCGCACGTAGACGAGACGCGCGGTGCTTTCGGCGCGCTGCACTTCCAAGCTTGCGCGTGCGTCGCGCGTTGCGGCGGCGCGGCGATTCAATTCCGCCAATTCAAGCGCGAGCGCATCGGCTCTTTCACGCGCTTTGGTTAATTGCGCGGCGATGTTTGCAACCTCTTCCGCTTCCTGCGCTATCTCTTCTTCCGACTCGGCGCTGCCCTCGATTTCGCCCATCGAATTTCGCAATTCTTCGAGGCGCGCGGCAATCGATGCGACTTCCGCAGCGTGGCGCTCCATACGCGCATTCAGATCGAACTGCTCTGCTTCTAGGCGTTTCAATTCGGCGGAAGCGGCACGGCGGCGTTCGGCGGCGGCGGCGGCGGCGGCGCGTTGTTCGCCGAGCCTTTCGTTTTCAATTTCGGCTTCACGACGCCTGTTCGCCAAGTGAGTTGTCGCGTTCGTCACGGCTTCTGCGGAAGCGACGCGCGCGGCTTCCGCCGTTTGCGCTTCAGTCAAAGCGGTGTGGCGTTTGTCTTCGACTTCACGCTGCTCTTCGGCAAGGCGCGCGGCGTCTTCGCCCACGATGCGGACGTGGCGCGCGGCGCGTTCGATTTCCTGCGCAAGCTGCGCGGCGTTTAGTTCACGCGCCATCGCGTCGCGTTCTTCGCGCCCGATGACTTCGTTGAGCGAGACGACGACATCCTCTAGTTCGCTTGTGCGCGCGCGCGCTTCGGCGGCAGCTTTTTCCGTGATTGCCGATTCGTTTTCGAGTTCGACGACGCTTGTTTCCAATTCGCGCAATTCGCGTTTGAAGGCAAGTAGCCCCGCGCCTTCTTCGAGCGCGCGCGCATCACCCGCATTGACGAGTTGACCGTGCTGCACCCAATCGCCTTCGAGCGTGACGTACATTTCGTTCGTCGCAAGCGACATGGACATCGCGTGATCGAGGTCTGTGCTCAACCGCGCTTCCATTTTTTCGGCGAGCGTGCGGTTCATCACCGTGAGAAGCTCGCGCGGCGCGTTTAAGATGTCGCGCACGCGCACGTCTTCCAGATTATCGCCCGCATCTGCAAAGGCCGTCGCAGCACTACCACCACCACTACTACTTCTTGCGCTGTTGTTATTCAAGGACGACGAGGATGCCGGATCGTCTGTCTCGCCGCTTCCGCCGTGCAAGCCCGCGACGAGAAAGCTGGCGCGTCCCGAATCGTTTGCGCGCAACCATTCGGCGGCGCGCAGCGCATCGGCGGGCGTCGGCACAATCACCGTCTGCAAAAAGTTTCCGAAAATGCCTTCGACGGCGCGTTCCCACTGCGGTTCGACCTGCAATACGTCGGCGAGCGTGGCGACGGAATGAAACTCTGCGGGCGCGCTGCTATCTTCGGCGAAGAGACGCTGCACTGCGAGAGAATAATGCGCGTGCTGCGCGTCGAGTTCCGTTAAAGTATCGAGACGGTGACGCGTGCGCGCCGCTTCATCACGAACGCGCGTATGTTCCGCTTCGTGTGCGCGCGCGGCTTCCCGTGCCTGC
The DNA here is from genome assembly GCA_051000345.1 of Pyrinomonadaceae bacterium. Taxonomy (GTDB): domain Bacteria; phylum Acidobacteriota; class Blastocatellia; order Pyrinomonadales; family Pyrinomonadaceae; genus JBHENC01. The sequence continues at coordinate 2,361 of JBPCOJ010000128.1, read as the reverse complement.
GTGACTTCGGCAATCGCTGCCTCGCGCTCGGAGATCATCGCCGCGAGACGCTGGCGCGAGGTTTCGATTTCGGCGTTTAATGTCTCGGCTTCGGCGGCGCGTTCGCTGTGTGCGGCGGCGGCGCGTTCGCCTTCGCGCGCGTAGGTTTCCGCCTGCTGCGCGAGGCGTTCGAGCGTCGCATCGAGCTGACGACCAATCTCCATCAAGCGCTCGGACATTGCTGTGTGTGTCAGAAGTCCCGCGCGGGCTGTTTCGATTTCCGTTTCAGCCAACGCAACCCGCGCGAGTTGTTCGTTGTAAGCGGCTTCGGCTTCGCGCAAGGCAATGGCGCTCGCTTCGGATGCGGCGCGTTCTGTTCCTTCATGTTCGCGCAGACGTTCCGTGTCGGCCTCAACGCTTTCGAGCCGCGACTGTACTGCTTTGATTTCGTTTTCAACGTCGGCGCGGCGTCTCTCCAGAGCGGCAATCTGTTCCTGTTGATACGCGTATTCGCGCTGGCGGCGATCACGCTGCAAGGCTGCGTCGTGCGCGGCGGCGCGTCGTTCCGTCAATTCTTCTTCGACATCGCGCGCGGACTGCGTCGCATGGCGCGCTGCTTCTTCACCCGTCGCCAACTCTTCGTTGATGCGCCGCTCTTCGTCGCCTGTTTCCTGCAACCGTGTTCGCGTTTCTTCGATGAGCGCGGAAAGCGAGCGTTCTTCGGCAACATAAACACGGCGCAGCAACTCGCGCAATTCTTCGCGCAGTTGTCGATAGCGGCGCGCTTTGGCGGCCTGACGACGCAGGCTACCCGCCTGTCTTTCGATTTCGGAAACGATGTCGTTGACGCGAGAGAGATTAGCGCGCGCGGATTCGAGGCGTGCTTCGGCGGCGCGTTGGCGCACGCGAAACTTTGTGATGCCCGCCGCTTCTTCGATAAGCGTGCGGCGATCCATCGGCTTCGCGGACAGAATCTGACCGATGCGCCCCTGCTCGATAATCGCGTAGTGCGCGCCGGAGAGTCCCGTGCCGGAAAACAAATCCTGTATGTCACGAAGTCGGCAAGCGCGCCCGTTCAGCAGATATTCGCTTTCGCCGGAACGATAAAGGCGGCGCGTGACGGCAACGGATTCGCCCGGCGCAAATTCGAGCGCCAGACGGCTCGGACGCCAGTGCCGCTTGCCTTGATTCTTTTTCGTCGCCCCATCGTCGCCGGAAGAAACAACAACCGCGCCGCCGTCGGCAGTCACAGCCTCGACAGTTGCAGCATCGGCAGTTATAGCATCCGCAGTTTGCGCTTCTGCTTCGATAGTGTCGGCGATTGCCGCATCATTGCCGGATTGCCCGTTATTGGATTGCCCGTTGGATTCTTCTGCGGCGGCGCTGATTCCGGCGGCATTTGCGGGCGCGTGGTTTTCAGCTTCGATGTGAACGGCGTGCTCGTCTATTTCTTCGAGCGTGGAATCTATGTCCTCTATATCCTCATCGTGTTCGAGTTCGGGCGCTTCGACGCGCACCATGTGAAGCACGACTTCCGCCATGCCGCCCGGTTGACGATTGCGCGAGCCTTGAAAGATTACGTCCTTCATTTCCGCGCCGCGCAATTGCTTCGCGCGCTGCTCGCCCAAGACCCAGCTAATGGCATCTGCGACGTTGGATTTGCCGCACCCGTTGGGGCCGACAACCGCCGTAATGCCGTCGCCCGTAAAGACGAGTTCCGTGTGGTCTGCGAAGGATTTGAAGCCCGTGATTTCTAAGCGTTGAAGTCTGAACATGCGTCTCTTTGAAAACCCGAAAAGTGCAGCGACAAAGGGAGCGGCGAAAACCAAAAAGCGCAGTCCCTAGAGCCTAAAGTAGGCAGCACATACTATATGTTGCACTCTGCGCGGATGTCAACCAATGCTTGAGGCGACACGGCGTTAATGATTCCAGCACACAGATTTAGCTCGCACCCGGATGCCGCCGAACGATAATCATCGTGACTATTATCCGTAGGCCGCGCCAAAAACAAACTCACCGACAAGTGATTATTTATTTGCTTTACATCGCACAAAAACAGACCGCCCCATGCTCTTAACCCGAACAGGCGGCGGTCTATGGAAATGTTAATCGTGTTGGAGTTCGTTTACGGCGTGCAGGATTTATAAAGCATGCACGCCGCAAAGGTTGCGCATCGGGTTAAGGCTTACTTACCGGCATCGCTGCAAATCGAGTCCGTCTTCGTTCTGATGGAACTGAACCTGTCCTGATACTCCGCACTGTTGCTGAACGCGCACACCATCGAACGGTAGTTGTTCGGCACTCTGTTGTTCAGCACGTTCAACCAGAAGTTGTATCCTTCCTCATCCGGCTCGCGCCTCAAGTACCCGAAGTACTCTGCCA
>JBPCOJ010000124.1:0-55648 GCA_051000345.1 Pyrinomonadaceae bacterium | reverse complement strand
TTCAACATCGTTTGATTCGCAAAGTCTTGGCTCATACAGTGATGGTCTTTTTGAATCTACGACTTGGTCGTGACCCATTAGACCTTGATGGTCTGGTCTCGGCTTAAAAAGAGTCACACATTAGGTTTTTTGATGTTGGTTGCGCCTTGAAGCAAGGATTACCAACTCTCCTTGTCGATTTACAAGCTATGAAGCTATCCAAACTCGGTGTGACATGCGTGTTGGTTTATCTACTTATATTTTTGTCTCTGTGGGCTACTTGTCGCGGCGAAGATTGCATCATCTTAGGCTATCTAATTATTCCTTGGAATTTGGTTTTGCCGTCGTTCCTTTCCTCAACAATCTATGGTTTGTTAATCGCCATATTGTTCAATTGCGCACTCCTGTATTTCTGCGGCACAGCCATTGGACGGCTCTGGGATAAATTATCTAAATCGTAAACGTTCACTTGAACGTAGATTACCGTCCCTCTTACCATTCGTGAATTCAACTCGCTATAATATGCGCAAGGTAAAACTTTTTATCGCCGACAGTCTGGATGGTTTTATCGCGCGGCCTGATGGCAGCGTTGACTGGCTCTTTATGGATGCCGACTATGGAATGACGGCGTTCCATAAATCGATTGATACGATTTTGTTCGGGCGCAAAACCTACGACGTGGCGCTCGGTCTCGGAGGCGCGCCGTCTTACAAAGGAATAAAGAACTGTGTTTTCTCTCGCACGCTGAAAAACAGTGCGGATAAAAATTTCGAGTTTGTTTCAGGCGACATCCGAAGTTTTATCGAGTCGTTGAAACAATCGAAGGGAAAGGATATTTGGTTGATGGGCGGCGGCGAGTTGATCGAATCCTTTATGAACGAGCGTTTGATAGACGAGTTTATTTTGACAGTTCATCCGATTATTCTCGGCGAAGGGCTTCCGTTATTTCGCGGCTCGCACCGGCAAACCGATCTGAAACTGCTCGATTGCAAGACATACGACAGCGGGATCGTGCAAGTCTCTTACAGCTTAAAATAAAAGCGGCGCGCTTTTCATCAAGACACACCGAATTCATAAATGATATGAGCGGCAGGATAGAATGTTCTATCTTGCCGCTCATCGTTTGCTTTAGCTTGAGTTTATTTCGCAGGCTCTATCGGAAGCCCTGCCGTTTTCCATCCGTCGTAGCCGCCGACGAGGGCAGCCGCATTGGTGATGTTTTTGTCTTTGAGTTCGAGCACCGCACGGGCGCTGGTGTGTTCGGCGGGTCAAGAACAATATGTGACAATCGTTTTGTCGCGCGGCAATTCACTCGCGCGCGCGGCGATGTCCGTCTCCGGGATGTGGACTGCGCCTTTGATATGCCCTGACTTGTATTGATCGTCCGTGCGCACATCGACAACGTAGGCCGTGCCTTTATCGAGCGCTTCGCGCAAGTCTGCGACGGTGATGCGCGCGGCTCCGTCTCCGGCGGGCGATGTGCGCGGAATTGGTTGTTGCTGCTGATTGTTGGCGGCGGCGGTGGTGTCGCTTTTCACGGTTGCCGCGCTGCATCCGAACAACACGACGAGCAATGAAAAGATCGTCGCGGCAGTGAGCCAAGAAACAAAGGAACGCATACGGCAAATCTCCATTTCAAAATTCAAGTTAATCTGCGCAATCTTTTATCACTTTCCGCCGGAGAGCGCAAAAGCAATCGGCGCGCGTTCGCAAATCCGTGGCGCGCAAAGAATTCTCGATAGACATGCTTCGTTCGCATGAATAAGATATGCGCGTCATTGTCATCAGTAGTTTCCAGTAAAGGAAGGCAACGCCATTGAAGATTAATAATAAGCATCCGTCGCTGATCGTGCGCGAAGAAACGCCTTTCAATGCCGGAGCACCGCTTCAGTTGCTGCGCGAAAATTTCATCACCCCGCAGGAACTTTTCTTCGTGCGCAATCACGCGCCCGTGCCGGAGATAGATGAAGCGAATTACCGCTTAAATGTTGATGGCATGACGAAGACGCCGCTGCAATGGACGCTCGCTGACATCAAGCAAAACTTTCCGCGCAGAACTGTGACGGCAACTTTGCAATGCGCGGGCAACCGGCGCGACGAATTGGCACAGGTTGCTGAAACTCCCGGCGAACTTCCTTGGGGCGCGGAAGCGATCAGCAATGCGGTCTGGACGGGCGCGCCTCTGCGCGAAATTCTGATGGCGGCAAATTTTACAGGCGAAGCCCATCATGTCGCGTTCAAGGGACTCGATGAAGTCGAAAGGCAGGGCAAGCGATTCGGCTTCGGCGGCTCGATCCCGCTCGATAAAGCCTTGCGCGCGGAAGTCTTGCTCGCTTACGAAATGAACGATGAGCCGCTTGCGCCCACGCACGGATTTCCCTTGCGCGTCGTCGTGCCGGGTTACATCGGCGCGCGAAGCGTTAAGTGGCTTTCCGAAATCACGTTGCAAGCGAAACCTTCGGATAACTATTTTCAGGCACACGCCTATAAACTTTTTCCGCCGCAGACGAATGCCGCAAACGTCGATTGGTCGCAAGGCTTGATGCTCGGCGAGCAATCCTTAAACGCCGTCATTTGTCGCCCGCAACAAAACGAAGAGATTCCAGCAGGGCGCGTCCAAGTGCAAGGCTACGCGATGGCGGGCGGAGACCGGCGCATCGAACGCGTGGATGTCTCGATTGATAATGGCGAGACGTGGACGCTGGCGACGCTGCCGGAAGATCGTCCGTCGTGGGCGTGGTGTTTGTGGGAAGCGACTTTAGAGATGCCGCCGGGCGAAAGCGAAATCATCGTTCGCGCGCTGGATTCGGCGGCCAACACGCAGCCCGAACACGCGCGCCACATATGGAATTTCAAAGGCTACATGAACAACGCTTGGCACAAGGTGCGCGTTCGTTGTGTGGGTTGAAGACCAAAGAATCGCGCGCGTGAAAAAGTGTTGACCTGCTCCGGCGGCTGCGTTTAGCATTCGTAGTATCGGTTCACACTTTTAGTTATGCGTTTATCTGACAGGAGTTTGCTGCCATCGACGACCAGACATACAAATTGCTGCTCGCCATCGGCTTCGTGATCGTCGCCACGTTTCACGGCTACGGCGCGGCGTGGCTGGCGATCCGTATGCTTTTTCGCCCGCGTTATCCCGTCAAACTTTTCGGCATCACGGTTTGGCCGCAGGGCATGATTCCGCGCCACCGCGAGCGCCTCGCGCAAACAATCGGCAACGCCGTCGGCAACGAACTCGTGTCGCAGGACACTGTGGTAAGCGCGCTCTTTGACACGAACTTTTTCAAAGGCAAAGTTGAAAGCTTCGTCGGCGGCTACACACAAGATTTGCTGAACGCTTCGTATCCGTCTTTGATCGAAGCCTTGCCTGCGGTGGCGCGCGCCCCCGTGCTGGATGCGATCAGCGCTTTGCAACTGCGCGTTGCCGAATACATCGCGGAAATTTTGAAGAGTGAGGAAACGAGCGCCGCCGTTCTGTCATTCGTTGACCGGCGCGTTGACGAAATACTTGCGCGGCGAATTTCGGATGTGCTCGACGAAGAAACCTTCGAGCAGGTGCTGGGCTTTCTCGAAAACCGTTTTCGCAATCTTGTCACCGAAGCGGGATTTGAAAAAAAGATCAGAGATTTCGTCGGCGCGCGTCTCGAAGAATTAACGGCAAGCAACGCGACGCTCGCCGAAATGTTCACGACGCACACCGTCGCCATTATCAAGGAGCGCATCGACGCGCAAGTGCCGCCCATCGTGCAGCATCTCGCAGGCATTGCGACGAACCCGAACACGCGCACGCAAATCGGCGCGCTCATCAAACGCGAAGTCGATGATTATTACGGACAGCTTTCGTTCTTCAAAAAAATCTTCGTCTCGCGCGAGCGCATTCATAACGAAGTTGACGAGATGGTGAACAATACTTTGCCGACGCGCGTCGAAGAATTCTTGCGCGGCGAAGCCTTCGCGCAGGAAGCCGAGCGCTTTCTCGATTCGACGATTGACAACGTGCTCGCGCGCCCGATCAACGAAATCGTCGGCCAGATTGCGCCCGATAAGCTGGAGTTAATCAAGGATCAAATCTCTATGCGCATCGTCCACATCGCGCGCAGCCCGGAACTCGCCAAGACCGTTTCCGCCTACGCGACGGACGCACTGATGCGCGTTCGCCCGCACACCTTGCGTGCATTATTGCAGCACCTCAATCCCGAATCCGCCGCGCGCCTGAAAAGCTTTCTGACAAAAGGCTTGCTCTCTGTGCTCGCGCGCGAAGAAACGGCGCGCACTATCAACGCTGTCTTGAGCACGCAGATCGAACGGTTGCTGGTCGCGCCCGTCGGACGCCTCTCGGATAAACTGCCGCCGCACGCCGTCGAAAATGCTTCCGCGATGTTGACGGAACAAATCACCGCTGCCGCCCGCGCGCGCCTTCCGCAGGCCATCGCGGAGTTCGACATCGGCGGCATCGTCCGCAACAAAGTTTCCGAATACCCTGTCGAGAAATTGGAAGAACTCGTTCTCTCCGTCGCGCAGCAACACTTGAAGACTATCGAAATCTTCGGCGCGGCGCTCGGTTTCCTGCTCGGCATCGGGCAGGCGCTTCTTTTCTGGTTCACATCTAAGCCCGGACTCTAAAATTGAACCGCGCACGCGCCTTCACAGTGTCGATTAACTCGAACCGCCGCCCACTGAATTTGAGGTTGCCGTCATGAAAAAATTTACAAAACACGGCTTGTTATTCTTCGCGTTTTTCGTCGCCTTTGCCTGCGCAATGCTGCCGCCGACGGGCAATGCGCAATCCGTCACCGAAAAGACTGCGCGGCAAAAAGCATTCGGCTCAAGCCTCAAGCGAAACAACGCGGACGCAGCCAAACAAAACGGCGGCGCGGCAAATGAAACGTCGGATGAGAAGCCGGACGAAAACGGCGCTCGATCCGGTGATGCGATCAGAGTGGAAACGCTTCTGGCCGTCTCGGATATATCGGTCACGGACGCGGGCGGCAGGCGCTTCATCACGGGACTCGGCAAAGATGGCTTTGTCGTCGCGGAAGACGGACACCCGCAACAGATTAGTACGCTCGCAGACGATACTGCGTGCCTGCCGCGCTCCATCGTCCTCATTCTGGATCGCAGCCAGAGCCAACTGCCGTACCTAGACGCGAGCATCGAAGCTGCCAAAAAACTCGTCAATCAACTCACGCTCACAGACGAAATGGCAATCGTGACGGACGACGTTCAACTCGTCGTTGATTTCACGAAGAACAAAAAGCAATTAAAAGAAGCGCTCGATTCCTTGAAGAAGCTATCGATCAACGGCTTTCACAGCCGCAGTTTGCAATGGCGTTGTTGCATAAATCTATATATTGCGGTTTCGGGTCTGAAATTTGACGGGTCTTCCACAATATATGGGCACAAAACCCTATTTATGCAACAAAGCCGTTTGCAATTCAGCGCGCTGCTCGCAACCTTGCGCGAATTAACCGGCAAAAAGGAATTGCCGGTTATTATTTTTCAAACCGACGGCGATGAAGTGGAACGGCTCGGCGGAAACGCTTTCATTCAACGCGCGCAGCCGCAGCAAAAAAGCTATAGCATGGCAGACGTTTATGCGGCAGCGGAAAAGTCGCGCGTGAAAATTTACACGGTTATTCCGAGCGATAAATTAATCGGTCTTTCGCCCGAAGAAACTGCCGAACGCGTGCGACTGATGAACGAGAAAAGCCGCCGCGCGCAGGAAAAATATCCTGACATGTGGGAAGGCCATCGCCGCCTGCCGCCGCCTGCGGATACAAACGCGACATCAAAACAAAACGACGCAGTTACTTCCGCGCGCCTTGCGATGATGAAACAAACGATGATGATGCACTTCGCAGACTTTTGGGTGAAGGGACAGGAAGCTGCCGCGCACGTTGCCGATTTAACGGGCGGCTTCACATCGTTTCTCGAAAAACCGGAACAGGCGAAGGACATCTACGCGCGCATTCTCGCAGACATAGACCACCGCTACATCATCGGCTATTACCCGACGAACAAAGCGCGCGACGGACGCCTTCGCAAAGTCCACATAGAGATACGCAATCATCCCGAATACATCGTTCACGGACGCGAAAGCTATTATGTGGAAACTCCTTGATCCTGCTTTCACATCAATCTTCCTGATGAAAAAAATAAGGCAGCGTTTTCTTTATCTATTCCGTTCCCGAACATTCGTTAAAGACAACCATTTGAACTTTGTGAGCACCAATCAATAGCGTTGTTGCACGCGCCGGAGTTTGCCGTATAACTTAGGCGGCGACAAAGGCGCGGGTTTGTGAGAAAGGCGGAGAAACAAAATTGAGTATTCAAGTAAGAAAATCAATCATCATTGTGGTCGCATTATTATTCATATCGTCATGCGCATTCATGTCCTATGCACAGACGATTAATCAAAATCCGAAACACGAATCGGCGCGCTCGGATAAATTTACGGGCGGGCGCATTGAAAAGGCCGCGCTCGAAGCCGGACAGCCGGACATCAGGATTACCGTCAACATCCCTGCCTTTCGTTTGACGCTCTGGCAGAACAACAAAGAAGTGAAGACGTATCAAATCGGCGTCGGGCAAAAAGAGTTTCCGCTCGTGGTGGGCAATCGTGATGCGACGGCAGTGATCTGGAATCCCGCGTGGATTCCGCCCGACAGCGATTGGGTGGCAGAGCACAAGGGCGTGAATCCCGGCGACATCATCAAGGCGAGCGACCCGCGCAACCCGCTCGGCAAAATGAAGATTCCGCTCGGCGGCGGCTATTTGATTCATCAGGCGGCGAAGCAGACAGACCTCGGCAATCTCGTATCGCACGGCTGCGTGCGTATGCTGCGCGCGGACTTGTACGACCTCGCGGAAAAGATTGTCGCCGCGCGCGCTTTGCCCGTCACCGAAAAGCAAATCGAAACGGCGAAGCGCACTTTCAAAACTCTTGACGCGCCGCTCGATCCGATTGTGCCAGTCGAAATCGATTACGACACGCAGGTTATCGAAGCGGGCGTGCTGCACATTTACCCGGATGTTTACGGACGCGGCACGAACACTACGGAAAATCTGCGCGAGGAAATCGACAGCAGCGGCATCAACTCATCGAAATTGAGCAATGAGACGCTGGAAAAAATGCTGGCGCGCCCGAACGCGAAAGAAGAGTTCGCCGTCAGCGTCAAAAGCATCGAGGCCGGACGCGCCTTAACCGACGGCAGCCTGCAACCCATCGTCGGGCAAGCGACGAAAAAGCCGCCGGTGAAAAAACGCCCCGCCGCACGCTCACGGACAATTGCTTAAAGGTCGTTTGGCTACTTTCTGATGCTCTAGGAAAATGGAAATGATGAAACAAATGATTGCATTGTCGGTGTTGCTTCTCATTATCTGTAATCCTTTAGCAGCTTTGACTAGGCAAGGAACGTTGCAGCTTACGGATGCAGACCGGAAGGCTATAATTTCTTCCGCATTGAATCTGGGACTAGAGGATTTGAAGGAAACATTCAAAAAGCCGAGCATCTTAGATAACTGTCAAACCCTAACCTTACGTGATGAAGAGGTCGTTTTTCTTTCCACCAAGAACCTTGACCGAAATCTTGTTCCTAAAATAGAAGGCATTCATTTTGAATTTATGAATCAAGATGAAATCAAAGCTGAGGTTGTTGAAAATAAGCGGCATTGCTATTTGGCTTTCGATAGATTTGAAATCATCGGTTCAAAAGTCGTAGTAAATTTAGTAAGACATTTGGATTATCGCCATTGTCCCAAATGTATCTTGTATGTTTATGAAGAAGGCGTAGTTTATGAGTTTAGCCAAGTTGATGGAAAGTGGCAGGGCAAATACAAAAACTCTTATTCTATGGAGTCCTAGATATGCGGCGAGATGATCCGAAGCCTTCCGATACCTGAATAAAATTCAATCCTACGTTTTATTGAGAGCCGACAATGGCAGAGCCGGGCGGGATATATTCCCAGTGCCAAGGCTCGTAATAGTAAGGATAAAAGCCGAAGCGCGCGGCGTTTTTGACGAGCCATTTATAGACAGGCGTGTTGATTTGAACCGAGCGATTGAAATCGCGCGTATCGACGGGTTCGCCGCCGACGTATAGATCGAGGGCGCGTCCCGTGAAGTGCGGGCTGTTGAGGGCGAGTCCGGCGCGGCCTGCGTTCGGCGATTGGCGGCGCAGTTGTGCTTGATAATCCTTCGAGCGAAACGAGGAAATAATCTTCAAACGCTTTTCCGCAATCGACAATTCGCCGTTGCTCGCAATTTGTAGTTTAAGCGATAAGTCCTGCCCCGCCGCCGCGACCATGCGCTTATAAGCCGCATAAGTTTGTTTTTCCACCTTCAATAATTCAATGGCGCGCGTCGGGTCATAAAAATCAATGATCGGCGCGGTAAGGAGTTGCGAGGGCGTGGCTTCGGCGCGATCCTGCTCTTGGATGCGGCGCGCCTGCCAGACGGCAATCATTCGATACCAAGCGTCTGCATCGAGCACGCCCGTCACCGCGAGATTATTTGCGGTTTGCCAGCGCGCGACGGCGAACGCAAAGTCTGTCGTGAACGCATCTTTTTCCGTGCCGGTCTCACGATTAATTAAAGCCGTGTAGAGATACCAGCCGCGCTGCTGGCGGCCTCCGAAAGACCAATCGAGATTGAACTTTAAGCGGCTGTTCTGCTGCGCCGCGCTGATGGCTACGCCCGTCGTGAGAATCGCCGCCGGAACACTTGCCGTCAATGCGGGCGCAGTAGGAGGAGCCGTCGTTGTTGTTGTCGGCGCGGGTTGCGTGCCTGTGATGATTGGCGCGCGCGTCTGCATCGGCGGCGTTGGTGATGGCATTGGCGTCGGCGATTGATTGACGGTGCGTTGCCGCGTCTCGGAAGGGCTTGCTGTCTGTGCCGTGCATGGAAGCCGCGCGCACGCAAAAAGCGCGATGAGCGTCGAACAAATAAAAGCGTGGTGTCTTTTGTTAATCGTCATGCGTTAATCGTTATACATCTAGTTGGTCTATAAGGAATGGAAAACAAGCAAAGGTTGTAGGCGTCCGGCAGTCCCTTTGCATCGGATGCCGATTCTATACTGATGGTTCGACGCGCTTCCTCTTGCGGCTGTCTTCTCTCCCTGAAAAATTCGTGAAGCGAACGAGCGCTGATTCGCCGTAGTTTCCCGTTGTTGCTTGACCGGCGGCCTTGTGGCAAGATTGAATTCTATGTTCGACAGAAGCTTTACGCACAGCATTTTACATCTTTCAAACGCACGCGGAAGACAGTTTATGTACGCGTGTGTTGTGGTTGCCTGCTGTTGCCTGCTTGGAACGAAAGCGCGCGCGCAAAGCTTTGAAAAGGAATTGAGCGCGTCCGAAAAAGTCACCGTCACGATCCGCAACGCGAGCGGGCGCGTCACCGTCGAAGCTTCCGACGAAGCGGTAAAGAAGATTTACATTAAGGCCGAATCGAGCGGCGCGATTGTCACAGAACAAAACGTGCGCGCCGTCGCCGAAAAGGATTTTATCGAGATCGACGTTGCCGCGCCTGAAAAAAACCGCATCGATTTGTTTGTTCGCGTGCCTGCCCGCGCGCGCGTTAAAGTCGTAACGAAGGCGGGCGCGGTGGACATCATCGGCAACGTCGCGGAAGCGGAAGTCGAAACTACTACAGGCACGATTCGCGCCGCCGTGCCAATGGATGCCGTGCGCTACAATTTTATATGGCAGGCAAGCCGTCCGCGTTATTTCAGCGATGTCGAACTCGCAAGGGAAAAGGAAAAGGCGGGCGGCGAATTCACACTCAACGGCAAGCTCGGCGACGCGAAGGCGAAGCAAAACGCGCGCATCGAATTGCGTTTCTCGACGGAGCGCGGCGTCATACTCTTTAACGTCGATCCGTCGATGGTTCCCGCAGATTTGCGTGAACGACCTTTCACCAAAGCGGCGCAGGCGATTATTGCCAGCGGCGACGATGATTTAATCGAAGCGATACGCAAAGTCAGCCCGCGTCTCTTCGCAGACTACACGCGCGGCTTGCCATCGCACGATGCAAGCGCTCCGACGCTCGCCGTGCGCCGCGCGTCTGTGGATGTCGCAACGCCCGTCGAAGGACAAGCGATGCGCGTCAACGCTTCGGTCACGGATCGAAGCGGGCGCGCCATGACGGATTTGACGGCGGCGGATTTCACCGTCACGGAAAATAATCAGCCGCGCAAAGTGTTGAGCGTCGTGCCAGCGAGCGCGCCGTTTAATTTGGTGCTGCTGTTGGACGTGTCGGGCAGCGTTGAAGAACGCATCGATTTTATACGCAAGGCGGGGCGCAGTTTTCTCAACACGGCGAGCGCGCAGGATCGCATCGCCATCATCAGCTTCCGCGATGATATTCAATTAATTTCGGATTTCTCGACGGATCGCCGCTCGCTCGCAACGAGCCTAGACCAGATCGACGCGGGCGGCGCAACCGCGCTTTACGATGCACTCGCTTATGTACTTGTGCATACGCTCAAGCCTCTGCGCAATGAGCGCACGGCTATCGTCATTTTGTCTGACGGTGACGACAACAAATCCTTTGTGCCGTTTCCGAGCCTGCTCGATTCGACGAGGGAATCCGGCGCGCTCATTTATCCTGTCTATGTGCCTTCGGGGTTGATTCCGGCAAACGGCAGCAGCCTTAACGCTAAGACGGCGGCGGGCAGCGAAGCAGCGCTCGATCCCTTGCGCTCGCGCTATCTCACCGTCACGTCGCGCGCAGACGAAGAAGGCCGCAAATTAGCGAGCGCGTCGGGCGGCGTTTACTACCCTGTGACGCGCCTCGAAGAATTGCAAAAGGCTTACGATGACGTGGTCACGCAGTTGCGCCTTTCCTACACCGTCACTTACGAATCGAGCGCGGCAGATGCGCAAGACCGGCGCGTCCGCGTCCGCGTTAATCGCAACGGCGCAAGCGTGCGCTTGAGTCCGGCGGTCAGCGCCGCCGCGCGTTAAATAAATTTCGATTGAATCATTGAGCCAATGAGTCAACCAATCAACAAATCGACGACGCGAACTTTGTCGGGATTACAGGCGGTGCAAATATGTTCACTCCAAATAAAACAATGCGATTGCTTGCGGCAACGGCGGCAGTGCTTTTGTTACTCGCGCTCTACGGCGCGGTGAATTTGCGTGCGGGCGCGCAAAACACACAGTCTCCTTCTGTTCTCCAACAGATGCCTGCGCCGCGCGCTACGCCGACGCCGCCGACATCGTCCGGCGCGCAAACAACCGTCACCGCTGCGCCGCCGCAAGATGACGATGATGAAGTCGTGCGTGTCAGCACTAATTTAACGAACATACTTTTCACAGCCGTCGATAAAGACCAGCGCTTTATCACGAATCTGCGCCGCGAAGACGTGCGCATCCTCGAAGACAACGCGCCGCAAAATGTTTCCACCTTTCAGCGCGAAACGGATTTGCCGCTCTCGCTCGCAATTTTGGTCGATATAAGTAAATCGCAGGAAGGCACGCTGCCGGAAGAAAAGGAAGCAGCAAATGCTTTCGTCGATTCCGTCATCCGCCCGGAGAAGGATAAAGCAGCCGTGATTCCGTTTAATGGTCAGGCACGGCTCGTTCAATCATTGACGGGCGATAAAACCTTGCTGCGTAGCGCCATCGAAAGCATCAAGATTGAATTGCCCGCTGATAATCCCGAATGCAAAGACCTTAAGAATATTGCCGTGCCGGTTGACGACGATCCGCGTTGCTTCACGGATATTTGGGATGCTTCGTGGGCTGCCGTCAACGAAGTGCTGCTCACGACGCCGGACGCAACGCGGCGCGCCATCATTTTAGTCACAGATGGAGACGACACAAACAGCGAAACGAAAAAACAGGAGCTGATAGATTTCGCCACCAAAGCCAACACCACCATTTATTCAATCGGCATCGGCGACCAAAAGAATTATAAAATCGAAGAGAAATCTTTGCTGAACGTGTCGGAGAAAACCGGCGGGCGCGCCTTCTTCCCGAAAAGCAAAGCCGAATTGACCGCAGCCTTTGCGCAGATCGAGCAGGAGCTTCGCTCGCAATATCTCATTGCCTACACGCCCGCGAACAAAACCTTCAACGGCGCGTTTCGCCAAGTGCGCATCGAACTCGTTAACCCGGAGTTGCGCAAGCAGAAACTGCGCTTGTTGTACAGGCAAGGCTATTACGCCAAAAGCAATTCTCCCGCGCCTGTCGCCGCGCCGTCGAAACAACTTAAGCGGCCTTAAAAATTCGGTTGCTTACCGCGAGTGAAAATTAATGTTACGCAAAATCGTCGCGCCGAATCTCTTCGCGCTCCCGGCAGCTTTCCGTTCCAACACCGACGAGCCGTTTAACTTTTCCGGCAAGTCAATCGGGAAAAAGCCATAACGATGAGACATCCCTTGCTCATGTCTCTCTTCGACGAAGGAGAGCGCCGCCCGCTTTCTGTTTCCGAACTCACGAGCGCCGTCCGCTCAACGCTCGAAGGGCGTTTCGCGTCTGTCTGGGTCGAAGGCGAAATCTCCAACTTCAAAGCGCACGCCGCTTCCGGTCACTGGTATTTCACGATCAAAGACGAAGGCGCACAACTTCGCGCCGCCTGCTTTCGCACTGCGAACAAACGCATACGCTTTCGCCCGTCCGACGGCTTGCAAGTCCGCGCGCGCGGGCGTTTGACTGTTTACGAGCCGCGCGGCGAATACCAACTCGATGTCGAAGCGATTGACCCTGTCGGCGCGGGCGCACTGCGCGTCGCGTTCGAGCAACTGCGCGACAAGCTCGCAAGCGAAGGATTATTCGCCGAAGAATTGAAGCGGGAACTGCCCGTGCTGCCGCGTCGCGTCGGCGTTGTCACTTCGCCTTCGGGCGCAGCGATACGCGACATACTGACGGTCATCGCGCGCCGCACGCGCACCGTCCACGTTCTGTTTGCTCCGGCGCGCGTGCAGGGCGAAACGGCGGCAAGCGAGATTGCGCGCGCCATCGAACTCTTGAATGAACATCACGCGCGGGCGATTGCCGACGGGCGCACAAAAGATAAAGTCGATGTCATTATCGTCGGGCGCGGCGGTGGCTCAATCGAAGATTTGTGGGCGTTCAATGAGGAACGCGTGGCGCGTGCGATTCGCGCTTCCATTATTCCGGTGATTAGCGCCGTCGGCCATGAAACGGATTTTACCATCGCGGATTTTGCCGCAGACTTGCGCGCCGCAACTCCTTCTGCCGCCGCCGAACTCGTCGCCGAACGCGAAGATGAAATCGAAGGCTACATTGAAAGCTGCACGCGCGATCTGTTTCAGTTAATGCGCTATCGCATCGCAGACGAACGCACGCGCGTACACGAAGCGGCGATGTCACACGGCTTCGATGAAGTGCAGCGAAAATTGCGCGCGGCGAAGGCGGCAACAAACGAAGCCGCGCACAAAATAGAGACTTTGATTCGTCGCCGCATGGAAACGGCGCGCCGCCGCAACGATGCCGTCAACTGTCGTTTGTCACCGGCAGAATTAAGCGCGCGCGTGGCTCGCGGCGACACGCGGCTCGCCGTTTTATCTGCGCGGCGCAATGCGGCGGCAAACGATGTACTCGATGATAAGCGCGGGCGTCTGGCGGTGGCCGCCGCGTCGCTCGACGCTTTGTCGCCGCTCGCCGTCCTCACGCGCGGCTACGCGCTCGCGCAAAACGAAGCGGGGCGAGCCTTGCGTGATGCGCGCGATGTGGAAATCGGTGATGCCGTCAGCCTGCGTCTGGCGCACGGAGTTTTGCATTGCCGCGTTGAAGATGCGGAAAACGTTTGATTAGAGTGTCTCGCAAAGAAATTAGCCACAGAGACACAGAGATTAGGAAACAGTTTTCAGTAAATAAGGCGGTAGCTCTATGCTGCAAGTTCTGAAGTGGAAACTGACAACCGAAAACTGAAAACTGTTGCTTCGTCTCTGTGGCAAGTTTTTCTTGGCGCTCTTTGGATTGGAGCAGGGGAGTCGAATGAAAAAAGCGGAAGCCAAAAACGGCAAGGGCGCGGAAACTAACGGCAACTTCGAGGCGTCTTTGACGGCGCTCGAAAAAATTGTGCGCGAGTTGGAGCGCGGCGAGCTGCCGCTCGAACAAAGCCTCGAACTCTTCGAGCACGGCGTGCGCCTTTCGCGCGAGTGTCAGGAAAGGCTTAATCAAGCCGAGCGGCGCATCGAAATTTTAATGCGCGATGCGAAAGGCCAGCCCGTCACGAATGCCTTCACCGGCGACGAAGACTTGAACTTGTCCGGCATAAACGATGCGGAAGAAATTGATGACAGTGATGAAAGCGTCTTTTAATTCGCTCTCACAAAGATAATCTACATGGACGCTGTTGAATTCGATGTTGCCGCTTTTCTCGCAGAGGTGCGGGCGCAAGTCGATGCGCGGCTAAATGATTTCGTTCCGTCTGAAACAATCGAACCCGCTTTGCTTCACGAAGCGATTCGGTGGAGTCTCTTCGCGGGCGGCAAACGCTTTCGCCCGGCGCTCGTCATCGCCGCAGGCCGTGTGTTCGGCGCAAAGAATGCGGACTTGCTCGCCGCCGCGTGTGCCTTTGAAATGATTCACACGTATTCGCTTATCCACGACGATCTGCCCGCGATGGACGACGACGATTTGCGGCGCGGGCGCGCTACCTGCCACATACGCTACGATGAAACGACGGCGATTCTCGCGGGCGACGCGCTGCAATCTCTCGCCTTCCAACTTATTGCCGGAGAAGAAAGCCTCGAACCCGCCGTGCGCGTGCGCCTCGTCAGCGAACTTGCGGTTGCTTCCGGCACGCCCTTTGGCATGGTTGCAGGCCAAGCGCAAGACATCGCCTTTGAATCAAGAACAGATGAATCAGGCTTTGATAAATCCCGCACGGATGAAGTGCGCGCGGATGCGGCGGGCGACGAACTCGATTCGATTCATCGACGCAAAACAGGCGCGTTGATTACAGCCGCCGCGCGCTGCGGCGCGATTATCGCCCGCGCGACTGAATCGGAGTTGATTGCGATAACGCGTTACGCCGAATGTCTCGGCCTGCTTTTCCAAATCACGGATGATGTCTTGGACGTAACGGCGACAAGCGAAGACTTGGGCAAAACGCCCGGCAAGGACGCGCGCGCCAAAAAGCTCACATATGCTTCGCTCTATGGAATCGAAGCGAGCATCACCCGCGCGAAAAGCGTTTACGATGAAGCGTGCGCGGCGCTCGCCCCGCTCAAAAAAGACACTGTGCCGCTTCGCCGCATCGCGCGGTTTATACTCGACCGCCGCGCTTAAAATTGTTTGACAGCCGCCGCCGAATTTCTTTAGAATGTTCAGCGTTTGCCATTGTTCTACGTGCGTTGACCCGGTCTTGCGTAAAAGCCTTCTTCCGGCTAAATGCAAGAGCCGGTGCGCACTCCACACATATTCTATTGCCAATTATCAAAAGGAATTGCCATGAAGTTTTTCAGTAAAGTCGCCAAACAATTTGTCTGTGCGGCTTTTGTTCTCGCCTGTTTGACATTCATTACAGTGCTGCCTGCCTACGCCTTAGACGAAGCGCAGGCGCTCGCCAGCGCACCGAAGCTCAACGGGCGCATCGCCTTCGTCAGTGACCGCGACGGCCTGCCGAACATTTACACGGTGAACCCGGACGGCAGCAACGTCGCGCGGCTCACGAGCGATGGCTTCAACATCAGCCCTGCTTGGTCGCCCGACGGCACAAAGCTCGCTTTCAGCAGTAACCGCGACGGCAATCTTGAAATCTATGTGATGAATGCCGACGGCACGAATCAGAAACGCTTGACGAATGATCCGGCTAACGACGGCGAGCCAGCGTGGTCGCCGGACGGCGCGAAAATCGCCTTCACCAGAATCCCTGCCGTCGCGACAAGCCCGATTAGCTTCGGCAGTGGTGGAGGGCTTCCGATTTTTTCTGCGTCACCGTTACCGTCTCCTTCGCCATCCGGCTCGCCATCTCCAACGCCCTCGCCGTTCAGCTTTATCGTTGTGCCGCTGCCTTCGACGCCAATCCCGAATGTTCTGCCCGACATCTATGTGATGAACGCCGACGGCACGAATCAAACAAAATTGACGGACGGCAAAGCGCCGAGCACGAGTCCCGCTTGGTCGCCCGACGGAACACGCATCGCTTTCACACGTTTGACCGTAAATATTTCCTTCACGACCGGCTCCGGCCTGCCGTCGTCCGGTTTGCCCGATTCGCCCGTGACCATTGATGTTTACGTGATGAACGCTGACGGCAGCAAGCAAACGAAGTTGACGAGCGGCGCAACCATTAACGCGCATCCGGCGTGGTCACCCGACGGCACGCGTCTCGCTTTCGCCAGAGGTTTGTCCGGCACGTATCGCAACACGGAAATCTATGTGATGAATGCCGACGGCAGCAACTTGAAGGCACTCACCAACGCCTCGAACGTCAACAGCGATAATCCGACATGGTCGCCGGACGGCACGAAGATCGCCTTTCAGCAATTGCTGATTAACGGCATCGCCATCGGCAGTTGGCACATCGTCGCAATGAACGCGGACGGTAGCAACCCTTCGCCCGTTACCTTTGATTCAGGCCAGAGCACTCTGCCGCAAACAGGCACGCGCTTTTTCATGCGGCTCAACGTCGAACCGTCGTGGCAATCGCTTCCTTCTCCGTTGGTCGTTTCGCCGACGCCGACGCCAAGCCCCGCGCCCTTGCCGCCCGCTAACTTCGCGCCCGTCACGCTCACTGCCGATCAAGCGGACTTCGATGTCTTCACGTTCAGAGACAGAGCGATTGTGCGCTTGCGTTTGACGCTCCCCGACGCTGGTTATCGCATCACGGATTTCGGACAGGTGGCAAGAACGGGCAACGACTTTTCGGTTGACGTGAAAGCCGAAAAATACACCGGCGGCGGGTCAGGGCAAGTTATTGTCACGCTCATACGCATTTACGAAATGAGCAATCTTGCGCCGGGAGATTACACGTTCACGCTCAAATCAAGAGACTCTCTTGTGCGCCGCAAAACTTTCACAGTCACAAGCGGCTTCTCGTTCTTCAAGGGCAACCCGATTGACGAGCCGTCGTTCTTCGTCGATCAACATTACCGCGATTTTCTGAACCGCGCGCCGGACGACGGCGGACTCAATTACTGGTCG
Source organism: Pyrinomonadaceae bacterium (assembly GCA_051000345.1). Lineage (GTDB taxonomy): Bacteria > Acidobacteriota > Blastocatellia > Pyrinomonadales > Pyrinomonadaceae > JBHENC01. The sequence continues at coordinate 38,542 of JBPCOJ010000124.1, read as the reverse complement.
GATCAATTTAGCCGCTGCGAAAAAACGAATGATGCGCAGTGCATGAGCGATCAACGCGTTAGTATTTCCGCCGCGTTCTTTATCGAACAGGAATTTCAGGAAACAGGTTCGTTTGTGTATCGCATGTATAAAGGCACGCTTAATCGCCAGCCTGCCTTCAACGAATTCATGACGGAGCGCGAGCAAGTAATCGGCGGCGCAAACCTCGATGCAAGCAAACAAACATTCGCGGACGCGTTTGTGCAGCGCCCGGAGTTTCTACAAAAATATCCGCAGAGCCTGACGCAAGAGCAATTCGTCGATGCGCTCGCGGCAACAATCAAATCAACCTCCGGCGTGAACTTGAGCACGCTGCGTAGTGCTTATCTGTCGGCGTTGCAGACAGGCGGGCGCGGGCTGGTGGTGCGGCAGATAATCGAAGATCAAGCGTTCCAGCAAGCCGAATACAACCGCGCGTTCGTGTTGATGCAATACTTCGGTTACTTGCGTAGAGACCCGGATGCGGAAGGCTACAAATTCTGGATCGACGTGCTGGATAATCGCGTCCCCAATAATTACCGCTCGATGGTGAATGCGTTTATTACCTCGACGGAATATCGCGCGAGATTCACTAACTGACGAATACGTTTCGCGCCGAAATCTTCGGCGATTGAACGGCGAAACGACGAATAGCCGCGCGGTTTGCATGTACAAACCGCGCGGCTATTTTTGCATCCGGCGCAGTGGTTCCGGGATAAACGCTGTGATGTGATGAACGGCGGTGTGGCCGTCGGCGAAGGCTTGATAAAGCGTGAAGTCCGGCAGTTGCAAACAGCTCAAAGGCGAGCCGTGCATGTAGCCCGTGTCGAGGCCGATGGCGCTGTGCGAAATATAAATCCCGTGGCGTCCGACCCTCCCGCGAAGCGGCAACAGCGGCGTCGGCGTGTGTCCGAAAACGCACGGCTTGCCTTTGTAGTTGCGGAAAAAGTTTGCGTCGCGCGACCACAGCAAATGATGCGGCGCGGTGTCGCGCGGATGCTTGTCGCCGTCGAGTCCCGCGTGAACGTAAAGAGCATGATCGTCTTCGTGGTAAAGCGGCAATGCGCGAAAAAAATCTACATGCTCGGGCGGCACAAGCTGCGTTATCCAGCGGCGCAATTCGTCGGCATTTTTTCCTGCGCCGAGTATCTCGATAGCCTTCGCCGCGTCACCCGAACAACTTGCGTATTGCGCGATGGTGCAATTGCTTCCAATCGTATGCGACAACCAGAGAGGTTCGCCCGCATCGAAAAAATCGAGCAGCATTTGTTCATGATTGCCGCGCAGCACGATGACACGCGAAGGCTTTTCGCGGTGCAGCTTATGAACCGCATCGACGACGCCCGGCACATCAGGGCCGCGATCAATCAAATCGCCGAGCAGCACAATCGAATCAGCTTCTTCGGCATCGCGCTCGATCATTTGCAGCAGATTGTGTAGCTGCGTGCAACGCCCGTGAACGTCTCCTATAACAAAGGTTTTCATGCGTGCGAGGCTTTCCTTTTTCGCGTTCAGGCGCGCGCGGGCGTGCTGGTGGTCGTGCCGATGCTGTCCATCGACTCTTTGAATCGCGGATCATCGCGCAACTGCGCCCAGTTCGGGTCGCGCTTGAACCATTGGCGATTTTCGTTGCCGAGTGCAATGGCGCGCTCCAGCCATTTGAAGGCTTCGTCTTTGTTCGCTTCGAGGGCGTAGGCCGAAGCGAGCCAGTAGGCAATATCGTGATCGGCGGAAGCGTTCTCAATTGTGCGCGGTGTTAGCTCGGCACGCGCCGCTTCGTGTTGCCCCTGCGCGCTCAAACACATTGCGAGGATCGGGCGAATGCCGTCCATCTGCGGATTCTCCGCCAGCACTTCGCGCAAAATTCTCGTCGCTTCACTTGCGTCGCCCTGATAAAAACAGATGCGCGCGCGGAATGTTTTAATGAGCGGATGCTTCGGTTCCAGCCGCGCGCCCGCGTCGAGCGCATCCGTCGCTTCACGGTAATGGCCTTCGTACATCAGCACGCGCGCTTGATTGTAGCTGACGACAACGCGCTCGTCCGGGTTAAGCTGCGCCGCCCTTTCAAAACTGCGAAGCGCTTTGTCGTACTTTCCGTCGAGGCGATAAACGGTTCCGGCAATCACATGCGTCGCCGCGTCGTTCGGCGCTTCACGGCGCAGTCGCTCGGTTTCCTCGCGGGCGCGCGTTTTCTCTCCGCGCGAAAGAAAAATGTAAATCATGTGCAGGCGCGCTTCGATTAGTTGCGGGTCGGTTGTAAGCGCTTGGACAAATTCAGCTTCGGCGCGCACGTAATCCTTGCAGTCGCCAAAGCCTTTGATAACGCGGCGCGTATAGCACACGCCGATGCCCGAATGCGCGAGCGCGAAGGACGGATCGAGTTCCGTCGCGCGGCAGAAATGTTTGACGGCGCTCGTGAAATCTTCGTTCGACAAAGTGCGATTCGCATAGCGCGCGAGGCAATCGCGCCCGCGCAAATATTCTTCGTATGCTTCCGGGTCGGTCGTAAGCGCGCGCGCAAAAAGTCCCTGCTCGTCCGGGGAGAGTTCGATGCGCAAGCCTTCGACGATGTGCTGCGCGATGCGATCCTGCACGCCTATGATGTCGCCCGCCGCCACGTCAACGCGGTCGCTCCACAGCATATCGCCGCTCGCCACATCGAGGAGTTGCGCGGTGACGCGGAATCTCTCGCCCGCCTTGAGAAAGCTTGCGGCAAGCACGGCTGTGACGTTCAACTCGCGCCCGATACCGCGCGGATCGTCCGTCTTTCCCTGATATTTTGCGACGAGAAACGACGGGCGCACGATAAGGGAGCGAAGGCGCGCTAATTCCGTCGTCACGGCGTCGGCGAGCGAGAATTCGTAGAACGCCGTGTCAGCATCGTTGTTCAAATTCCTGAACGGCAGAATGGCGATGGATTTGCGCGCGTCCGCAAGGCCGTCGCTCGTCAGATGAAGCGGCGTCGTCTCTGTGACGGATTGCGCGCCCGTAGTTTGTGGATGCGTTTGCGCGCGCGGAACGGTGGATTGCGATTCGATGCCGAAGAGATTTTGCAGCCAACGCCAAGCTCTTTGCAAATAAGCATCGAAGCTCGAATTGTCGAGATGACGGGGCGCAACGGGCGGCATAATCGAAGCGGCGACGCTCTCCAGCGCGCTGCGGGTCGCGGTATCACCTACTGCTGCTGTGCCTGTGGTTTCCGTTGCGGGCGCTATCGCAAGGCTCTCGCTCAAGGCGCGGCGCAGATCGTCGCGGAAGTCCGCCATTTTCTGATAACGATTGCGCGGCTCCTTTTGAAGCGCGCGATCCAAAATCATTTGCAAGCGCGGCGGGCATAAATCCGTGCGCGATTCAACGATTGGCTGCGGCGTATCGTGCAGCACGGCGTGGCGCACGTCTATGCTTGTTTGCCCGCGAAAAGGCCATGTGCCGGTCAGCAATTCGTAGAGCAATACGCCCATCGAGAAAATGTCCGCGCGTGCATCCACGTCCGCGTCGCCGCGCGCTTGCTCCGGCGCGGCATAAGTCGCCGTGCCGTATGGAACGCCGAACTCCGTTAGCTCCGTGTGGTGAACATCACGCGCGCGCGCAGTTTCTTCGTCGAGCAACTTGGCGAGGCCGAAGTCTAAAACTTTGACGTTGCCCGTGTCCGTCACCATCACGTTGCCCGCTTTGATGTCGCGGTGAATAATGCCGCGTTCGTGCGCCGCCGTGAGCGCGTCCGTGACTTGAAGCGCGATTGAAAGAGCGCTCACGAGTTCGAGCGGACGCCCGTTGACAAGCTGCCGCACGTTGCGCCCTTCGACATACTGCATCGCAATAAAGTGCGTGCCGTTCGCTTCATTAAGATCGAAGATAGTGCAAATGTTCGGATGATCGAGCGACGAAGCGAGCCGCGCTTCACGCTCGAAGCGTTTGAGATTGGCTTGCTTCGCGGTCAATTCCGGCGCGAGAATTTTAATGACGACGGTGCGCCCGAGCTTCGTGTCAACGGCTTTATAGACCGCTCCCTGCCCGCCCTTGCCAAGCTCTTCGAGATTACTGTAATGAAGCAGCGTCTGCCCGTTCATAATTTCTCGTTCGCGTTACAATAATTATCCCAAGTTGCCAATTATCAATTTTTTGATTTTATTAAATTGCCGCTAGCTTCAGCTAGTGGACGACAAGAGTTTTTAATCTATCGGCTTTAGCCGAACTGTTCGGCTAAAGCCCACTCTCTTGTGTTACCTGATCCACTAGCTGAAGCTAGTGGCAACTCATTAAATCTATGACTTAACTTTACACTGCACTAGCAACTTGGAAATTACTGTGCGATACCAAATTGACTCAAAATAAATGCGTAGTCAAAGGCCGTTTCCTTCAGCGCGTCGTAGCGCCCGGAGGCTCCGCCGTGGCCTGCGCCCATGTTGATTTTGAAAAGCAGCGGATTGGTGTCCGTCTTTGCCGCGCGAAGTTTGGCGACGTACTTGGCGGGTTCCCAGTACATCACCTGACTATCGTTGAGCGATGTTTTGACGAGTATCGTCGGATACTGTTTGCGTTCGATGTTGTCGTAAGGGCTGTAAGTTTTCATGTAGTCGTAATCAGCCTTTTCGTTCGGGTTGCCCCATTCGAGATATTCGCCGACAGTCAAAGGCAAGGTTGCGTCGAGCATCGTGTTCAGGACATCGACGAACGGCACTTGCGAGATAACGAGTTTGAAGAGGTCTGGTCGCATGTTGGTGACTGCGCCCATAAGTAGGCCGCCCGCGCTGCCGCCTTGAATAACGAGGCGATCCTTGCCGGTGTATTTTTCTTTAATGAGATGTTCGGCTGACGCGATGAAGTCGGTGAACGTATTGCGCTTGTGATTCATCTTGCCCGCGTCGCGCCATTCTTCGCCCATTTCGCCGCCGCCGCGTATGTGCGCGATGGCGTAAACGAAGCCGCGATCAAGCAAGCTCAAGCGCGAATTATTGAATGCGTCAGGAATCGAAATGCCGTAAGAGCCGTAGCCGTAAAGCAGCGTCGGATTATGCCCGTCGCGCTTTAAGCCTTTTTTGTAAACGACGGAGATAGGCACGCGCGTGCCGTCGGAAGCCGTTGCGAAAAGGCGTTCGGAAGTGTACTTCGCGGGATCATAGCCGGGTACTTCGGTTTGCTTCAAAAGCTCTCGCTTGCGCGCCTGCATATCGTAATCGTAAACGGAAGGCGGTGAGACAAGCGATTGATAACGAAAGCGAAATTTGTTGCTGTCGAATTCAGGATTCGATTCACCGGCGAGCGCGTAGACGGGTTCCGGGAATTCGACGCGGTGCGTTTTGTTGGTTTGCAAATCCATGATGCGCGCGTATTGCAAACCGTTTTCGCGTTCGCTCAAGACGCAGTAGTTGCGGAAGAGGTCTATGTCGTCAATCTTTACTTTCAGATTATGCGCGACGAGTTCCTTCCAGTTGTCTTTACGCGGATCGGAAACGGGCGCGGTCATCACGCGAAAGTTTTTCGCATGATCATTGGTGCGTATGTAAAAGGAATCGCCGCGATGATCGACGTAGTATTCGAGGTCTGTCTGGCGCGGGTGTATGACGCGCGGCACAGATGTCGGATCATTCGTCGGAAGATAGCGCACTTCCGATGTCGTTTTGCTGGCGGAAGTAACGAAGATGAATTGCTTATCGCGCGAGCGGTCGGCGTTTAAATTATACAGTTCATCCTTTTCTTCGTAGACGAGTTCGTGTTTGTCCGTGCCGAGAACGTGGCGAAAGAATTTGTCGGAGCGCTTGGTGACAGCGTCTTCCGTGACATAGAAAACGGTGCGGTTGTCCTGCGCCCACATTACGGCATCGACGCGCTCCACTTTTTCAGAAAGAAGCTTCCCGGTGCGCAAATCCTTCACTTGAAGCGTGTACTGACGATAGCCCGTCGTGTCCGTCGTGTAGGCTAAAAGGTTTCCGTCGTCGCTCACGGCATACGCGCCGAGTCCGAGAAATTTGTGGCCTTTCGCTAACTCATTCAAATCGAGCGTGACTTCTTCCTTAGTGTTCGGCTCCTTATCGTGCTTGCGGCAATAGATAGAATATTGCTTGCCCTGTTCGGTGCGCGAGTAATAAAAGTAGTCGCCCAAGTGATACGGAACCGTTTGGTCAGTTTCCTTGATGCGCGCGACCATTTCCTTGTAGAGACTGGCTTGCAGCGCTTCCGTCTGTTTCGTCAACGCATCCGTGTAAGCATTTTCGGCTTCGAGATACGAGATGACTTCCGCGTTAGTTTTTTCGCGCAGCCAAAAATAATCATCAACGCGCGCGTCGCCGTGCGTGCTGATCGTCTTCGGAACTTTTTTGGCGACGGGCGGCTTCGGCATTGCTGTTGTGGTCGTCGCCGGATTTGTTTGCGCGGCGACGGTGGATGATGCGTTGTCTGTGTTTGAAAGCATGATGGAAAATAGTAGGAACTGAAGTGTGAAAAAGAGAATCGTTTTTTTCATGGGCGTTTTCTGTTGTCGGCAAAGGAAAGGGAAAGTCGCGCGCTCCGGTAAAGTAGCATTGAATGCTGTTCTTACTGAACGCGCGTCGAATAAATTTTCAAAGGCACGGAATGTGAAACAGGCGCACGGCCTGCGTTAGTCGCTGACGGTTCAACCACGCGGCGGCGTACCCCAGCCGGAGCCTGTGTATTCTCCGTCCTGCACGATGCACGGCACGGTCGGGTCGCCATCCGCGTAAGCGAACATTTCGGCGCGCCGCTCAGGATCATTTTGCGCGTCGTATTCGGTGAAGGAAATGCCTTGGGAATTGTAATAATCGCGCGCCTGTTGGCAATAAGGGCAGCCGGGCTTGCTGTAGATGACGAGTGACATATTCTAAAAATCCTCCTGAAGTGTATTCTAGCGCGCCGCACGCGCTGCTGAAAACTGAAAACCGGAAACCGGAAACTGTTTCCTTAATACTTCGGCACGCCCGGATCGACTTCGTTCGACCATGCGCCGATGCCGCCCTTTAAGTTGGTCAGCTTGCCCGTGAAGCCTGCGCGTTGCAGCGCTTCGATGGCGCGCGCGCTTCGCCCGCCGCCTTTGCAGTGAACGACTGTGTCGCGCGTCGAATCTATTTCTTCCATGCGATTGACGATTTGACCGAGCGGGATCAGCTTCGAGTCAGGCAGGCGCGCCGTGTCATATTCGCTTTGCTCGCGCACGTCTATAATCTGCACGTCATCGCCTGCATCAAGGCGCTGTTTAAGTTCGGTTGGCGTTATCTCGTTCATTGATTGATTGCTATTTTGGTTCATGGATTTGCTCTCACGATTTCGGTTTTCGCTTCTGTAAAATTGTGCGAGCATTGTAGCGTGCTGCGACGGCTTTTGACGAACGGAAATTTCGCGTCGCGCCGGAAAATGCGTTACACTCTGGCGCTGATAATCGCAAAGTTAAAGTGTGAAGATAAAGCATACCGGCGGGCAAGCGCGTTTGCCGATTCGAGGAGCGAATTAAAGAGTGGCGATTAAGGTGTTGGGCGTGTCGGGAAGTATGCGCGAAGGCTCGACGTCGCGGCGCGCTTTAAGCATCGTGCTGGAAGCCGCGCGCGCAGCAGACGGCGAGGCGGAGACGCGCTTGCTGGATTTACGCGAACTCGATTTGCCGATGTATCGCCCGCAGTCAACGATGCAAAATGAAAGCGTCGCGGAAGCCGGAAAAGCGGTTGAGTGGGCTGACGTGTTTGTGTTTGCGACGCCCGATTATCATGGCTCTATGTCGGGCGCGATGAAAAACTTTCTCGATTACCACTGGACGGAGTTCGCCGGAAAGGTTTTCGGTTATTTGTGCGCGTCGCACGAAAAAGGCTTGACCGCGATGGATCAAATGCGCACTGTCGTGCGGCAGTGTTACGGATGGAGTTTGCCGTATGGCGTGGCCGTTCACGGCGACGAAGATTTCGATGCGAATGCCAATCTCAAAAACGAAGCGGCGGGCAGGCATCTGCGTATGCTCGGGCGCGACATACGCGTTTACGGCGCGGTGCTCCGCCAACAATTCGCCCGCGACATAGCGAGCAACGCTACCGATACCTTCGCGGCGCGATACAGGAAGTGACAGTGGACAGTGTTCAGTAAGATGCAATCAATAAATATTTACTTCTCAAGAGTTAATCCGAAGCAATCAATAAACTTTGACTCGAAAACTGACCACTGAAAACTGACTACCGACCACTATTTTGATTTACGATGTGATTATCATCGGCGCGGGGGCTGCCGGATTGTCCGCCGCATTGTGGTGCGATGAACTCGGGCTGGAAACGCTCGTGCTCGAAGCGACGCAGGAGATCGGCGGGCAATTGTTGCGGGTTTATAATCGCATCGGGAATCATCTGGGGACGCGTGCGGAGAGCGGGCGTGAGTTGCGCGATGCGTTCGCGTTGCAAATCGAAGATTGTGATTTTGATTTGTGGACGAACGTCGAGATTGAAAGCGTGGATGCGCGTGCGAAGCAAATTAGTTTGCGAAGCGGCGAGAAGCTGCAAGCAATCAGTTTGATAATTGCGACGGGCGTGCGCCGCCGTCGATTGAATGTTCCGGGCGAAAAAGAGTTGGCGGGACGCGGCGTGTTTGAATCGGCGACGGGCGAGCGGGAATCGATGGCGGGGCGCGATGTGTGCGTTGTCGGCGGCGGCGACGCGGCGGCGGAAAACGCTTTGCTGCTGGCGGAAGTTTGCCCGACGGTGACGCTCGTGCATCGCGGCGAAAAACTTCGCGCGCGCGCTGAATTCGCAGAGCGATTGAGCGCAGAGCATCGCGTCACGATTTTCAAGGAAGCGACGCTGCAACGCATCGTCGGCGAGAGGGATGTCGAGGGAATTGAAATTTTGCGCGCGGGCGCGATCAAGTCCTTCGAGATGGCTGTCCGCGCGGTGCTCGTTCGCATCGGAGTCGAACCGAACACGGAGCTATTTCGCGGGCAGATAGAAATGAATGAAAACGGATACGCGCAAGTGACAAGCGAGGGCGAAACAAGCGTCGAGAATGTATTTGCGATTGGCGATGTCGCTAATCCGCTTGCGCCGACGATTAGCGGGGCGGTGGGCGCGGGCGCGACGGCGGCGAAAATCATCGCGTCGCGTTTGCAAAGCGGGGCGGGCAAGACGCACGCATGAATGTTGCTGGAAACAAGATGGATTATGAAGATGTTTCGCCGACGGAATTAGCGGCGCGCATTGAAGGCGGCGAGGCCGTGAATTTGATTGACGTGCGCGAGTCGGAAGAGTATGAGTTGGCGCGAATCGAAGCGGCGCGATTGCTGCCCTTAAGTCGTTTCAACGAATGGGCGAAGACGCTCGATCCGAACGAAGAAATTATTTTTCTGTGTCATCACGGAATGCGTAGCGCGCATGTTTGTATGATATTGGCGCGCGAAGGATTCAAGAACTTGCGTAATCTGGCGGGCGGCATTGATCGCTGGTCACAGGAAGTTGACCAAAGCGTGCCGCGTTATTGAAATATGAGCGCAATCGGAAAAATAGAGATGCACGTTGACGCGCGAAAAGCCGATCTTAGCGGCGGTGCGATTGGCGAGCCGCGTGCGCTTGCCAAACGAAAGGCGCTTGCGAGGATGCTTCAAGCCGCGCGATTGCTGCTGATTGCGATGTGGTTGGGAGCAGCGTTGTTCTTCAGCGCGGCGGTTGCGCCGAGCGCGTTTGCCGTGCTCGCCGCGTCGCGCGAATTGGCGGGCGCAATCGTGTCGCGCACTCTTGTGATAGTAAACATCAGCGGTTTTGTGATCGGCGTGCTGCTGCTTTTAAGCGCGCCGCTGTTTTATGCAAAAAGAAAAGCGGCAAGGCGTGCGGAGATGATCGCGCTTGCGGTTGTTGCGTTGGCGACGGGAGCAGGGCAGTGGATTATCCGCGCGCGGCTCGAACAATTGCGCGTGTTGATGAAAGTCCCGGTTGATGCTGTGGCGGCGAATGATCCGTTGCGCATCGCGTTCGGGCAGTGGCATGTGTACTCTGTGATGGCGCTCGGCGTCGCTTTACTCGCCGCGCTCCTTGCTTTTGTTTTGATGTGGCGAAGCGAAGATAGATTCTAAAAATAGAGACGGGGAAAATGTTTGATGGAGACGATAGAGAAACTCGATGATTGGCGCGGGCGTTACAGCCGCTGGCAGGAAAAGAGCGGTGCATCTGTCGATGATATAGGAAAGGATTACCCGTTTGTCGAAAACAAGCGCGCGCCTTTTCGCCCGTTGGGACGCGCCTTGCCGATGCTCAATCTCGCGTTGATCGGCTCGGCGGGCGCGTACATCGACGGCACTGACGCCTTCGATACGAGCGCGTCGGGCGGCGACGCGAGTTTTCGTGAGATACCCGTCGAAGTCGAAGCAGAAGACTTGCGTTATTCAGCGCGCGGGTTCGATCCGCAATTCGTTTTGCAGGACAGGAATGCGCAATTTCCCGTTGATCGTCTTTTCGAGTTTGCGGGCAACGGCATCATCGGCAAACTGAATCCTGTGTTCTGGAGCTTTTGCGGATTCATGCCCGACGCCGCGCTGATGACAGACAAAATGCTGCCGGAACTCGTCGCGCGCGTGAAGCGCTATGAAGTCAACGCCGCGCTCCTCGTTCCGGCCTCGCGCTTGTGCCATCAAACGACGGCGCTCATCGCACGCGCGCTCGAAGACGCAGGCATTCCGACGATGATGCTGGCCGTCGCGCGCGATGTCGCAGACATTGTGCGAGCGCCGCGCGCCGTTTATTACAAAGGCGAATTCGGTCAGGTGGCGGGGCATCCCACGCGGCCTGAATACCAGCGGCGCATCCTAGATGAATCGCTGCGGCTGCTCGAATCGTTGGATCAGCCGGGCGTGCGTAAATTAGTCGTCGATCTGGAAACAAGCGTTGAAAAAGAGCGCGGAGAAAAATAAAAGCGATCATCGAACGAAAGCAGGAAGCAGGACAGCGGAAGCGTGTTGGAAATTATTTATTCAAGCGAATCAAGTGTAAACGGTTGCGTTCGCAAGCGCCTCGCTGAAAATTCTTTCGCAAAGTTTTGCCGCGTCTTGCCGATCATACGCTTGCACATTTCGTATGAAAGAACGCCGCGCGCCTGCGTTGACCGATATGCTACTACCGCGTTATATCTTCTCACATAACATTTCATCAAAATCGAGCAACCTTAGCTTAATCGTTAGCTGTCGCGCTTCGTGTGAAATACAGCCGGATGCCTAAAGTCAGCGTTATCATTGCCACGCGCAACCGTCCGCAATTACTTCCGCGTGCCGTTGCGAGCGCGCAAAAGGCCGGGACAAACGTTGAAATCATCGTGGTGGATGATGCCTCGACAAAGGAAACGGCTGATGTTTGCCGAAAGCTTGCGGGCATACGCTACGTGCGCCTCGAGCGCAATCAAAATTTGGGCGGGGCGCGCAACGTAGGCATTCTCGCCAGCAGCGGAGACTTCATCACCTTTCTCGATGACGACGACGTGCGTTTGCCCGGCTCGCTGGATGCGCAGGCCGAAGCGTTGGCCTCTTGCCCCGAAGCAGGATTCGTTTACGGGCAAACAATGCTGGGCGATCAAGACTGTGTGCCGACGGGATATGTGTACCCGATGCCTTGCCCGCAGGGAGATGTTTTCTGGGAACTGCTGGAAAGAAACTTTATCGGCTGCCCGTCGGCAGTGTTTCGCCGGTCATGCCTTTATCGAATCGGGCTGCCGGGCGCGTCGATTCCCGGCATAGAAGATTGGGATCTCTGGATTCGTCTCGCAGAGCTTTATTCCGTGATAGCAATCGAGCATCCGGTGGCGGTTTATCGGCGTGCCACTTCCGGCTCCGAACAATTCACTTCACACGCCGCAGAGATGGTGCGCCTCATCACGCGCACTCACCGCCAGCGCTGGATGAGGCTTCCGCGCGCGCTCGGCGCTTCCGTCGCCAAGCGGCGCGACATCAAACAACGGTTTTCGCGCAACATGGCGAATCATTTGATTTGGGAAGCAGGCCGCAGCCTACGGCACAGGCGCCTTCTCGCCGCCGAGAAGAATCTACTGACGGCACTGTGCCTGCATCCGTTCGGCGTTGCGCATCGTGTGACGCGTCCATCCAATTTTCGTTTCATTTATTCGCGCAGCATGGGCGTGTGGCTGAAAAATTAGAAGCGGCGGAGTTTACCCAATCTCTGAATTTACACAATCTCCGGCAGTGATATAAGGCAATGGCATAAGGGCGCGGACGATGAGGATACTGCTTTGCAAAGGTCAGTTCATGGGGCCTGTCAGCGGTGCTGACGAAACCATTGTCACATACGCGACCCGGCTTCGCTCCGCGAACCACGATTCGACTGTGCTGCTTATGTACCCGCACGCGATTGACGATCCGTATTACCTGCGCCTCGAGAATGCAGGCGTGCCGGTTCACGCTATCGCTTCGGCGGGGACGCGCGCTTCGTTAAGCACGGGGCGCAAGCTTGCCGCGAGTTTGCTCACGGCGTTCCCGCCTTCGCAGCGCCTTGTGCGCAGGCAGGCGCAAAGAATCAGCACGCGCATTGCGGTCATCATTTCAAGGAATGTGTAGAGTATTTCGCGCAGTCCGGGGCGGATGTGGTGCATGTGATGACGCCAGACCCGAGCGCGGTGGTGTTGATTAAAGCCGCCCACGAATCCGGCATTCCTGTGCTTTATCATGAATTGGGAACGCCTTATCAACCGCCTGCCTTCGCCGCCTATTATCAACAGTTCGTTTCCGTGCTGCCGCTTTGTTCGGAGCTGGCAGCGCTCTCGCCCATACTTATACGGGAGTGTCTTGAACAACTGCCGTGCAATCTACCGCTTTCCGTGCTTCCCGTCATGGCTGACGATTTGCTCGACGCGCGTGAGCCTTGCGCGAAGCGGCCTGCCGTGTCTGACAGCGTGACCTTCGGTTTTGCCGCGCGCCTCGAACGCCTCAAGGGGCCGCTCGTGTTAATCGAAGCCTTCGCTTCCGTTTGCAACAAAATCGTCAACGGTTTCCTGAAAATTGCCGGTGTCGGCTCTCAAAGGCAAATGGCCTTGGCGCAGGCAGAGGCGGCAGGCATCGCGCATCGCTGTGATTTTCTCGGAGCCTACACCGGCATGAAGGAAAAAAGCGCCTTCATGCGAAGCCTGGATGTCTTCGTGCTTCCTTCTCTGACGGAAGGAACTCCGAACGGCATTGTGGAAGCGATGGCGTGCGGGCTGCCGGTCATCGCCTCTGCAATCGGCGGAGTGGCTGACATGGTGACACCGGAAACAGGATTGCTCGTCGCTCCCGGAGAACCAAAGGCGTTGGCTGACGCCATGAATCGCTTGGCTGCCGACAGGGATTTGCGCGAGCGCATGGGACGCGCCGCGCGCAGGCGATACGAAGATGTTTTCTCGCCGAGAGCCGTGATGCCTTTGATGCTGGACACCTGCCGAAGAATCGCGGCTGACAAGCAAGCGAAGGCCGCAAACACGTCGCCGAACTTTAGCGCCGCACTTCATCCCTGGGACACTTACGCCGTAGCTCCGAATAATCGTTTGCCTGTTGACTACGCTGACATGCAAAGATAGAGATACGTGATGTCGGCATGTCGCATCTCCAATGTTCACTTGCGCACGCAAAGCTTTGCTAATGAGCCACAAAAGCCGGACTATGCTTCCGTCGCTAATGATCCTGTCATCAATGAAGCAATCGCTCAAAAAAATCTTTCTCGTAATAATCGCCGCGCTCGTCGGAGTCTCGATTATGGAACTGCTGCTGCGCCGGTTTTCCCCACGGTATTATCCGATTATCCCCGCCGCCTATGAATACGATTCCGACACGGCATTCCGCCTGCGGCCTAACGCTCACCTGTTCGCAACAACAGACTTTCAGCAAGAGAGCTTATCCAATTCGGCGGGGGCGGCTAATTTCCAAGAGAACTTCGATGATTACGAATCGCTCGTGTTCGCCGTCGGTGACTCGTACACGCAGGGAACGGGCGTGCCGCCGGATATGTCCTATCCCGCGCAACTCGATTTTATTCTCAATCAAGATGAACAGGGCTTTTACGTCAAAAAGTTCGGCGTGGTGAATTTGGGCGTTGCCGGTTTCGGTGGAGAGCAATCCTTCATTAGCCTGCGCAAATGGGGAACGCGGCTTAGACCGCCAGCGATAATTTTATATCTCGGGTGCGACAACGATTTTGAAGACGACCTCGCCTTCAAAAGCGGCGACCGCAATCGGATTGTAATAGCGGGCAATCCGACTTGGGGAAGCCTGACGAGGCCTTTGCGTTTTCTTCTCGAGGACACGAACATCGGCCTTTCCTTTCGCGCTGCCTACCGCCAGCACGTTAGAGACCGATTAGTAGAAGAAGCGAGGAAGCAGTCGGGTGGGAAGCATTCAATCGCAGAATTAGAATTGCCTGTGCTGGAGCAAGTCAAGTCTTATGCCTCGGAACATAATGCGCTGCTCATCATGAGTTGGAGCGACGCAGGCGAGTCGTACACTTGGCTGAAATCTTGGACGGCGCAGCAAGGAATCGCTTTTGCGGACTGGTCACCGAAAGCGAACTCCGTCAGGGAAGCGATGCCGAAGCTCACGCTCGACAATCAGCATTCGGGCGGGCATCACAGAGGCTGGGCTAATCAGTTCATCGCGCAGGAATTCGCGCGGCAGATACGCAGCGCAGACAGATGCGGATTCTCTTTTGTGTAGTTGCCGAAGACGAGCGCGCGGCGCGGCTGTGCGGGCAGCGGCGGTCTTTGCCCGAAGCGATTGAGGTCTACGAAACTAGGAAGCAAACAAACGCGCGATTCGTTTATGCCGTCTTCATAGATAAGCCGGTCGCGGCAAGTAACATCGACTGCGACAAAGCGAAGGATGCGTGGAAAGCGCGGCGCGAAGGCGTTTTGCCCGTACCAATCGTGGCAGACATATATGGCAGGCACACCGGCGAAATGCAGGAGCGCCGTCATCGTCGGCAGATGGTGTTGCCCGTAGATGAGGTCTGGTGTTACGGCAAGCGCATCGAGGCTGTCAACGACAGGAATCGTCATGTTGCGGATTTCAGTTGCAATCTTACCGGGACGAGTTGAGTAGACGATGGGCGTGTGGCCGAACCGCAGCAGTGCGTGCGCTACATCGCGTACATACAACTCTGTGCCGCCGCGCCCGTCGAGCGATTCACAGGGAATAAGAATCCGTAAATTTTTCATCAAAAAGCGAAACCCGATCTCTATCTTCGTTCTGCCTTTGCAACCCTTTCGATTGCCTGTTCGACTTGTGTGAAGTCGAATGGCTTGCCGATGACGCCGTTGATTAAATGTTCCTCACCGGCGGGCGGCGTCGTGCCTTTGCCGTAGCCTGTCACGAGCACGATGGGCGTTTTCAAGCGTCGGCGGCGGATTTCGCGCGCTACTTCCCAGCCGTCCATTTCCGGCATCGAGAGGTCTGTGAAAATCATGTCGAAGCTTTGCGTGGCAAGTATCTGAAGCGCTTCGTGGCCGCTTTCAGCCATCACGACTTTATGCGACAAGACTTGCAACATTTCGCCGAGCGTCTCGCGCACAAAGGTTTCATCGTCGATCACCAGCATAGAAAACGATGCGGTCTCCCGTGTAATTGATTCGCCCGTCTTTGCTGCTTGCGATGTTGGCGCGGCAAACGGCAGCGCAATCTCGAAGGTTGTTCCGACGCCGGGTTCGGATTCGGCGCTGATGCGCCCGTGGTGGCGCTCGATAATGCCGTAGCTGACGGACAGGCCGAGTCCTGTGCCGAGCACGCCCTTCGTCGTGTAGAAAGGCTCGAAGATTCGCGCGCGCACGTCTTCCGTCATGCCCGTGCCAGTATCCTTGAAAAGCAAACGCACATGTTCTTCGGTCTTTGTGCAACTAATGGAAAGCCGTCCGCCCTGCGGCATTGCATCCACCGCGTTGACAATCAGATTAACGAACACTTCGCGCAGTTCGGAAGCTGTGCCGAGCGTGTACATTTCCGGTTGCAGATCGAGCGCGACTTCGTATTGAAGCCCGCGCGCGCGCGCTTCGTTTTCCCAGTGAGTGCGCGTAATTTCGGCTGCGTCGCGCAGCAGAGAATCTACCGCGAGCGACTCGAACTCTTCCGTCGCCGATTGCCGCGCAAAGGTTTGAATGCGGCGCACTGTGGCGGCGGCGTCTTCGGCGGCGGTCTGAATAATATTCAGATTGTGCGCGAGGGATTCGTCTTTAACATTGCGGCGCACGAGTTGGACGCGCCCGAGAATGGCGGCGAGTGCATTGTTGAAATCGTGCGCGACGCCGGACGCGAGTTGTCCCATCGCGCGTAGTTTGTCGGCTTGCGCGGCTCGCTCGCGTTCCTGTTTCTGTTCCGTGATGTCGCGCGCGATGCCGAGCACGCCCGTCGTCCGCCCATCGACAACGAGCGGCGCTTTATCGACGAGCGAGTAATACAAATTGCCGTCGCGCCCGATGTAACGAATCTCTTCGCTTTGCGGCACGCCGCGCAAAGCACTCTCGAACACGTCTTTGATGCGTTCGCGGTCTGCTGGCAAAATAGTTTCCAAGTAGTGCTGCCCGACGAGTTCTTCCAACTTATAGCCGCTCATTCTAGCGGTGGCTTCATTGCACCACTGATAATAGCCGCGCGTGTCGAGCGCAAAGATAGATTCTCGCGCGCTTTCCAGAATATTCGTGAGCAGCGTTTGACGCTCGCGCGCGACTGCTTCGGCCTTGCGCAGTTCCGACAAATCGCGCGCCGTGCAGACCACTCCGACTGTTTTGCTTTCATCGCCGATAATGGGTTCAACCGTCACCAGCAACGGGCGATTGATGCGTTCCGGCGTGACTTCGACTGTGACGCTGCGGTTCTCTGCAAATGCTCTTTCGACGATACATGTTTGCTCGTCGCCGTCGGCGGCGCGCAGTATGTCGCAGCACTTGCTCCCCAAAAGCAGATGAGGCCAACTGTCTTCAAAGGCCGCGCCTGCGCGATTAACGCGCGCCAACTTTCCCGCCGTGTCGAAAATATAAATGCCGTCGGACATCGCGTTGAAAGTCGTTTCCCATTCCTTGCGCGCGCGTCTGGTTATTTCATACAACTCCGCCTGCGCCACTCCGGTTGCGAGCTGCGCGGCGACGGCTTCGACAAGCGCAATTTCATCCGCGAGCCAGTGCCGCGCCCGTTCCGTTTGGTGAATGCAGAGCGTGGCGCGATAGCGGTTATCGACGATTACAGGGTAATAAATGCTGGAGCGCAAATTCGTCGCGGCGGCGTGCGCGTGAAGATGCGTGTTGAATTCCTTTGCGCCTTCCGTGTAATTCATCGCGTCGTCGATAACGATAGGCTCCATCGAGCCTAGCAACTGCTGCCCGATTGGATCATCGTAGCTGCCATCGACATGCCCGATGCTGGCAACGCCCGGCGCGACGTATTCATGCTCGATGGGCGAAGTCTTGCGCAGCGGATCGTAAAGCCGCAGATACACGCGGGACGCATGGAGCGCCGCGCCGAGTTCGTGCGTTGCGTTGCGGAGAACTTCCGGCAGACTAAGCGAAGCGCGAATGGCAAGGCTCAAGCGGTTGATGAGCGCTTCGCGCGCGGAAGCGGAAGCGGCCTGCTGGTACAACTCTGCCTGACGAATAGCGATGCCCGTTTGATCCGCGACTGCCTTGACGAGCGCCACGTCCGATTCGCGCCAGCGCCGTAATTGCTTTGTTGTTGAGAGCGCAAAGGCGGCGGGCGTTTCGTCTCCGACGCGAATCGCCGCATAGATAATCGAGCGGACGCCATGAACGCGCAGCACCTTTTCGTAAAAGCCTTTGATGCGTTCGTTTGTCGAGACATCGTCGAAGACGAGCGTGCCGTGTTGACGAACGCCCGCGATCAAATCTCCGACTGCCTCGATTGTGTAATCGTTGTTGACGGGTGAAACGCCCGGCGCGCAATATTCCGCCGCCTGCCGCACGACTCCGGCCTGTTGGTCGAGCATAAATATCGAGCAGCGATCAACGTTTAAGTGCGAGCCGAGTTCCGCCACCGCCGTGCGAAAGATTTCGCCCGTATCGAGCGAACGCCGCACGGCGCTCGAAATGCGATTGATGAGCGCCTCTCGCTCGGCCTGCTGCGAAAGCGCTTCGGCGGCTTTCTGCTGCGCGAGAAGTTGGGTGATTTGTCTTGCCAACGCGACGACGGGCAGCACGCTGCCGTGGTCTGGCGCGCGTCCCGAACGCGGATCGTCGAGCGAGATAAAACCGATGTACTCGCCTTCGCGCGAAACGAGCGGCACGAATAATTCATCTGCTTCATGCCAGCAATCTTCTTCGCAACGCAACGGCTTTTCCAGATGAGTCTTGTAGCGTCCGGGTAAAAAGCGATCAAGCAGAGGATAACGATCCGGCGGATAATAAGCCGCGAAGCCTAATTCGCCGACTTCGATTCTGACTCCTTCCTCGATTAGCCTGCGCATATCTCTGCGCGGATATGAGCCGGAGACGATTCGTTTGATTTCGCCGGGCGGCAGATTGGATGAGTAAGACAGAACACGCAGATTGTGCGGCGGATCGTTTGTGAAAAGCCCTAGCAGGCAAGTGCGGTAATCCGTCGAGGCAGCAATGGAGTCAGCGAGGCCGACAAGCAATTCATCCATCTCGCGGCGATCATTGACAGCGGTTGCGAGCGCCGTCAGCGTTTCCATTTGCTGCACGGAAGCGAGCAGCCGCTGTTCCGCTTCGACGCGCTCTGTAATATCGTTCGCCATCACGAGACGGTCATGCTTGTGGGCAAACGCCGCTTGGAGCGAAGTTATTTCAACGTCGATAATCGTTCCGTCTTTTTTGCGATGTTGGAAATAACCTGAATACGTTAATCCGGCGGCGATCTCTTTTACTGTATCGAGCAGATGCGTAATAGCATTCGGCGGACGTATGTCCTTGATGGTCATGGAGAGAAACTCCGCGCGCGAGTAACCGTAGTGATGCACGGCGGCGTCGTTGACGGAAAGGAAGCGGAGCGTCTGCGGATCGTAAATCCACATCGGATGCGGATTGCTTTCAAACAGCATTCGATAGCGCTCTTCGCTCGCGCGCAAAGTTTTTTCGGACTGCCTTTGCTGTGTGATGTCCGTGACGAAACCTTCGAGCTTGATTTCTTCGCCGAACGGCACGCCGCGCCCCTGTTCCCAGACGCATTTCTCTTCGCCCGATGCGGTGATAATCCTGTAATTGAATTGAAACGGCCTGTCTTCGCGCACAGCGATTTGCACAGCGTCCCAGACTCGTTCCGCGTCGTCCGCGTGAATCAAACCGCCGTATGAAACTTTCCGGTTTTCGGTTAGCTCTGCCGACGTATAGCCGGTCAACTCGTAGCAGCCGCCGCTGACAAACTCCATCGTCCACTCCCGATTATTACGGCAGCGATAAGCCATGCCCGGCAGATTGCTCAACAGCGTCGAAAGGCGTCGCTCGCTTTCCTGCAAGGCTTCTTCGGCGGCGACGCGTTCGGTGATGTCGCGCACGACGGCGCGCGTTCCCGTCGCGCGTCCGGCGGCGTCGCGCACAATCGTCACGACGTTTTCAAGATTGCGCAGCGAGCCGCGCGCGTCGCGCAATTTATAAACGGATCGCAAAGGCTCGTTCGATTCGTGGCTTTGCCTTTTCGCAATGTCCGTCGCCGCCGCTTCTTCGCCAATCAAAACGCTGATGTGCTGCCCGATTAATTCCGCCGCCGTGCGACCATAAAAACGCGCGCCCGCTTCATTGATGCCTGTGATAATGCCCTGCAAATCGCTTGTGCCGATGATGTCCGCTGCTTCTTCGACGATTCCGCGATAACGCCGCTCGACGCGATGGCGCTCGATCAGGCGCGCGACTTTAACGAGCAATTCCTGACGGCGAAAAGGCATTTCAAGGTAATCGTCTGCGCCCGCCAGCAGGCCTTGCAAAGTGTCTTCGGCAGCAATCAGCACGCCGCTCGCAAGCAGCACCGGAAGATTCGCCGTGCGCGCGTCTTGTTTGAGGCGGCGGCAAAATTCGAGGCCGTCCATCTTCGGCATCACGACATCGCTGATGACAATGTCCGGGTCAACCGAGCACGCGAGTTCGAGCGCGCTCGATCCGTTTGGCGCGGAAACTACCTTGTAGCCTTCGTGCTGGAGCATTGCGGCGATCATCTCGCGCACTTCCGCGTTGTCGTTGACAAGCAAGATGGTGGAGCGTGGTGTGGGATATGGTGTCATGCTCATTTCGTAACAGGCCGCGCTTTCAGGATCGCTTCTGTAAAGGTTGCGGGACGCGGCGGGTCGATAAAACAAATTATAACAGACAGAGGAAAAAAGAGCCTGTCGCGCGAAACTTAAAACGCGAAGCATGGCAGAGATGGACTGCCATGCTTCGCGTTTATTTGTAGAGATTGAAAGCGGCTATGATGAAAGCACGGCGATGAACTTTGTGAGATGAAAACAGTTTCGCCGTCTTCGTTGGGTTTACGAGCGGCGGCGTTTCGTGTTCTGCGGTTTCGGTGAGATGGAATCCACAGACTTCGCAAAGTAGCCTTCGCGGTATGTCAATCGCAAGTTTTGTTTGCGCAATTCAGGCTCGGCGATTTCAATTTTAATCTGGCGAAATGAACCGTCGCGCGTTTTGTTCGTCGGCGAATATGCGACGAGATACTGCTCGCGCAGATCGCGCTGAATCTGCGCAAAGGCGGCGCGTAATTCCGAAGGGCTGCGCGGAAAATAAGCGCGCCCGCCTGTTAGCTCCGTTACCTTGCGCAATGCGCCTTCGTCAACGCCCGTGAATTGATAACTGTCGCCGATGCCGACGGCGTAGATAATCGCGTCCGCTTTAATCGCGCGGTCAACGGCTTCGCGCAGCTTTTTTTGGCCGCTCGTGTTAACGCCGTCCGTGACGAGAATGATGGCGCGGCGTGTGCGCTCCGGCGCTTCGGCGAGCACTTCGTCGGATGTAATCCAGAGCGCATCCCATATCGCCGTCGAACCGGCGAGCGATTGATTACCGCCGGACAGTGGCGGCGTTCCGTAAACGGGTGGCCTGCCGGGAATGCTCGAAGAAGACGACGGCGGCCCGTTCTTTGTGTAGCCGGACGGGTTCACGTATTCGATTTTGTCTATTGCGCGGCGCACGCGCGCGACATTGCCGGACAAGCCTTGTTCGAGCGTCGCTTCGCCCGTGAATGAAACGACTGCGGCTTCATCTTTTGCAGGGCGCACGACCTGATCGACAAAATCGCGCGCGGCCTCTTTTTCATCGGGCAGCGTATTGATTTGCGAGCCGCTGGTGTCAATCAGGATTGCGAGCGAGAGCGGCAGATCGACTTGCGTTTGAAAAGTGAAAATCTGTTGCGGCTGCCCGTCTTCGAGCACGCGTATGTCGCTTTGCTTGAGCTTGTCGAAAAAGCGCCGCTGTTTGTCCGTCGCGGTAAACAGCACGTTCGTTAAATTCGATTCGACGCGCACCACTTCGCCGTCATCCTGCCCTACTTCTTCGTCCTTCGGCGTTGCTTGCGGCGAAGCACTTGCGGGCGGCGTCGGAGAGGCTTGCGGCGTCGCGGATGTTTGTTGCTGCTGCTGCGGTGTCGGCGCGTCGTTTGTGCGGCGTGGGCGATTTGCGTTCGGCGCGGCGCTTTTACTTTGCGCGCTAATTGTCGCGACACGCACAAAGGCAACGCCAGCCAGAAAAACTGCGAGCAGAAGAAACGCGATGAATCGTCTCGATAATTTTTGAAAAAGCATTTGTGTTACTACCACTACTTTGAAAAACTTTAGCGTCTAAAATTTTTTATCGTCTGACAGGCGCGGGCGCAGATGTTTCGTTTGGAAGCGCCGTGTAGCCGCGCCTCGTTCGCAGTTTAAGATTGTTGCTGCCATTCGCAAGCTTCACGTCGATGCGGCGAAACTGCCCGTCGTAACGCTCGTTCGTCGGCCTGTATGTCAGTATGTACTGCGTGCGCAATTCCTTTTGCACTTTGTCGAATGAGCGTTCCAACGCGAGCATGTCGCCGTTGAAAAAGGCCGCGCCGCCCGTTTCCTCGCATAGTTTTTCGAGGTCACGATCAACTGCGCTGTTGACTTGCCCTGCTTCCACGCCCGGCACTGTGGCGAGAAATCCGGCTTTGGTGGAGATGGCGAAAATCGTCGTCTCTGTGCGCTGCGCAATGTCTATCGCGTCGCGTAGCGTGGCGCGGCTATAGTTGCTATCGTCGCCGTCCGTGATAACGACAAGCACTCGGCGTCCCGGCATACTGCGCATTTTTTCATCGCAGAATTGCCAGACGGCGTCATAGAACAAAGTTTTAGCGCCGAGCTTTTTTACTCCATCGACGGCACGCGCCAGCGAGTCCGGCTTGTCCGTGAAATCTTGCCGCAGCTTGATTTCATCGTCGAAGGTAACGAAGGCGGCGCGGTCTTTGCGAGGACGCGTCACAGTGTAAATAAAATTCTTCGCGGCCTCCTGCTCGAATTTGAGTTTGCCCGCGACAGAGGGCGACGTGTCCATCAGTATGCCGATGTAAAGCGGCAAGCTCTCGCGCTCGTCTGCGAAGGATTCGATTTGCTGTAATTGCTTGTCCTCGAAAATCTGAAAATCGGAAGCCTTGAGTCCCGGCACGAGTTGGCCTTTTTTGTCGAGCACGGTGATCGGCAAACGCACGCGGCGCGTGATGACGGAGATTTGGTCTTGATCCTGCGGCACGGGCGTCGGTGTCGGCGAAGCGGCTTTTTTTTGCGGCTGTTGTTGCGCCTGCGCCGGAGCATTGTTAGAAACGGCTGCGCAGGCAAAAAGCGCAAGCAGTAAAAGCGATAAATAAAGCGGAGTTCTCATAAAAGTTACGATTGAATTGAATCCGTGCGAAGGATGCCGGTAGTCTTGAAACGCAACGGCTTTGATGCCGCGCGCGCAAAGGCTCGTTGCCTTTGTGCTGCGGAACACAGGCCGAATGCTTGCGGTGCGATGAAGCAAAAAGGCGGCGATGCTTTATGCGAGATAGTCTAGAAACTCCGCGAGCGCGGCGGGCAAAGCGGCTGTGAAACTCAACTTCTCGCCGCTCTGCGGATGTCGGAAACTTAGTTTTTCGGCATGAAGAAATTGCCTGTCAAGCGCTGCCAGCCGCGCGCGCAACTGCGGCACATCCGACAAATTGCAGTCGCGCCCGCCGCCGTAAGTTTTATCGCTCACGACAGGATGCTTCAGCCACTCCAAATGCACTCTGATCTGATGCGTGCGCCCCGTTTTGATTTCGACATCGAGCAGCGTGAAGCGCTCGAATCGCTGCCGCACACGGTACAGAGTCAGCGCCGGACGCCCGCCGCGCACCACAGCCATGCGCGTGCGCCGCGAAGGATCGCGCGCGATGGGTTGGTCTATGCGCCCCGCGTCCTCTGCGACGCGCCCGTGAACGAGCGCGACATAGTTTTTGAAAACTTCGCGGTTGCGAAATTGGTCGCTCAAGTTTTCGTGCGCCTTAAGATTGCGCGCGACGACGATCAAGCCTGACGTGTCTTTGTCGAGGCGATGCACGATGCCCGGACGCGATTGCTGAATTAGACTCGCGCCGCGCACGGGCAGATTCTGAAAGCGATGAGCGAGCGCGTTGGCGAGCGTACCGGATGCTTGCCCTGCGCCCGGATGCACGACGAGTCCGGCGGGCTTGTTGACGACTGCAATATCGCCGTCTTCGTAAACGATTTCGACGGGAATATTTTCGGGCGCAAAGTTGCTCGCAAGCGGAGAATTGAGTTCGATTTCGATTTCATCATGCGCGTGAAGTTTATATGAAGGCTTTACGTCAGCGCGGCCTGCAATTATCACGTCGCCGTCTTCGATTAGCCGCTTGATGCGCGCGCGGCTGAAGTCTTTGACGCGCGCGGCGAGATAAGCATCGAGACGCGCGCCGGATTCCGTTTCGGGAACGCGAAGCGTGAGCGTCTCCGCAGAATTTCCTGTTTCCTCATCGCTCATCGCAGCATTTTCGTTGCGTTGTTTTCGTCGCAGCATTTTCGTTGCAGCGCGCGTCATGAAATTGTTTGTTTCTCACACGCGCGCGTGGCTGGCGGCGGAGCGCGCTGCCTCGTTTTCTTCAGGCTGTGAAGATGCGCTATGGCGACGGCGCAAGAGAAGTATGACGAGCGCGCCGATGCCGATAATCAAGCTGATGAGTTGCGACGTGGAAAGATGCGTGAGCGTGGTCAGCCCCCAGATGTCGCCGCGCGGATCGTCGCGCAAGAATTCGATCAGAAAGCGCGTGATGCTGTAAAGCACCGCGTAAGAAAGTATGATCTGACCGTTGAAGCGTTTTCGTTTGTGCAACCAGAGCAGAAAGAAAAAGATGAGGAGCGCGGCGAAGGATTCGTAAAGCTGCGTCGGATGAATATCAACGTCAACGGGGACACCCGTGATTTGATGTCCGAGCGCGGAGAAGCGCACGCCCCAAGGCAAATGTGTCGGCTTGCCCCAGCAGCAACCGGCAGCAAAACAACCCTGCCTTCCAATCGCTTGACCGAGAGCGATGCCCGGCGCAAACGCGTCCGCCGTTCTCCACCAGGGCAATTCATAACGCCGCACGAGCACATAGCCCGTCAGGACTGCGCCGATCAAGCCGCCGTAAAAGACGCCGCCCGAACGCAGAAAATCGAGCGAGAGGAGATGCAAAGGATTCGCGCGGTATTCCGGCTCGACCCACAATAACAACAGCTTCGAGCCGACGATTGCCGCAAGCAGCATCCACAAACCGAGATCGTAAATCCTTTCGCGCGGCAATCCATCTCGCGCCGCCAGCCGCGCGGCGACGAGCAAGGCCACAAGAAAAGCCGTCGCCAGCAGCACGCCGTAAGTGTTGATCGGAAAATTGCCGATGCGAAAAATCTCTGGATACATTGTTCAGTTATCAGCTTTCAGTCATGAGTTTTCAGTTGAAATTAACAGCAATCAGTTATAAGCAGGGCGCTTTTACTGATTACTGAGAATGACAACTGTTTTCTGCCTTCCTTCCAAAAACAGATCACAGATCAAGAGCAGCGCGCCCGCGCAAATGCTCATGTCGGCGACGTTAAAGACAGGCCAGTGAAACGAACGGTAATACGCGAGTATAAAATCGACGACGTAGCCGAGCCGCGCGCGATCAGTTAAATTGCCCAATATTCCTGCGAGCAATAACGCACATGCGCCGAGCACTCTGTCGTCCATGCGTGTGGTGCGCCAGAAATAAACGAGCACCGCTAAAGCCGCCAAAGCCGCCAGCATGACAAAGAACCAGCGCCCGAATTGTCCGCCGCCCTGCAACTGCCCGAACGCGATGCCGGGATTCTCCGCGTACACGAACGAAAGCAAACCGGGAATAACGTCGCGGTCTTCGCCGTGACGCAGCGCGCGCACAGCCCACGCCTTGCTCATTTGATCCGTCATGTAGATGCCGAACGCGGCGATAAGGTAGGCCGCGCGCCAGCCCATTCGTTCGCGGTTCACGATGCACCCGCTCCTTCTTCGATTTCTGCAAGCGCCGCCACGCAACGTTCGCACGCCGTCGGATAGCGCGCGGATTCGCCGACACGCACGGAATAGTTCCAGCATCGCTCGCACTTTTCACCTTCAGCGCGTTCGATGTTTACGCTCACAGCATCAGTCGCTTGTCCTTCTTCTGCGCGAAGAACCTCAACCTGCGAAACGATGAAAATATAACGCAACTCATCTTCATAGCGTTCGAGCAAATTGTAAATTTCTTCTGTGGCGGAGAGTTCGACGCGCGCTTCCAATCCGCTGCCGATAACTTTCGCCATGCGTGCTTCTTCTAGCGCACGCAACACCACATCTCGAACCTCGAAGATGCGTTCCCAACGCGCGCTCATCTCAACGTCTTTCGCGTATGCGGCAACAGGAAATTCTGCGAGATGAACCGATGCGGCAACACCATCGTCAGCGTTGGCGGCGTGCCTATCCGTTTCGTCACCGCCCGCTTTTGTTGTCGCCATGTTCTCCCAAATTTCATCGGCGGTAAAAACGAGAATCGGCGCGAGCAAGCGGGCAAGCGCATCGCTGATTTTGTAGAGCGCCGTTTGCGCCGAGCGGCGCGCGATGTTGCGCGGCGCGGCTGTGTACAGGCGATCCTTGATGATGTCGAAGTAGCGCGCCGAAAGCGTCACGGTGCAGAAATGGTAGAGCGCCTGATACGCCAGATGAAACTCGTAAGTCTCGTAAGCCTTGCACACGCGCCCGATCAACGCATCCAGTTCGCCAAGCGCCCAAGCATCAATCTCCGACATCTCTTCTGTCGAAACTGAATCGCGCAGAGGCTCGAAGCCGTGCAGATTGCCGAGCGCAAAGCGCGCCGTGTTGCGCATCTTGCGGTAAGCGTCCGAAACGCGCTGCAAGATTTCCGGCGAGAGGCGCATGTCTTCGTGGTAATCGGTTGAAGCGCACCACAGGCGAAGAATCTCCGCGCCCGATTCTTTGATTACTTCATTGGGCGACACGGCGTTGCCCGCAGATTTGTGCATCGCCTTGCCCTGTCCGTCAACCGTCCAGCCGTGCGTCAAAACGGTGTGATACGGCGCGCGGTCATGCGCGGCAAGCCCGAGCATCAAGGACGAATTGAACCAACCGCGATATTGATCGCCGCCTTCGAGATAAAGATCGGCAGGCCAGCGCAAGCCTTCGCGCTTCTCCAATACTTCGATGGAAGACACGCCGCTATCGAACCATACGTCGAGAATATCAGTCTCCTTCGTAAACTCTGCGCCCTCGCATTTCGGGCATTTGAAATTCTCCGGCAACAGTTCGCTGGCTTCACGCGTGTACCACACATCCACCGTCTCACGCTCGAAGATGTCGGCAACGCGGCGTATGAGCGCAGGCTCGGCAATCGTTTCATTGCAGGCGTTGCAGTAGAAAACAGGAATCGGCACGCCCCATACGCGTTGGCGCGAGATGCACCAATCGGGACGCCCGTGCAGCATATTGCGCATACGATCTCTGCCCCACGACGGAATCCATTTCACGCGCTCGATCTCTGCCAGCGCGCCTTCACGCAAAGAGCGCGGCGCGGCGTCCGGTTCGTTCTCCGTATAATTGCTGCGATAACGCCCGTCTTCGTCCGTTTCAACTTCATTCGACGCGGCGGCGGACACTGCGTCCAGCGAGATGAACCACTGCGGCGTCGCGCGAAAGATAACAGGATTATGGCAGCGCCAGCAGTGCGGGTAGCGATGCGCGTAGTTCTCCGTGAAAAGCAACGCGCCCTGTTCACGCAAAAATGCAACAATCTTCGGATTCGCGTCGAACACGCGCTCGCCCGCGAAATGTTCGACTTCCGGGAGAAAGCGCCCGGCATTGTCCACAGGGCAATAAACTTCTAGGCCGTAACGCTGGCCTATCACAAAGTCGTCGTGGCCGTGTCCGGGCGCGGTATGCACGCAACCCGTGCCAGCACCTTTGCCGGTGCTTTTTTTATCGCGCGCTTCCTTTACATCGAGTTCGGTTTCCGCGTCCGCTTCGCCGCCCAAAGTAACGTGCTCGCCGAGCATCACGAGCGACGGGCGATCAAGCCACGCGTGCCGACACTGCAAACGGTCAAGCCGCGCGCCGGGAAAACGCGCGAGAACATTCGGCGCGATCAATTCATCGTTCGCGCCGCGCTCGCCGATGCCGCACTTTGCCGCAACCGCTTCAACTAATTCCGACGCGACAATGTAAACCTCATCATTGTTTTCAATCGCCGCGTATTCAAACACAGGATTAACGGCGATGCCCAAATTCGCGGGCAGCGTCCATGGCGTTGTCGTCCAGATGAGAAAAAAGACTTTGCGTCCCGCGAGTGCCGGATCAATTGCCGCCGGATCATCAGCGAGTGGAAATTTCACATAGACAGACGGGCTTGTGTGCTCCGCGTATTCGACTTCGGCTTCGGCGAGCGCCGTTTGATCGTGTATGCACCAGTAAACAGGCCGCGCGCCCTTGTACGCGTAGCCGCGCTCGACGAAGCGCCCGAACATGCGCGCCGTTTCCGCTTCGTAGCCGTTCGACATCGTCATATAAGGATCATCCCAAGCGCCCAGCACGCCGAGCCTTTGGAAATCTTTTGTTTGACGTTTCAAAGCTTCCGCCGCATGTTCGCGGCAGGCGCGGCGCACGCTGACGGCGGGCATGTTGGCTTTCTTCGCGCCGAGCTTTTTGTCCACGTAAAGCTCAATCGGAAGTCCATGACAATCGAAGCCGGGAACATACGGCGCATCGAAGCCCATCATCGTCCGCGATTTAACGACGAAGTCCTTGAGGATTTTATTGAGCGCCGTGCCGATGTGAATGTCGGAATTAGCATACGGCGGGCCATCGTGCAGAATAAACTTTTCCTGTCCATCGCGGGCGCGGCGGATCATGTTGTAAAGATCGAGTTCCGCCCAACGCTTCAAACGCGCGGGTTCCATCTGCGCGAGGTTGGCCTTCTGCGCGAAATTCGTTTTCGGTAGATTAACCGTCTTCTTTAGTTCAAGCGGCGTTTCGGTGGACATAAAATCCCTTCGCTTTCCGATTCAAGCGCATCGCACTTCGACGTTCGATTGATTGTTCGATGCGTGAAAAAGTAATAGTAGCGTAGAAGCATCTTGCGCGACAAAGAGCGCCGCGCGATAAATCGTTTCCGGGCTTCCTGCTCTTTGACTCGCTTTCCGCTTCCTCGCTCAATGAAAAACCCGAATCATGCTCGTCCGTGCGGAGAAGAATGATTCGGGCTTGTTGCCACGATGAATGTTAAAAGGTTCAACCGATGAACATTTCATCTTCTCCATAAGTTTGATCGATGGGCTTCGGCGCGGGCGCAACGAGAACTTCGAGGCCGCGACGAAAGCCCGCCATAATCGCGGCAATCTCGCGCGCAGGCTCTATTACTCTCGCTTGAATGAAGGTCGTGGTCTGCGACACTTGCCGGTGCGTTTGGTCAATGGTGCGACTGACGAGCGCAACCTTATCGCGCGCGGTCACAGCCGTGTCGCTGACAAGCAGTTTCAGTTCGCTTACTTCGTCTTTGATGATCGCTAAGGATTCCGAGAAGTTGCGTGTCGCAGTTGCGAGATGGCCGGACATAACTTGAAACTGCTCGGCGATTTCCTTGCCCTGCGCGGCGATTTGTTGTCCCTGCTCGCTTAAAGTCGTCACCTTTTGCACAAGCGGTTCGACGCGTTCTTCGAGACGCTTGACGGTCTTGACGGCGCGGCTGACGAAGACTGCGACGGCAATCATCGCGGCGGCGATGACGAGAAACGAGACGGCGACGATAACCAGCACCCAGAAGGCCGGATCGTCTATGTTCATTTGGAGAGCTGGAAAAATCGTCAACGAAGTCTTTCAACCTCTTATGATGAAAACGCTGCGCGCTGCTTTCGCGCGTGCCTGCGTTCAATTGAACTGCCTTAACTTTCTCTTTCGCGCTCGTAATAAGTGGGCGCGGCGTGCGGCGCGGGGCCGGTCAATTCCGTCTTGCGCTTTTCTTCCGTGTACGCTTGCTTGCCCGCTTCGATGGCGGCGGAAACCTGCGTGCCTTTGCGCGCTGCGACATCACGCGCCGCGTCTGCCATATCGCCCGCTTTGTCCGCCGCGACCGTGTAAAGATCGGCGGCACGCTCGCGCGCTTCGCCGTAATACTCGCCCGCTTTAGCTCCGACCTGTGTTGCGGCCTCGCGTGTTTTGTCAACGCCTTTGCGCGTTACGTCCGCGAGGTCGCCGCGCAGTTCATGGCCTGATTTGGGCGCAAACAAAAGCGCCAGCACCGCGCCGATGCCGCCGCCGATCAACAGATACGTGAGCTTCGTCGGAACATCCGCATCGGCTCGCTCTCGCAGTTCAATTTCATTTTGCATGACAGTGTTTCCCTAACGTCAGGACGCGCGAGTGGTAGTTTCAGAATAATCGATTCAAAAGGCGCGACTTCGAGAATATAACAAAAGCTGCAGAGGTCTGGCAATGAAATGATTTTGCTTTATCGCCCGCTTGGTTAGAAAGAACCGTCGAACGCCGAAATCGCGCCATGCCATGCGATTAGCACTCAACATTATGTGGCAGTCCAAAGATGAAAAGCACGCAGCCGAATCTTTTGCTCGAATGAGTTATAGGTTGACGAGGTTGTTGGACGGCGTTGCCAGCATCCCACGCTCGTTAATGGTTAGAAGAGACAAGAGACTTTTCCGACTTTCTATAAGTCAGAAATACCATCACTATCATAATCGCCGCGATAACGAGCGACGATGTAATGCGGCTCAGCGCAAGGCCACCTTCAGCGTTGGGTTTCGTCAAGGTATCGCCGAGCGTGGCTCCGAGTGGCCGCGTCAGAACATAGGCCGCCCAGAAGAGTACGCTGTCCGAAATCTTTGTGAAATAGTGCGCCGCCGCGACGAGCGCGATCAGTCCGGCGAAAACAAGCGCGCCGCGCTCGAACCCGAGACCTGCATCGTTGGCAGCGAAATCACCGAGCGCCGTGCCGAGCGTGTTTGATACAAGTATCGTCACCCAGTAGAAGATTTCATCCTTCCTGTTAATTATATTCTCGAACTCAAGTCGTCCCATGACGAGACGCCACACGAAGAGGATGGCAAGGACACCACACAACAATATGATTGATGACTTGACATAGCCCAGCCCGATTGTGCGGTCAAGGTAATCCGACATCGTCGTGCCGACAGTTGTGGTCGCGACCACAACTGCCCAGTAAACAAACGGATGATAACGCTTCGATGCAACCTGAGCGGCAAGCGTGACGGCGAAGAACCCGAGAAAGATAATGCTACCGACGGCATAGCCGAGCTTCCACGTCATAGTAACAGCGTCGCCGCCCGTCTCTCCGAGCGTCGTCGCGAATATCTTAATGACCCAAAACATAAGCGTGACCTGCGGCACCTTGCTCATCCAGTCACCTTTGTTGAGTTCGTCCGATTGTTGATGCACTGCCATTGTTATCCCCTTAGACCGAACGTTCTCCGGCAAGTTAAGTAAAAAATAGTGTATCTCGTTGCAAATGCGAAGCGGTTAATTATTGATTATCTGCCGCGTCTGTTTTGTTTGCGTCGGTGTATTGCTGAAGTTTACGGTAGAGGGTTTTGCGTCCGATGCCGAGTTCGCGTGCGGCGCGTGTTTTGTCGCCGCCGGTGTAGTCGAGTGTCGCGGCGATGGCGCGGCGTTCGATTTCTTCGATGGGTGTCGGGACGCGTACTTCAAAGCTGACGGCGCGCTCGTTGGTGACGGCGTCTTGGCGTTCGATGCGCAGGCGCGAGCGTTCTTCGGAAACGTTGCGGCTGATGGCTTCGGGCAAATCGTCGAGTTCTATTTGTCGCCCGGAAGCGATGATGACGGCGCGCTCGATTGCGTTCTCCAGTTCGCGGACATTGCCCGGCCAATCGTAATGAACGAATGCGCGCAAGGCTTCAGCGGAGATGCCGGGAACGAAGCGCCCTGTCTTTTGTTTGAAGTGTTCGAGGAAATGTATGACGAGCGGGTGAATGTCTTCGCGGCGCTCACGAAGCGGCACGAGGTGTATCGGAAAAACAGAGAGGCGGTAAAAAAGGTCGCGGCGAAACGTGTTTGTTTCAATCGCGCGTTCAAGGTCGGCGTTCGAGGCGGCGATCACACGCACGTCCGTCTTGATGACTTCGCTGCCGCCGACGCGCGTTAGCTCGCCGTCCTGAAGCACGCGAAGCAAACGCACTTGCGCGCTTAAACTCATCTCGCCGATTTCGTCTAAGAAAAGCGTGCCGCCGTCGGCTTCCTCGAAGCGCCCGCGACGGCGCGCGCGCGCATCCGTGAAAGCGCCTTTTTCGTGGCCGAAGAGTTCGCTTTCCAACAGAGTTTCGGGAATCGCGCCGCAGTTGAGTTTCACATACGGCTTGTCCTCGCGTCCCGAATTGTAGTGAATCAAGTTGGCGAGCAGTTCTTTGCCTGTGCCGCTTTCGCCTTGAACGAGGACTGTGGTTTGCGTGTCGGCGACGCTCAAGGCGAGTTCGATGGCGCGGCGAATCTGCGGCGCTTGTCCGATGATGCGATGCTCTGCGCGGCGTGCATGAAGCGCGCTTTTGAGGCGCATCACTTCGGCTGATAATTGGTCGCGTTCGAGGGCGGTTCCGATCTGGTCTGCGATGCCTTCGACAAGGGCGACTTCGTGATCCGCAAAGCCTTCGCGCGCTTCGCTCCAGACGAGGCCGAGCAGCCCGAAAGTTTGCTCGCCGATATGCACGGGCGCAATGAGCGCGGCGCGGCCGTGGAGCGTCGCGTTGAAAATTAAACGAAACGTTTGCGGCAGCATGGAATCGAGAAGGCGCATGGTTTTGCCTTCGGCGAGGACTTCCATCATCGCCGGAAATTGCGAGATGTCGAGCGACTGCCCGTGCTCTTCGATAAGGCCGCGCACGGAAGCAGTCGCGGCGTGCGGTGCGGCTTTGAAGGCGGCGAGACTAATGCGTTTGCCCGTTGGATCGACGACGCCGAGCGCGCCATAGTCTGCGCCGACAAGCGAGATGGCCTGATCTAAAACGAGCGAGGTGACTTCGCCGAAATCCGAACGCGCGTTGAGAGCGTTGGCAATCTCTAAAAGCGCGCGCTTGGTTTCGGCTTCGCGCTGCTTGTCCGTGTAGAGGCGCGTGTATTGGTAACCGACTGCAATCTGGCGCGCGATGGATTCGAGAAACGAAACTTCATCATCGAGCCAGATGCGGGGCGCGCGCGTGTTGTGCAGACCGACGAGGCCGAGCACATCGCCGCCTAGCACGACAGGCACAACTAAAAGCGAGCGCGTGCCGAGACTCGCCGCGAGCAGGCGGACTTTGTGATTGAGGCCGGGCGCGCTTGTGTCATTCAGGCGAATCGGTTTGGTGATGTCAACGTGTTCGGCGAGTTGTTTAAGGTCGAGCGGAATCGCCGTGCCGAGGCTCGACGGAACATCATCTGTCGCGCGCCATTCATGGCTGATGCGCAGTTCGGAAGCCGAGCCGAGTTGAATGACATCGCAGCGATCCGCGTTCATCATGCGCCCGAGTTCGGAAACGATGGCGCGCAGAAACCTATCCAGATCAATCGTCGCCGGAAGATCGAGCGCGAGGCGGTCAATGATCGCTTCGCGCGCTTCGTGCATCCTGATTTTGCGTTCGAGCGAGAGCGTTTGCACGGTGGTTGACATAAGAATCAGATGCTAGATGCCGGATGCCGGATGTTAGTGCGTAAGACACGGGGGCATCTTTACTGACAGCTAACATACAGTATCGCTTCTGTTTTCAGATTGCGGATGATAACGAACCGTGTGCGGCTTTGCAAAGCGAGCAGGATTGAGCGGAGTGATTAAAACAAAAAGCAGAGCGGGCATAAATAGGCCGCGCGCTGCTTTTATCTCGGACGCTTTTTGATGAAGTATTAACGCGTGAGTTGTGCGAGTTCGGGAGTCAGGTGAAATTCGACGCGCGCTTGTTCCGGGTCGAGCAAGGGATGAAATGTTTTGCCGTAGCGCTCCGTGATGATACGCACGTAGTTCTGCGTTTCGGTGAACGGCGGCACTCCTGCGTATTTATCAACCGAACCTTCACCCGCGTTGTAGCCCGCGAGCGCGAGCGTGACATCGCCGTTGAAGCGCTTTAAGAGCCAGCGCAGATGTTTGGTTCCGGCTTCGACGTTGGAAGCCGTATCCATCGAGTCCGTGCAGCCCCAGCGGCGCGCGGTCGAGGGAATTATCTGCATCAAGCCTTGCGCGCCGCTGCCCGATTTGGCGTTGGCCTTGTAGTTCGATTCCTGCCGGATAACAGCGTGAATGAGTCGCGGATCGACGCCGTTGCGCACGCTTGCTTGAAAGATAATAAGGTCGAGATCATGGTCGCCGGACGATGCAATGTCAGCCGGAATATAATTGGGATCAAAAGTAGGAATGCTCGCTTGCACGCCGACGGGCGCGAAAGCGTTGTTGAATAAAATGCCTGTTAAGTTTGTGAAAAGGAAAAGACCGATTAAGGCAAAGGGAGCTAATTTGAAGGAGCGAAAGCGGGGAACGATGCGTTTAATTTTCATGCTGTCAGAATCTCCGGGGAAGCGATGGCGTTTAGTTGTTGCCATCGAAAATTTGCATTTCGTAATGCGCAATTCGGGGGCTTCCGGCGTGGCGGCGAACTTGCGAAAAGCAGTTCATCATAACCGTGACTATGATTGCATTGGTCTTGCGGCGGTTGCTTGAGTCGTATCGAATATGTGCAAATAAGTCCTTTATTTGTATGTATTTAGATCATGCGCTCGTAAGTCGTTTAAGCAAGGCGACTTGAGCGAAATATCGTTCACTATGACGTTGCTTTGAGGGACGCAACAATTGGAAAACGTATCGAACGGCTACGAATGGCAGAGAAAATTTATTCGGTTTTGAATATTATTTTTGTGGCGTATGATTACGACGCAATCATATTGCCATTATGACGCATCCTAGATTGCAACGCGGTTGCCGGTAGTGAAGCGCGCCCGTATAATCACTTTATCGAACAATCAATTTGGAGAAAATTAAAGATGCCGATTTACGAATATGAATGCCGGAAATGCAAGGCTCATCAGGAAGTCATGCAGAAGATTTCCGACAAGCCGCTCACGAAATGCGCGAAGTGCGGCGGGCAATTGGAAAAGCAGTGGTCTAACACGAGCTTTCAACTGAAAGGCTCAGGCTGGTATGTAACGGACTACGCGAGCAAGAAATCTGATGGAGCCTCTGCGACAAACGCGGACGAGAGCAAGCAGAGCGTAGACGCAAGCGAGAAAAGCGACGGCAAGAAAACTGATGCGGCAAACGAGCCTGCGGCGAAGAATGCCAAAGACAACAACGCCGACGGAAAAGAAAAAACCGCCGCGAAGAAAACGAGTGGCAGTAAATCGAGCAACACTAAATCGACTGCCACAGGCGGCAGCAGCGCAGCAGGCGACTAAACAAGTTATAATATTAAATAAAGCAATGACACATTTTCAACGAACCTCGCGCTTTCTTATTATCTTCGCTTCACTCGCTTTGTGCGCGGCGCAAGCCTTCGGGCAGGCCGGAAGGCATCCGCGCCCGGCAAATGAAAGCAGTTCGATATTGAACGTCGTCGCCACACGCGCAGATGATTCGAGTAATTCGGGCGAGCCTTTGAACATCAAACAACTCTCGCTTTACGACGGCGGCATAGAGCAAATTATCAAGAGCTTTACGCCAGACCCTTCGCCCGCGCGCATCGTGCTGCTCGTCGATAATTCTCTGACGATTCGCGCCGACGTGGAAAAGCTCGAAGCGGCGGCGCGCGAGTTCGCTTATGAAATTTACGACGGCGATAAAATCCTGATCGTCGGCTACGATGAGCAACCGGAGATCGTCGCCGATTGGACGGACGACGCGAAAAAGATCGAAGCCTCGCTGCGCACGTTTCGCAAAAAAGGCGACCCGCATCTCTTCGACGCACTCGCCGCCGTCACAGATCAAGCGCTCACTCCGTTCAATAACACAGGACAAAAACGCGTCGTCGTCATCGTCAGCGACGGCCTTGATCGCGGAAGCAAAACATCGTTCGCCTCGATTCTCGCCCAACTGCAAAAACAAAACATCACGGTTTACTGTATGCAGGCGACAGACAGAACAGGCGGCGCGTTGCGTCGCAATCAACCGAAGCCCACTCAAACCATAACGCAACTCGCGGAAGGCACAGGCGGGCGCGTGCTGCCCATCACAGAACCGCGCGAAGCCGCCAAAGCCATCTGCGACGAACTGCGCAAGAATCGTTACCTGCTCGCCTACACGCCTTCGAGCATCATGTACACGGACGCGCGCCGCCTGCTTCTGCTCGCCGACGAAGGCATCAACATCCGCACCAAAACAATGGAGCCGGCGCGCTGAAACACGCCGATTCGAGTTCGCAATTCTTCAAGCGCCGTGTTTAAGCAGCCTGCAAATCAACACAACATTCGGCGCAGCGCGTCGCTTTGAGCGGAATTGTCGATAAGCAGTACGGGCAGCCCTTCGTCGTAATCTCCGCTTCCGGTTTAGCCTTCCGCCTATTAACTTGCCGGACGATTAAGAACACCACGAAGGCGACGATGAGGAAAGCGATGATGTCGTTAATGAACTGGCCGTAAGCGAGAACAGGGATGCCTTTTGCTTTGGCATCGGCTAAAGACACGGGCGTTCCCTTTGCGTTGTTCAGCACAAAGAACAAACTTGCGAAGTCAACTCTGCCGAGTATCAATCCGACGGGCGGCATGATGATTCCTTCGACGAGCGACGTAACGATTTTGCCGAATGCTCCCGCGATGATGACGGCGACAGCAAGGTCTAAAACATTTCCGCGATTGACGAACGCTCTAAACTCTTTCCACATTTTCGAGTCTCCACTAACTGTATTTTGGATCAATAGAACAGAGGCATTTTCTTATGCCATAAGAATCGGGAAGTCAAGCGGCATATCGTTCAGGCGTATATTATTCGAGACGGCGAGCGTGTGTTTTAAGATTTTCGCTTTTAGATTTTTGTGCTCAGCTTGCCGAGTCTCTCCGCCGCCGCCTGCAACGTTTCATCCTTTTTGCAGAAACAGAAACGCACTTGCTGCGCGCCGCGATTAGTCGTTGAAGCATCGCTGTAAAAGGATGAGCCGGGGACGCACGCGACGCCGATCTCGCGCATGAGATAGCGCGTAAATTCGATGTCGGACGCGAAACCGAAAGGGCTGATGTCCGTCATCACATAGTACGCGCCGTCTGGACGAAACACGCCGAAGCCCGCTTCTTCAAGCACAGGCACAAGCATGTCGCGCCGCATCGCATAATCGGCGCTTAACTTTTCGTAATATTCCGGCGGAAGCGCGAGAGCGTAAGCGCCAGCGGTTTGCAGCGGAGCGGCAGCGCCGACGGTCAAAAAGTCGTGGACTTTGCGAATCGCGTTTGTGATAGCGGGCGGAGCGATGCAGTAGCCGACGCGCCAGCCCGTCACCGAATACGTCTTCGACATCGAATTAACGATTACTGTGCGCTCGCGCATTCCTTCGAGTTGCGCGATTGACGTGTGCTTTAGCTGCTCGCCGTCGCGCTCGTAAAGAATGTGCTCGTAGATTTCATCGGTGAAGCACAGCGCGTCGAATTCCTTGCACAATTCGGCGATGAAGGAGAGTTCGTCTGGGGTGAAAACCTTTCCCGTCGGATTGTTCGGATTGCAAATGATAATCGCTTTTGTTTTTTCATTGAAGGCCGCGCGCAGTTCCTCTCGGTCAAAACTCCAATCCGGCGCGCGAAGCGGAACATAACGCGGGCGCGCATCGGAGAGAATCGCATCCGGCGCGTAGTTCTCATAAAACGGCTCGAAGATAACCACTTCCTCGCCCGCGTCAACCGTCGCCATCATCGCTGCGATCATGCCTTCCGTAGAGCCGCATGTGACTGTGATTTCCGTTTCAGGATCGACATCCAATCCAAGATACCACTTTGTCTTGCGTGCAATCGCTTCACGAAAATCACGCGCTCCCCAAGTAATCGCATATTGATTCACGTCGTCGGCAATCGCGTTCATCGCGGCGCGCTTAATGTCTTCCGGCGCGGCGAAGTCCGGGAAGCCCTGCGAGAGATTAACGGCTTTATGCTTCAAAGCCTCGCGCGTCATTTCGCGGATTACTGATTCGGTGAAGCGGCTCGCTTTGTGTGAAACGTAACGATGATCGGAAAGCATTGGTGATGTCATAAATTTTATAGTCGGTAGTCGGCCTTGATTTGTAATCAGACTTGCGGCGTTTGCTGTTCTGCCGCTTGCTTTTTGAGTTGGTCGATGAAGGAACGTATGGCGGAAGCGTATGTTCCTTCGGGCGCGAGTTGCAGATATTTTTCGTAGGCGGCGACGGCGTCTTTGTAGTTTTGCTGTTTCTCGTAGGCTGCGCCGAGCAATTGATAAAGCGCGGGTTCCGTGTCGCTTAGTTGATTAATGGCGGTGCGAAATTCCGTTGTTGCTTCGGCGTATTGTCCCTGATCTTCGAGGACGCGCGCGAGTCCCGTGTGGGCTTCGGGCTGAAAACCGCGCGCTTCGCGGATCGAGCGGCGAAAGGCCGTGATTGCGCCCGCAGGATCGGCGTCTTCACGTAGGATGCGGCCTTCAACGGCGGAAGCTTCCGGGTAAACGGGACGAGTGCGGCGCGCGGCGGCAATCTCTGCGAGCGCGCTGTTGTAGTCGTTTAATTCGAGCATGACGCGCGCGAGTCCGACGTGCGCCGCAGGATATGCGGAACGCAATCGAAGAGCGCGCTCGTAAGCAGCTTTCGCCGCCTGCTTGGATTCGTCGTCGCGTGCCTTCTCGCGCAGTGTTTCGGCTTCCTGAAAAGCGAGTTCGGCAGCGTCTGTCGTGCGCGTAAGCTTAATAGTAATGATGCCGCGTTGCGCCGGAAGAAGGGAAAGTTGCCGTTCGCTGAAACCATTAGCGCGCACGCGCAAGGCGTGGCGTCCGGGCGAAACTTTCGTGATGTCGAGTTTGCCGAATTGATCGCTCGTGCCGCGCCGCACTTCGTCGAGCCAGACGATGGCTTGCGGTTCTGTGCGGATGTTGATCGAGCGTGCCGAAACGTTTGTTGTCGAAGCC
>JBPCOJ010000118.1:0-4913 GCA_051000345.1 Pyrinomonadaceae bacterium | reverse complement strand
AAGTATTACGGCGCGGTATGCGGATCGGGCGGGCGCGGAAGTAATCGGCGAAGTCGAATTAGCGAGCAGGTTTTTGCGCGGGCGCATCATCGGCATCACCGGCACGAACGGCAAAACGACGACGACGACTTTGATCGGCGAATTATTGAAGGGCGCGGGAATCAGTGCGCAGGTCGGCGGCAACATCGGAACGCCGCTTATTTCTCTTGTTGAATCTTCGCATGAAGACGGTTGGACGGTGGCGGAGCTTTCGAGCTTTCAGTTGGAAACGATTGTGGACTTTCATCCGCAGATTGCAATTTGTTTGAACGTGACACCGAATCACATGGATCGCTACGAATTATTTTCGGATTATGCGGCGGCCAAGCACAGAATCTTTCGCAATCAAACAAGCGACGATGTGGCGATTTTGAACGCGGACGACGAAACGACTGCAACATGGGCGCAAGGGCTTCGCGCGCATGTCGTGTGGTTCAGCGTCGAGCGCGAATTGGAGGAAGGATTGCTTCTTAGAAACGAACAAGGCGATCTCGTGTCGCGCACCAGAGACGGCGAACGAACTTTGCTGACGCGCGACGAAATGCATCTGCGCGGGCGTCACAACATCGAAAATGTTTTGGCGGCGCTGGCAGCAGGGTTGGCGGCAGGCTGCGCGCCGGATTCGATGCGCGAAACAATCCAGAAATTTCGTCCCGTCGAACATCGCCTCGAACGTGTCGCAGAAATTGACGGCGTGACGTTTTATAACGACTCGAAAGCGACGAGTGTAGACGCGACGCTCAAAGCGCTCGAAGCTTTCGCGGAAGATGACGGGAAGATTATTTTGATTCTGGGCGGGCGCGGCAAACATGCGCCGTATGCGCCGCTGGCAAAGCTCGTGCGCGAGAAAGTCCGCAAGTTGATTCTTATCGGCGAAGACGCGGAAACAATCGAGCAGGAATTAAAAGACGCCGCCGCGATTGAACGCGCGAGTGACATGCAGGATGCCGTTCGCCGCGCGCGCGCCGCCGCGCAACCGAAGGATGTAGTGCTGCTCGCGCCAGCCTGCGCCAGCTTCGATATGTTCCGCAGCTTCGAGCATCGCGGCGAAGTGTTTAAGGAAGAAGTGATGAAACTGAAGCATTCAGAAGCCATGAGTTAGAAGCCGGAATGAAGGCAGGCTCGAGGTCTTGCTTTGCTTTTATTCTGACTTCTGACTCCTGACTCCTGATTTCTATGTCCCGAAAGTTACAGGCAGATAAATGGTTGTTCGTGGCGACGGCAGGGCTGGCGCTGTTCGGCATCGTGATGGTTTACAGCGCTTCGGCGGTGGTCGCAATGCAGGAGGAAGGCAATCAGTACCACTATGTTTTGAAGCAGGCGTTGTGGACTGTGTTGGGTTTCGCGGCGATGATCGCGGCGATGCACTTCGATTACGGGCGGTTGCGTGATCGTCGAATCGTTTACGGCTTGCTGGCGTTGACGGCTGTGCTGCTCGCGTCCGTCTTTGGGTTTCATCGCACGAACGGCGCGCATCGCTGGATTAGATTGCCGGGCGTTTCCGTGCAGCCATCGGAAATATCGAAGCTCGCGCTGACGATTTTTCTCGCGTACTTTTTGGAAAAGCGCGCGGGCGAAGAACATTTGTTTCGCTGGACGTTTATGCCGTGCATGGCGGCGACGGGCGCGCTTGCGTTGCTGGTCGTCGCGGAGCCGGATTTGGGAACGGCGCTGATGCTCGCGGTTATCTGCGCGGTGGTTTGTTACACGGCGGGCGTGCGCTTGCTGCATCTCTGGATCGCGGCGGCTCCGGCGCTTCTCGGCGTGGTCGCAATGCTCGTGTTCGTGCCTTGGCGTATGCGGCGCATGGTGACGTTTTTAGACCCTTGGCAGGATCAGCGCGATAAAGGTTTTCAAGTCGTGCAATCATTGATCGCAGTTGGCTCCGGCGGGCTTGACGGACTCGGCTTCGCGCAGGGGAAACAGAAAATGTTTTTCTTGCCGTTCGCGCATTCGGATTTTATTTTCGCTGTGATCGGAGAAGAATTGGGATTGTTCGGCGCGTTGACGGTGGTCGGAATGTTCGCGCTTTTTTTGTGGCGCGGCTTGCGTGCTGCCTTGCGCGCGCCGGATAGATTCGGAATGCTGCTCGGCGTCGGCCTCGTAACGGGCATTGTCGCGCAGGCACTCTTTAATATCAGCGTCGTGTTATCGCTCGTGCCGACAAAGGGAATTCCGTTGCCATTTATTTCCTACGGCGGCTCGTCGCTTGTGCCAACGCTTCTCGCTGCGGGAATACTGCTGAACATTTCGCAGTATGCGGGAGCAAGCGCGACGGCGGCATCGCAATCGGGTAACGAGTTGAAGGACGACAAGCGACGCCGCGCGGTTGCCGCGACAACGCGCGCGCGCGCAACGGCGACGACCGCTTCCGCAAGCACTAGGGCGCGAGCGTTCACGAAAAACAGCGCAGCATCATCGTCGCCGTCATACGGGCAAGGCTTCGAGAGGCGCGGCGTTTAGCGATGCGCATGTTAATCGCCGCCGGAGGAACGGGCGGGCATATTTATCCGGGCATCGCGGTGGCGAAGGAAGCGATGCGCCGCAATCCGAAATCGGAAGTGCGCTTCGTCGGCACGGCGCGCGGATTGGAGACAAAGCTTGTGCCGCAAGCGGGCTTTCAACTTTCGCTTATTGA
Organism: Pyrinomonadaceae bacterium; assembly: GCA_051000345.1. GTDB lineage: Bacteria > Acidobacteriota > Blastocatellia > Pyrinomonadales > Pyrinomonadaceae > JBHENC01. Next base: position 2,236 of record JBPCOJ010000118.1, on the reverse strand, counting down.
AAGCGCCGGACTGAAGAACGTCGGAATGCTGGCGCGCCTGCGCGGAATGCTGTTGCTGCCGAAAAGTTTTCTGGCGGCGCGTGGTTTGATAAAAGAGTTTCGCCCGGATGTCGTCGTCGGTGCGGGCGGCTATGTTTCCGGCCCCGTTCTTTTGACGGCATCGCTGATGAACGTGCCGACGCTGGCGATGGAATCCAACGCATTGCCGGGCTGGACGAATCGGGTGCTGGCGCGCTTTGTGACACGCGCCGCCGTCTCGTTTGAAGCGGCTGTTCCATACTTTCGCGGCAAGGCTGTGGTGACGGGAAATCCTGTTCGCCGCGAGTTCTTTGACATTCCGGCAAAGTCGCGCGATGCTTCACGTTTCTCTGTGCTCGTCTTCGGCGGTTCGCAGGGCGCGCGCGCGATCAACAACGCGATCATTGACGCGCTAACGCATCTTGCCGCGCACAAAAGCGTGTTGCATTTTACGCATCAGACGGGCGAAGCAGATTACGAAAAAGTGCTGGCGGGCTATGAGCGCGCGGGCTGGACGGAGAACGCCGATGTGCGTCGTTATATAGATGACATGATGCGTGTGTTTGCCGCGAGCGATTTAATTATCGCGCGCGCCGGAGCGACGACGTGCGCGGAACTCGTCGCGGCAGGCAAAGCGGCAATCATGGTTCCGTTTCCTTTGGCGGCAGACGATCATCAGCGCAAAAACGCCGAAGCTCTTTCGACAGCAGGAGCCGCGCGCATGATTTTACAGAGCGACTTGACGGGCCAACGCCTCGCCACAGAACTTGTGGACTTAATCAACGCGCCGGACACGCTCACGCGCATGGAAGAAGCCAGCCGCAAACTCGCGCGCGGCGATGCAGCTAAGGCGGCAGTTGATTTGATGGAAGAACTAGGAGACAGAAGTCAGAAGTCAGGAGTCAGAAGGTAATGAGTCGGATGTTTATGAACGTGGCTTTTCATGGATGGGTGATTTACGCGCTTTGCCGGAAGAAGGCATATCTTCATTCTGACTTCTGTCTCCTGACTTCTGACTTCTGTGGTTGATTATGTTTCGTCGCATTCAACACGTTCACTTCGTCGGCATCGGCGGCATAGGGATGAGCGGCATCGCGGAGGTGCTCGCCAACCTCGGCTTTCGCGTGTCCGGTTCGGATGCGAAGGTATCGAGCGTGACAAAGCGTTTGCAAAAACTCGGCGTTGAATTCTTTGAAGGGCATCGCGCGGAGAATGTCGCAGACGCGCAGGTGGTTGTTCGTTCGACGGCTGTGCGCGACGATAACCCGGAGATAGTCGAAGCGAGAGGGCGTTCGATTCCCGTGATTCCGCGCGCGGAAATGCTCGCGGAGTTGATGCGGCTCAAGCCTTATTCGGTGGCGGTGGCAGGCTCGCACGGCAAGACTTCGACGACTTCGATGGTGGCGACTGTTTTGCAGCGCGCGAATCTCGATCCGACGGTGGTGGTCGGCGGCGTCGTCGGCGCGCTCGGGTCAAATGCACGCTTAGGCAAAAGCGATTTGCTGGTTGTCGAAGCTGATGAAAGTGACCGCTCGTTTCTGATGCTGTCGCCGACGATTGCGGTTGTGACGAACATTGATCGTGAGCACATGGAATACTACAACGACATGAACGACGTGCGCGATTGCTTCAAGAATTTCGTCAACAAAGTTCCGTTCTACGGCGCGGCGATTTTGTGTCTCGATGATCCGAATGTGCAGGCTGTAATTCCGCATGTCGAACGCCGCCGCATTACTTACGGCTTGAGCGCGCAGGCGGATGTTTCGGCGCACGCGATTCGTTTCGATCAGGAATTCGGTTCGAGTTTCACGGTCTGGCGCGGCACTGATGTCGTGGGCGACATTCGATTGCGTGTGCCGGGCTTGCATAATGTTTATAACGCGCTGGCGGCGATTGCCGTCGGCTTCGAGTTGGAAGTGCCGTTCGCGGCCATCGCCGAGGGGCTGGATAATTTTACGAACGCGGACAGGCGTTTTCAGTTTAAGGGCGAAGCGGTGGGCGTGATGATCGTCGATGATTACGGGCATCATCCGACGGAAATTAAGGCGACGCTCGCCGCCGCGAAGATCGGCTCGAACGGGCGTCGCATCGTCGTGCTGTTCCAACCGCATCGCTACACGCGCACGCGCGACCAAATGGAAGAATTCGCGCGCTCGTTCAATAACGCCGACGCGCTTTTCGTGACGGATATTTACGCGGCGAGCGAAGACCCGATTGA
>JBPCOJ010000084.1:0-23255 GCA_051000345.1 Pyrinomonadaceae bacterium | reverse complement strand
AAACAGTAATGATAAAAGTGTCTCTGTCCATTGAACTGCTCCTTTCAGAATAGCTTGGTTTCGTCACCAGCCATTCTACAGAGGTTTCAGTTCAATGGATTCTTAAAAAGAGTCACACATTAGGTATCACTTAGGCTATCCAGAAGGAGTTTCGTATGCGAAGCCATAAAAAATCAATTCTAATTTCTCTTATCATCTTGTCTGTCGCAATGGTGAGTGCAATGGCGGCATTGCGCGGGCAAACTCAAAACAGCTCACATTCTCAAAACAGTTCCGCTAATAAGGATGAACCGACGCCGATAGAAGAAGGCATGATAACGGAGAAGCAGAAAGAGCATAGCAAACTTTATAACGGGCGAGGCTCGGTAGGGAGCAATAAAACTCTGCGTGATCGTGCAGCAAAGGAAGGAGCGGAGATTCAAATTCTGGGAACTGAACTTAGTAACGCGGATATATCCTCACAAGACTTCTTGAAGAATCTTGCTTGCAAATCAGACGTCATCGTGGTGGGCAAGGTAACAAGCAAGGCTTCGCAGTTTTCTGAGGATGGCGGGTTTATATTTACAGACTATGAGATAGATGTAGAAAAGTTTCTGAAAAATAACAATACACAAAATATAGATAAGAGCAGTATTACTATTACGAGACCCGGTGGGGCGGTTCAAGTCAACGGGCATATTTCTCGCGCAGCGGACACAGCTTTCAAGCCGCTTCAACTTGGCAATCGCTACCTCTTGTTTTTACATTCTATTCCGAACACCGGTGCGTACCAAACGCTCGGCGGCGACGGTAGTTTTTTGTTGAACCACAATACAGTTGTTCCGCTCACAATTGATAGCTTACCAAAAAACTTCAGTAAAGATATTGATGAAGATTCATTCGTCGCTGATGTGCGCACTGCTAGCAATTGCTACAAATAGAAAGAAGCTAGACATGCAATCCAAACGTCTTTTTACACAGTTGTTGCGGGTCTTAGGGTTTACTACATTTGTAGTGTGCATTACAGTGTTATGTTTACTGATTTTCGCTGTCGGACTGAGTAACGCTCAGTCTTCGTCATGTCCCACTCCTAATACACTTCCTCATTGGCCGCAAGACGCGGTAGTCTACGTTAGTCTCGGAAACATAACTGACCATCGTCAAAGAAGCCAACTTGAAGGGGCTATCAATAATTGGAACGATCAAAATCGAGCTAACAATTCCGGGGTGACATTCGTTATATCAACTCCACCAACCGGCACAAATAATCCTACAACGCTCACGTTTCAAAACGGACCAATATCAACAGTAGGGCGCGTCTCGGAGGCAAGAGTCACGTCAGCTCCCGGCTCACTTGTAGCAAGTAGCGCAACAATAGTTTTCAACCCACAAGCGACAATACCGAACACTAATCCACCGGTTAATTTCTACAATGAAAATGCTCTTGGCTACGAGAGTATCTTTCTAAAACTTGGCTTGCATGAAATTGGTCATACTATGGGTTTGAGTGATGTTCCCAATGATTTGGCACAGGCTGGGCAGAGCGAAATGAATCGCCCCAGCGCCAGCGTAAACGATGTAAATGGTGTAATGGCAACTAATGGAACACAGTGCGACATCAATGCGGTAAGTTCATCCTATCCTTATCAACCACCCCCGCCGCCACCACCCGGAGGCGGGGGATGTGACGCTCAACAAATGCAAGATTGTTTTAATATGGGTTCACCATATAACTGGAATCCATCAACTTGCCAGTGCCAATTAAATACAGGTAGCGATCAGTATGGGTCTCCCATCTTAGTAGATGTGCTCGGCAACGGCTTCAATCTCACAGACCTTGCCAATGGCGTTGACTTTGACCTTAACAGCAATGGCATTAAAGACAGATTATCTTGGACGAGTGCTGCCTCGGATGACGCATGGCTCGCGCTTGACCGAAATGGTAACGGCACAATTGATAATGGTGCGGAACTCTTCGGCAACTTCACACCACAACCCGAACCGCCTGCGGGCACACAACGCAACGGCTTTCTCGCACTGGCTGAGTACGATAAGGTAGAAAATGGCGGCAAGTCTGACGGTGTGATAGATGCGAGAGACGCCATCTTCTCTGAGCTAAGATTGTGGCAAGACACGAATCACAACGGCATCAGTGAAGCCAATGAGTTGCACACCTTGCCGGAATTGAACATTGATTCAATCTCCTTAAAGTACAAGGAATCGAAGCGAGTGGACGAGTACGGCAATCAGTTCCGGTACAGGGCGAAGGTGGATGACGCGCGGCATTCGCATGTCGGCAGATGGGCGTGGGATGTGTTTCTGCAACGTGCTCCGTAACCAATAGGATTATCTATCAAAGAGAATAAGGCTGCTCTGATAAGGAGCAGCTTTTTTCTTTAGGTATAACCGGAAATTAAGCGGCGCGAAAACATGCTTGAACCGCCGCGCGTTTATGTGTTAATTTTCAAGTGGATAGCGATGCATAGCCGCTCGCCGTCCAAAGGCAATAGCAAAGAGCATTCACTCCTTCACACGAACGCGGCGCAGCGAACGGCAAGCCCTGCCCGCGCCGACGCAGCTTACGACGATCTTTCGTTCCTCAATTTTAAGCCAGTTCTCGACGATGCAAAATAAACCGACGCGCTTTGATATGGAGTGGTGGATTGTCCCGAAGCGGATTATCTATCTCGGCATCGCACTCTTCGCGCTCGCGTGCTTGGCGGCGGGCGCGACTGTCTACGTCTGGAAATACGGCAATCCCTTAAACCGCGTCGGCACGCAAGTGCAGGCTCCCGCCGGTGCGCGCTTCGTTTCCTTCGAGGGTGATGTGCGAGTCGTGCGCGCCACCACGCGCGAAACCGTCGCCGCCGGTTCCCAGACACAGCTTTATCCGGGCGACACAGTGCAAACAGGAACGGACGGGCGCGCGCGCATCGGCCTCGCGGATGGTTCGATGCTCGTCGTGCGCCCGAACACGACTTCGACTTTGCGCGCCAACACCGTCGCCACCAACGAAGGACAGAAAACGAATGTCCGCGTTGCCGTCGATAGCGGGCAGATCAGCTATCGCACAGAGCAGCAGACGGACGGCGGCACGAACATCGTCGAAACCAAACAAACGGAAAATAAAATGGCCGCGCAAACCGGCGCGAGTTTTGCCGTCAACCCGGACAAGACGGAAGAGATTCGCGTCGGCGAGGGAACGCTTGAAACGACCACGCGCGACGGCGGCAAAACAACACTGCGCGGCGGCGAATATGTTGCCGTCAATCCTTCGGGCAACTTTGCGAAGCGCGAACGCTTGCTCGATATTCCAGCGCCGATTGAGCCGCGCGATTTGGCGAAGATACTTGTCGGCGCAGGCGGCGCAGCCGATGTCGCGTTGCGCTGGCAGCGTCCCGCTTCAGGGCTGGCGGCGCATTACCGCGTCGAAGTAGCGACCTCGCCCTTCTTTGTTCCGGCGGGCAAGGTTTTCGAGCGCGATCAACTCGTTGCCACCGGCCTCAACGCGAGCGATTTGCGTTCCGGCGTTTATTTCTGGCGCGTGCGCGCAACCGCCGCATCGGGTCAAACAAGCGATTGGAGCGAGCCGCAAAAGTTTGTTGTCGCGCCAAACGGCACAGGCCAGCAAGTATCTGTTTCCAATTGGTCTACGGAGCACATCGGCGGCCAAATTTACCTTGCGCGCGGGCGTGCCGAGCCGGGAACTACCGTTCGCATCAACGGGCGCGAAACGCTCGTCGCGGGCGACGCTTCGTTTCAATTACAGATCACTGCTCCCGAAGCGGCGCGCGATGTTCTTGTCGAAGCACGCGATCCGCAGGGCAACAAAAACCAGTACCGTTTTCCATTGAATGCAACGCACTGAATGCAACGCACTGAATTTCCCGGCAAGCCTTGTTTGATGCACTTATGACAAAGCGTGTGATTCTTTTAACTGACGGCGCGGGCGCAACTGCGGCGCTCGTCGAAATCCTGCATGAAGCGAAAGTCGTCGCCGAGCTACACGACAAACGCCAGCATCAACAGCATCGCAATGCCGACAACGACGCAGGCGCTACCGCCGCTTTGCCGCTGCTCGCAGTGCTTTATGAAGTGACCGCGCAGACGACTTCGATGCAGCTTCACGGCGTGATGACGCTCGCCGCAAATCTCTGGCCGGGCGCGCCGCTCATCGCCTGCCGTTACCGCGCGCAGGATGAAGCACGGCATCCCAAACGAATGCTCGATGCGGCGGCGCTCAAACGCTTGGGCTTCCACGCGGTCGCCGACGAACCGACACAGGTTCCGGCGATTTTGCGCGACTTGGAAGAACGCGGCACAACCGCCGAACTGCCCTCACTGCGCGAATTCTTCGACACGCTGCCCGAGCCGAACGCGTTTTTGCTGCCGGGCAATCTCAACAAAAACCACTTACGCGCGGCGTCCGAAGTAATGGCCTCGCTCCATTTTGCCAGCGATCAAAAAGCGGCGGCGCAAACCGCTCTGGTCGGCCTCGCGCAGCTTGTTCAGGCAGACCGCTGGACGATTTATCTTTCCGGCGAAACGAGCGGCGGCGCGGACGCTTCTGCGCTCGAACCACTTGCCGCACGCGGCGTCTTGCCGAGCGAGCGTGCGGCGCTTCCCGTCGATGATTGGCGGCGGCGTTTAATGGGCGATGCGCTCGCGCTCAACGGCGCGGAATCGCAGGCCGCGCGCCGCGCCGCAGTGATTGCCGAAGTTGTAAAAAAGACGGAGAACGGGCGGCGCATTATCGCCGTGCCGCTCGTCTGCGGTGAACAACTGTTGGGCGTAATCGAGGCCGCGCGCGAGGGCGTGGCGGCAAAGTCGTTCACGCAAAAAGAGTCCGTGCTGCTTCAATCGCTCGCGCTGCCGCTCGCCTGCGCGCTCGCCAACGCCGTCCGCATCGCCGAAGCCGAAAGGCTCTCGCAAACAGATGATCTGACGAAGCTTCACAACGCGCGTTATCTACGCCAGTTTCTTTTAACCGAAGTCAGGCGCGCGCGCCGCTACAACTCGAATTTGTCGGCAATCTTTCTCGATCTGGACGATTTTAAGCGCATCAACGATGCGAACGGTCATCTCGTCGGCTCGCATGTATTAATGGAAACGGCGGCGGTGATTCTCGCCTGCATACGCGATACGGATGCTGTGGCGCGCTACGGCGGCGATGAATTCGTGGTGATCCTGCCGGAGACAGGCATAGCGCAGGCGGCGCGCGTCGCCGAGCGTATCCGCGAGCGCATCGCGGAGCATGAATTTACAGGCGGGCGGCGCTTGAGTTTGCATTTAACGGCGAGCTTCGGCGTCGCCGCGTTTCCCGAAAACGCTCAATCGCCGCAGCAGTTAATCGCCGCCGCAGACACGGCGATGTACGAAGCGAAGGCCGCGCGCAAAAATTGTATTCGCACCGCGACGGAATTTTCTACGCTCCCCGAAAACGAAAAAGTAATTTCTTCATAGCATAACAAGCGCTCTTCGGTGTATCTTAATCTGTTAGGTCTTGCTCGGCGCAAAGCTTTCCGTGTGGCGAACGTCTATGACCTCTGCGGGATGTTTATTACGCGAGAAAAAGGAGGCTGCCGCGCGACGTTTGCTTCCCCCGAACAAATTTATTTTCAACGAATTTCATTTTGCAGATTACGGACATCATATTGAATGGCACTTAAATCCATTTTCAGCCTTTTCTCCAGCGACCTCGCCATTGATCTCGGCACAGCCAATACGCTCGTCTACGCCAAAGGGCGCGGCATCGTCGTGTCGGAGCCGAGCATCGTGGCAATCAACAAAGTCACCAACGCCGTCGAAGCCGTCGGGCGCGATGCGAAGGAAATGCTCGGACGCACGCCCGGCAACATCGTCGCCATTCGCCCGATGAAGGACGGCGTCATCGCCAATTTTGAAGTCACTGAAAAAATGCTTCAGCACTTCATACGCAAAGCGCACAACGGCAAAACGTGGGTCAGCCCGCGCGTCGTCATCGGCATCCCGTCGGAGATAACGCAGGTCGAACGCCGCGCCGTCGAAGACAGTGCGTATCGCGCGAAGGCTTCGGAAGTTTACCTTGTCGAAGAGGCGATGGCGGCGGCTATCGGCGCAGGGCTTCCGATCACGGAGCCGCACGGCAACATGATCGTGGATGTCGGCGGCGGAACAACCGACATCGCCGTGATTTCGCTGTCCGGCATCGTTTACTCGCGCGCCGTCCGCGTCGCCGGAAACGAAATGGACGAAGCGATCACGCAGTACATCAAACGCAAATACAACTTGCTGATCGGCGAACGCACCGCCGAAGCGATCAAGTGCGAACTCGGCTCGGCGTTTCCTCTTGACGAGCCGCTCTCGATGGAAGTTCGCGGGCGCAATCTGATCGAAGGCATCCCGAAAACGATCACCATCTCCGACGAAGAGATACGCGAGTCGCTCGCCGATTCCGTCGCCACGATTGTTAATGCCGTGCGCGTCGCTCTCGAAAGAACGCCGCCGGAATTATCCGCAGACATCGTCGAGCGCGGCATCGTGCTAACGGGCGGCGGCGCGCTGCTCAAGAATCTTGATCGCCGTCTCTCCATTGAAACAGGACTTCCCGTCTCCGTCGCCGACGATCCGCTTTCATCAGTCGTGCTCGGCACAGGCAAAATGCTTTCAGACTTCAATCTTCTGAAACGCGTCAAATGGGACAACACGCTTGTCAGCGGAACATGAAAACAGAGATAGGATGTTAGATATTAGATGCTGGTAGAAACACGCTTTGACTAATATCTAACATCCGACATCTAACATCTAGTTTTATGGCAACGATTCGCACACAGAAGGAGATACGCCAGCGCTCGCCGCTGTTGTTGATCGGCTTGCTTTTCGTTTTTCTCGTGATGATGTCGATTGACGCGCGCGAGGGCGGCGACATGAGCAAGCAGCGCGTGGTGCGTGCGTGGATACAGGCGCTTGCTTCGCCTTTCGAGCGTGTCACGACGGGCGCGGGCAGCGCCGGAGTCGGCATGTTCCAGAAGATAGGCAATCTACGCACCGCCCTCGCCGAAAACGATTCGTTGAAACAACGCGTCGAGACGCTTGATATCGAACTACACAAATCGCGCGCGGCCATTGACGAGAATGAGCGATTGAAAAGTTTGCTTGATCTCAAGGAACACAGCCAGTACGGTGTCGTTCCGGCGCGTGTGATTGCGCGTGATCCGTCGGCGTGGTTCGACACGGTCATTATCAATCGCGGCTCGTCTTCGGGCTTGCAGCCGAACATGCCCGTGGTGACGCCGGGCGGCATCGTCGGGCGCGTCGTCGCAACAAGCCCATGGACGGCGCAGATTCGTCTTATCACGGATGAAAAATCGGGCGCGGGCGCGGTCGTCGGCCAACTCGGTCAATCGAGCGCGCTCGGCTCCGTTAAAGGATTGGGCGAAAACGGGCTTGTCGAAATGCGTTACGTTTCAGGATTGGAAACGGTCAACGAAGGCGACTACGTGGTGACGACAGGGCAGGACGGCATTTATCCGCCGGGCTTGAACGTCGGCACAGTCGTGCAGTTGACGCACGGCTCCGCGACGCAGCCGCACATCATTCGCATTAAACCCGGCGCGCGGCTCAACTCGCTCGAAGAAGTAGCCGCGCTTTTGTATCACCCGCCGCAGCGCGAACCGATGACACAGGCCTTGCCGAATGCCGACAAAGGAAAGAAGAAGTAATTTGCAATTCGCAATTGCAGATTTCTCGGAGGTTTCGAGAGCTTGCGTCAACTGAAAATTGCGGTAGTCCTCGGGCTGGCGATTATCCTACAAGCATCTTTGCCCGCGGTCTGGCGTCCATTTAAGGACTACTTTGATTTGCCGCTCATCGTCGTTGTTTACTTCGCGTTGCAGCGCGACGCTTTGCAGGCCTTGACCATCGGCGCAATCGCGGGACTCGCAACGGACGCCTTAAGCGGCGGGCTGCTCGGCGCGGGCGGCTTCTCCAAGACTTTGACGGCGTATGTCGTGGCGAGCATTGCGACGCGCATTATGCTTGACAACCCTCTGCTCAGAATTCCCGTCTTAGCAGGTGCGGCGTTGCTCGATTCGCTTGTTTACGTTTTCCTCCAACGCTTGCTCGACCAACCATCGCTCGTGCCTTTTGCGCAAGTCGCGGCCTTCAAAATCATCGGCACGACCATTATCGGCACCGTCGCGTTGTATGTCATCGACGGATTTTTAAGCGAACGCGCGATGCAACGCAAACAGTTTGCCTTTCGCCGCCGCGTCGCCCGCCGCAGCACGGGAATGCTGCGAAGAAGAAGATGAGGGAACAGTTTTCAGCAAAGAATAAAAACCGCTGCTGCTTTCTGCCCGCTGTCTTAACTGAGAACTGAAAACCGGAAACTGATTAACATGAAATTCGAGGATGAATCGCAAAATTTGCGTGCGCGCCTGCGCATTATGCAAGTCGTCGTGATGCTGGTGCTCGCGGTGCTGGGCGTGCGGCTTTATGTGCTGCAAGTCGTCAAGGGCGCGCGCTATGCGGAGATTGCCGAGAATCAGCGCGAGCGATTGCTGCCGATTCCTGCGCCGCGCGGCGTCATCTTTGACCGCAACGGCACGCTGCTTGTCGATTCGCGCCCGATCTACAATGTGATTCTCTCGCGCGAGGATGTGAAGGGAAAGGATTTGAATTCCCTCGCCGCGTCGCTCGCCGCCGGGTTGGGACTCGATGCAGACATTCTGCGCGACCGCTTCGAGGAAATAAAATTACAGCCCGCCTTTGAATCCATCCCGATCAAGCAGAACGCGACGCAGGCCGACATCGCTTTTGTCGAATCACACGAACTCGAATTTCCCGAACTGCGCATCGAACAGCAACCACAGCGGCGCTATCCGGAAAACGGCACGCTCGCGCACGTTCTCGGCTACGTCGGCGAGATTAGCCCAGACCAATTGAAGCAGCCACGCTACAAGGATAAAAACCATAAGCCCGGCGACATCATCGGCAAGGAAGGCATCGAGTCTGTTTACGATGACTACTTGCGCGGGCGCGACGGCTATCGCAAAGTCCTCGTCGATAATCGCGGCCACATTCAAAAGGAACTCGACGTTGTCCAGCCGCAACCCGGCCAGGATTTAGTTATTACAATCGACCTCGATCTGCAACTTACGGCAGAGGAACAACTGCGCAACTCGCCGACAAAGCGCGGCGTGATTGTCGCAATGAATCCGAACAACGGAGAGCTTCTCGCAATGGCTTCGTATCCGACGTTCGATCCGAATCTTTTTTCGCAGAACGGCACGACGAAGGAAGGACGCGCGGCAATCGCGGCGTTGTTCAAAGACCCAAAGACGCCTTTGACGAACCGCGCGATTCGCGGGCGCTATCCTCCCGGCTCGACATGGAAAGTTCCGATGGCTGTCGCGGGGCTGCAACAGGGCGCAATCACTTTGCAGAATTCGCATCTGCTCTGCGGCGGCGGCATAACGGTCGGCAACAAATTCACGCGCTGCATGGGCAATCACGGCTCGCCTGATTTGCGCACGGCGATTACGCAATCGTGCGACGGCTATTTTTACCGGCTCGGCCTCAAGATGGGACTCGACGGCATTATGAAAATGGTCGATGAGTTCGACATTAACAAACGCACGGGCGTCGATCTGCCGCACGAGTTAGTAAGTTGGACGCCGTCGCGCGAATTCAAAAAGCGCTTTAATCCGAAGGCTTCCGAGTGGGGCGACATCGACACCGTTTATGCTTCGTTCGGTCAGGTTTACGATTACGCGACGCCGCTCGCAATGCTGCGCGCCGTGGCAGGCATAGGCGTCGGCGGCAAGCTTTACATACCGCACCTTTTGAAGGAAGTGCATGAAGTAAGCGCCGTCGGCGATCCGACCCAACAGGATTATCGCGCGGCAAGACCGGCGCGTGTGTTTGATCGTCCCGATCCGAAAATCGTTCCGATTCCTGAAGCGCAGCATCATCTCGTTGTCGAAGGCATGTGGGGCGTCGTGAATAACGGCGGCACGGCGGCGCGCATTAAAATGCCGGAATTCGAGATTGCGGGCAAGACAGGCACGGCGCAAGTCGTCGGGCTTGGCAAAGACACGGGCGCAAATAAAGACCACTCATGGTTCGTGTCCTACGCGCCCGCTTACAAGCCGGAAATCGCCTGCATCGGATTAATCGAAAACGTCGGCTTCGGCGGAACCTACGCGGCTCCGGCGGTGCGCGCCGTTTACGATACCTACTATCGCAAAACGCGCGGCGAAAATGCCAACGCACAGCCGCAACAACAAATCGCGCGAAGGTAAAAGCAGGAGACAGAAGTCAGAATAAAAACAGAAAGCAAGCCTGTGGTGGCTACGGCTACCGCTCTTAACACCTCTTCATTCTGACTTCTGAGTACTGTTTTTGACTCCTGACTTCTGCTATTGAGCTTTATGTCTGCAATTCTGGAACGACGCAATTTTCGTGATTTCGATTGGTTGCTGGCGCTTCTAGCCATCTCAATCGTCGGCTTCGGCTCGTGGCAGATTCACAATGCGCTGCCGACGCAGGATTTGTGGCTAAAGCAATTAATCGGCCTCGCCATTGCGCTCGTGGCGATGCTGGCGGTATCGTTCACGGACTACCGCAAGCTGATGAACTTCGCTCCGGCCTTTTATATCTTCGGCCTCGTGCTGCTCGCCGCAGTCCTTATTCCCGGCATCGGATTAAAAATCAACGGGCAGCGCTGCTGGATCAAGCTTCCCGGACTCGGACAGTTTCAACCTTCGGAGTTCGTCAAGATCACGACGGCGATGATGCTCGCGCGCTATTTCGGCAAGCCGCGCCAGACGACTTTGCAATGGAAGGAAATGATTGTCGGCTGCTTGATTCTCGCCGCGCCCCTCCTCCTCATTATGTTGGAGCCGGACACCGGCACGGCGCTCACATATTTTCCGCTGCTCGCCGTTGTACTTTTTCTTTCTTCGATGCGTATGTGGATTGTCGTCGCCTCGATTGTTTTAACTGTCGCGATGCTGCCCGTCGGCTATACGGTCGGCGTCAAAACTGGATTACTGCACGGCTATAAACTAGAGCGCATCAACGCGATTCTCGATCCTGAAAACGCGGACAAGCGCGGCTTCGGCTATAACACTTGGCAATCCATTTTGACGGTCGGCAAAGGCGGGCTGACGGGTTCGCACGGATCGAGCGAATATTCGCAAAGCAGTTTGAAATTTTTGCCCGAGCCGCAAACGGATTTTATCTATGCAGTGACTTCGGAATCCACAGGCTTCGTCGGCGCGTTTTTGCTTCTAGCGGCCTATGCCGTGCTGCTCACGAAAATGATTTTCGGCGCGAGAAATTCGCGCGACCGCATGGGAATGCTTGTGATAATGGCGAGCGTCGGCGGATTGATCTTTCAGATTTTCATCAACGCGGGAATGGCGCTCGGCATTATGCCCGTGATCGGCGTGCCGCTGCCTTTGATGAGCGCAGGATTGGCATCTTTAATCGCCACGTTTATCGCCATCGGTTTTGCGATCAGCGTGCAGCTTCGCCGCTACGTCAATTAGCAAAAGAGGCGGGCGTCGTCTTCGGTAACTCGACGGGCTTTGCGCCCGTGCTTCTCATTTACGTTCGCTCTCGGTTATACTCTTCCGGCTTGCCCGTCCTGCCTGAAGCGTTGAAAATTTCCGGCGCGGCGCACCATCCTGTACACGACAGAAGCACTTGTTTTATTTCGGACACGGGAAAACCACAAGTACAATTTGTGCGACGATCAGGCGAGCGCGAAATTGTTTTTCCGATTTGATGTTTTAATTTCTTCTAGCTGTCCGGTTAATTGCTTGCTCTCGCGCAGCAAGACGACGGACGGCGTCATCGCAAGCTTTCCAAACGCTCGACCAATAGGCCAGAGCGCGGCGGCGGGTTTTTGAGCGCAAGAGTTTTAATCACCGGCGCTCCCTGCTTAGTTGCCATATTGCTACGGAGTTTTAATTTGATAAGGCGAGCCTTTCCTCGCGCAAATAAGTTGTTGACGACTCTCGCCAATAAACACTTGCGCGTATTTTATTCAACGGCCTTTGAACGGGCGGTTGCCACACATCGCACGGCTGATTCAGCCGCTCACTCTTTATTCTTCAACGGCGAGCGCCAGCATAAGCAACAGCAATTACTGATACCCGCCGCCCCTTGCGCTAATTGGCGCGCCACTCGTTCGCAAGCTTGCAAACGGGCAGGACGCGCGCTCGCAGCGTTCCACAACTTTCAAACGACCGCCGCCGCCACGAAACCTTCGCAGAAGGTTTTTCGCCGCGCGCCTTCGAGCGACAAGCAATTATCGACATCAGCGCAGGCAGCGCATGTCGTGCATACCGCTCATCGCGCGCCGCGTTGTTTTACGCCGCGCGGCGTCGTCGTTGCAGGAGATATTTTTTAAGAACATGGCAAAAGAATTGATCGTCAGCCTTAACGGGCGCGAAAAAAAGATCGCAATTATCGAGAACGACCAAGTCACGGAGTTCTACATCGAGCGCGGCGAAGAAAATCAAGGCATCGTCGGCAACATTTATAAAGGCCGCGTGATGCGCGTGCTGCCCGGAATGCAGTCTGCCTTCGTTGACATAGGCCTCGAACGCGACGCGTTTCTTTACGTCTCGGACTTCTTCGATGAAGAAGAAGAGTTCGAGCGCATCGTCGTCGATAAACAGAAAAGCGGCACGAACACCGCAGAGGCGACGCGCGCCGCCGCCGAGCGCATAGAACAAGCGCGCGTCGAACGCGAACAGCGCATCGAAGCCACGCAAGACAGCGTCGAGCCGATGTTCGACAGGAAGTCTTCCGCCGACGAATCAAGCGCCGAAGCAAGCGCCGACGCGACGAGTTTAGACGCCGAAGAAGCCTTCACCGAAAAATCTTCCGTCGCGGATCAGCCCGCTGACACTGCTGCTGCTGCGCCGCGATTGAACGAGCCGCAACAGCAAACGTCTCAACAGGAATCCGAGGCGGATTCTATGCGGCGACGCGGACGGCGCAATCGGCGGCGCGGACAGAATCAAGACAATCGTTTTCCCGATAAGGAATCCGGCGAACCCGCGCGCACAAGCGCCGCCGCGTCTTCCGCGCTTGCAGATATTCAAACTCCGTTCGTCGCCGCCGACAATGATTTTCAACGCATCATCGACGACGAAGCGGCAGCCGCCGAAGAAGGCTCTATGCTCAAGGACGCGCGGCTTCAAGAGCGTCTCACGGATCAGATTCGCGCCGTCGAATTCGATATGGAGACGACGCCAGCAGCCGAAGTCGGTTCACTGTTCGCAAATTCCGCCGCACACTCCGACGCATCCTTTCAACGCATCGACGACGGCGAAGACGAAGGCACAGAGCAGCCCGCGCAGCCAGTCGATTTCGTACAGCAAACAGTCGCCGCGCACGTCAAAGCCTTTGTCGATGAAATCGCAGAGGAAACCGTAAGCAATCAAACACAGTCCTTCGAGCGCGTCAGCGACGACGAAAAAGCCGTCGAAGCAGTGCCGTTTGCGGCGGCAACGAAAGAGACGCACGAAACGACATTACCTTTTACATCGGGCGATGAAGAACAGCCCGCCGCCGCAACAACAGCAGGCACACGCGGCAAGCGCACGCGACGCGGCAGTACAGCTAAGAACGATGCTGCTATTCCTGCATCGTCGCCCGCCGCTGAACCGAACGCCAACGAAGCAGTTGAAGAAATGCCTGCCGTACCGAAACGCGCGCGGGGGGCAAAGGCGACGGCAGCCAAAACCGCTGCGAAGAAATCCGCCGCTGCTACGGACACAGGCAAGATCGCGTCCGCCAAAGGTAGTTCGCGCCGCACATCCAAACCCGCCGCTGAACCAAAGGAAGGCTTGTCTGAAGATGCCGAAGCGAGCATCTCGACGCGTCCTTCGCGCGGAGAATTTGCGACGCGGCGCGGCGGGCGCAGGCGTCGTCGTCCCAACGACAAACCGGAATCGCAGGACGGAAGCACTGAAGCAAACCAAATTGACGGCAATTCAAACGGCGACGTTGAACTCATTACCGAAGCGATTCACGCCGACCCGATTCAGGCTGAACCAATCGTTGAAAAGCCTGAAGCACCTACCATCGCAACCACTGCGGCAGCGCCCGCTTCAACTTCTCCCGCACCGCGCGCTTCCAACACGCGCGATCAAGGGCGTCGCGGCGAGCGTCCCGAACGCACGCAACGCGATGAGCGACACACAGGCGGCGGACGCAGCGGACAGCAGCGCGGCGGCGGCGGTGATTCACGCAACGAAGGTAGCCAACAACAGCAGCGTCGCGGCGGCAACAGCAGGCCAGCACAACCGATGATTACTGACCTACTGCGTGAAGGTCAGGAAGTTCTCGTTCAAATCGCCAAGGAACCCATCGCCAAAAAAGGCGCGCGCATCACATCGCACATCGCGCTGCCGGGACGCTTTCTCGTTTACATGCCGACAGTCGAGCACGTCGGCGTTTCGCGCAAAATCGAGTCCGATTCCGAACGCGTGCGCCTGCGCAAACTAATCGCCGCCATTCGCAACGAAGAAGACGTTCCCTCCGGCGGCTTCATCGTCCGCACAGCGGGCATCGGCATCAGCGAAGCGGATTTGCGCGACGACGCGCGCTACCTCGTTCGCACATGGCTCGACATACGCAAGGACGCCGAGAAAACCAAAGCGGCAACCGTCGTTCATCAGGACTTAGACCTTGTGCAACGCATCCTGCGCGATCAACTCTCCGACGACTTCACGGCGATCCGCGTTGATTCCGAAGAGGAATACTTGCGCATCGTCGAATTCGTCAATCGTATTCAGCCGCGCATGGTCAAACGCGTCAAACTACACACGCGCGAAGAACCGATCCTCGAAGCCTACGGCGTGCAAGCCGAAGTCGATAAAGCCATCAAGCCGCGCGTCTGGCTGCGAAGCGGCGGCTATCTCGTCATCAATCAAACCGAAGCGCTTGTCGCCATCGATGTCAATACGGGCAAGTTCGTCGGGCGCGGCGGCAGTCGGCTCGAAGACACGATCACGAAAACCAACCTCGAAGCCGTCGAAGAAATCGTTCGACAGATACGCCTGCGCGACCTCGGCGGCATCATCGTGCTCGACCTCATCGACATGGAAGACCGCCGCAATCGCAATCGCGTCATGCAAACTTTGCAGGAAGCATTACAGGACGACAAATCGCCGACGAAGGTTCTCTCCTTCAACGATTTCGGCCTCGTGATTATGACCCGCAAGCGCGTCAAGCAATCGCTCGAACGAACGCTCTGCGCGCCCTGTCCTTACTGCACCGGCGCAGGCCTCGTTAAATCGCCGCAGACCATCTGCTACGAAATTCTCGAAGAATCGCGCCGCCTCGCCAAAGGTATGGGCGACGACGGCATCAAACAAACCATGCTCCGCATCAACCCGGAAGTCGCACGCGCCCTACGCTCAACCGAACGCGACGTGCTCACCGAAATCGAAGATTATTTAGGAGCCGTTGACATCACCAGCGACGCACACATCCACCAAGAACAATTCGACTTCGCGTTTGTTTAATCTGAAAGTTAATGATGAACTTGAACGACCTGTTACGAAGCAAAGGAATCAACCCGGAGCATGTTTTCGTGCTCCGGCATCGGCCTCACGAGCCTGAACTTAACAAGGTGCTTCCGTGGCTGGCTGCTGAGAGACCGGAGTTATTCAACGCCTACCAACAAACTCAGGGACAAAAACTTGAACGAGCGATGCAGAAGATGACGGGCACAGGATACGTTGCGTCATTTATCGGGCATGAACCCGGCAAGGCTCTGTTCGTAGGCTTGTATTCAATCGGGGAATCAAAGCCTCTCACTTATGAAGAATTCTGGCAGGTTCCAGCCTTCATTGAATTGAAGGAAAAGTTCGGCATGGTGGGATACACCAGCGAAGAAGTTCGGGATTCCGCCCTCTGGTTCGATCTTACACTGACCGACTTCTACGAAGAATGGAAAGGCAAGCTAATCGTGAAATGGCCGCCACCGGAACGGCAATGGTGGCGACGGGCGCATCTTAACGAAATCGAAATGTCCGTCGTTGCCATCCTTAAAGACAGTGCGCTCAACGCCGCGATGCCGAAATGGGACGAGATAGAACTCACATGGGAGCAGCTTAGCGTCCTCCCGACGCTATGGAAGTCCAAACTCTCGGAGTGGCGAGGTATTTACTACATCTTCGATACTTCCGACGGGAAAGGCTATGTCGGTTCGGCTTACGGCGAAAGTAACCTTCTCGGCAGATGGCTAAACTATGCTGCCAGTGGGCACGGGGGAAATAAACTACTTCGGCAGCGTGATCGCCGGAGTTTCCGATTTACGATCCTCCAGCGTGTCTCGCCGGATTTGGACGCCAGCGATGTTATCCGATTAGAAAGTTCATGGAAGCAACGACTCCACACGCGCAATCCATATGGTCTTAACGACAACTAAGTGAGCCAAAGTGCAGCCGACATGCGATAGAATGCTTTTTATGTCAGCGCATGTTGAATGCTGCTCGTCGAGCAACAGGATGGGCGAAAAAGTTATGTAGATTATTCGGAGGTAGAGATTATGAATAGCGTTTCTATACCGGCTCATTTTGATGGTGAGCGCATTCTTTTGGACGAGCCGTTTGAGTTAGAGCCGAATACAAAGTTAATAATCACCGTGCTGCCGAAATCCGATGCCGAACATGATTCATGGCGGCGTCTTTCCGGCAAGAGATTGGAAGAGGCGTATGGCGAGAGCGAGCCGGAGTATTCATTGGATTTAATCAAAGAGGCGAATCCTGAATATGAAGGAAGGTGATGTAATTCTGACGCCGGTTCCGCAGGCGAACGGGATAATTAAAAACCGCCCGGCGATTATCTTGCGCGAGATGCCGCCTTTCAATGATTTGCTTGTGTGCGGTGTAAGCACGCAGTTACATCAGCGAAGTCACGGATTTTGATGAAGTCATTGCCAAGACCGATTCTGATTTTGCTTCGAGCAGTCTAAAATCCGAATCTCTGATACGACTCGGCTTTCTGGCAGTATTGCCGCGCAGTAGCATCGCAGGATCAATCGGCTCAATCTCACCAGAACGCCACAATCAGCGACTAAAAACATTAGCCGATTATCTCGTCAAGTAAGTCGCTTTAACTTTCCATTAATGCTTGCCCACGCGAAATCAGTATGGATATTGCGTGCCTGCCGCCGATCACTTTCAGAATTAATCAGCAATCATTACAGTCAATTCACGAAGCGGCGCGGAGTCGCTGGCGTCCGTTTGTAGCGATTCGTCGCGGTTGACGCGGGCGTAGAGGATGTCGCGTTGTTGTGGTGTAAAGCCTGCTTCGCGTATGAGGTAGCGGAGCATTTTTTCGTCGGCCTGATTGTGCGCGCCAGCGGCGGAGACGACGTTTTCTTCGATCATTGTCGATCCCATATCGTTAGCGCCGAAGCGTAGTGCGACTTGGCCGAGGCGTAGGCCTTGCGTGAGCCAAGACGATTGAAAGTTTTCGATGTTGTCGAGGAAGAGGCGCGAGACGGCGAGCATTTTCAAATAATCAACGCCCGTCGGCTCGTCTTTAATGCGGCGTCCGAGCGCGGTGTTTTCGCGTTGGAAAGTCCAGGGGATAAAGGCTGTGAAGCCGCCTGTTTCGTCTTGCAGATTTCGTATGCGTTCGAGATGTCGGACGCGGTGAACAAGTGTGTCGCCGATGCCGAACATCATCGTCGCAGTCGAGCGCAAGCCGACAAGGTGTGCGGCACGCATTACACCCAACCATTCCTCTGTGGTGCATTTTGTGGAGACACGCTTGCGTACTTCGTCGTCTAAGATTTCGCCGCCGCCGCCGGGTAAGCTGTAAAGGCCTGCGTCTTTTAGGCGCGCGAGCACGTCTTCGTAGGAAAGCTTCGAGATGAGATGTATGTTGTGAATCTCCGGCGGCGAAAAGCAGTGCAGTTGCACTTGCGGATAACGCCCGTGCAATTCGCGCAGAAGATTTTCGTACCACTCAATGCCGTAGTCCGGGTGAAGCCCGCCCTGCATCAACACGCCCGTGCCGCCGAGACGTATCATTTCGTCGATGCGTTCGCCAATCTGATCGACGGTTTGCACGTAAGTATCGGGCGCTCCGGGACGACGATAAAAGGCGCAGAACGTGCAGACGACGTTGCAGACGTTCGTGTAATTGATATTGCGGTCGATGATGTATGTGACGACATCATCCGCGTGCCAGCGCTTGCGAATCTCATCGGCGGCAAAACCGATGCGCGCGATGTCATGTGATTGAAGCAGCGCCGTGCAATCATCTGCTGTTAAGCGTTGACCAGCGAGTGCGCGGTCAAGCGTGGTTTGAATGTCTTTTGTTTCTCTCACTTTGATTCTCGAAAAAGCGTCGATTAATCGCTCTTAAATTCTATAACGTTAAACGTGGCAGCATCTGTCCATAATAACGCTTCGGCGACATTATATGCTATGCAGACAAGCGCTTTTTCTTGAGAAAGCATTGAGAAGTTATTTCGATGCGGCGGGCAGGCGCACGGTAAAAGTAGTGCCTTTGCCGACTTCGCTGCGCACTTCGATGTCGCCGCCGTGACGACGCACGATGGCGTAGCAGGTAGCGAGGCCGAGTCCAGTGCCGCGCTCGCCTTTGGTGGTAAAGAGCGGGCGAAAAAGTTTCTCCATCGCTTCCGCAGTGATGCCCTCGCCCGTATCGCTGACGGCGACAACGCAGCGCCCGCTGCCGTCGCGCGCAA
This sequence comes from Pyrinomonadaceae bacterium, assembly GCA_051000345.1. Lineage (GTDB taxonomy): Bacteria > Acidobacteriota > Blastocatellia > Pyrinomonadales > Pyrinomonadaceae > JBHENC01. The sequence goes on along the minus strand of JBPCOJ010000084.1, from coordinate 4,546 downwards.
GACGGCTTTCGACACGAATACGGCCTTCGCCTGAAACGGCGTCAACGGCGTTGCGCAAAAGATTCGTGAAGACTTCGCGCAACTCGCTCGCGCTGGCGCGGACAAGCGCAAGATTCGCCGCGAGATCGTCCTCAAACTCGATTCGCGCACGGCGTTCCGCCAGCGCTTCGCGCGCGTAATCTTCCGTCCAAGTAATCGAATCACGGACGATTTCGTTTAAGTCAATGAGCGTCGAGGCGGGAGTCGTTTCGGGTTGCTGGCGCGCGCTCTCGCGTATGCGCCGCACTATTTCTACGCCGTCATCGCTCGCCTTCAAAATTCTTTCGGCGCGCGTGCGCAACGCATCGCCTTCGGGCAAGCGCATTAATAGTAGCTCGGCGTTGCCGCGCACCACCGTCAGCAGATTATTAAAATTGTGAGCCACGCCCGCCGCGACTTCGCCGACTTCGCGCAGGCGTTCGGCGCGAACGAGATGTTCACGCAAATGATTTTCTTCGGTGACGTCGCTGACAGAGATCAGGCACAGCAGCGCGCCGTCGTTTTCAAAGCTCGTGAGAGATATTTCCACTTCGCGCGGGCGGTCTGGGAACGGAAAACGAAAGTGAAAGTTAGCCACAGCGCCCTGCTTGCCTATCGTTTCGCGGAAGCGCCCGTAGAATTCCTGTACCTGTGTGCAGGGCGCGACTTCCGTGAAAAAATTTTTGCCGATCACGTCCTCTTTCTTGCGGCACGCAATCTGTTCTTCGCGCGCATTGTAGTAAAGAATCACTCCATCGCCGTTGACGACGATGATGCCGTAAGGCAGTAGATCGAGCGTCGCAAAGTTTATCTGCGGCGCGTCTTGTGGAAGCGAAATTTTGACTTGTGACATTGCCTGACCCCTGTGAAATTAATCCATCCGCGCGTTAGTGAATTTCAAATGAATTTCAGCGGACGAATGTCTGGAATAAGTTTGTGCTTGTGCGCAAGCGCGTAGAAGAGATCGAGACCGGCGCGCATCTCCCCGCTGAGATTGAATGAAATGTTTTCAAGCAGATAAGAACGAAGTTCGGCGGGCGAAAGATCGAGTTCGCGTTGATAGTGAGAAACGATTTCTTCGACGCGTTCCAAGCCTTCATCGCGCGCGCCGCTGAAATCAGTATCGCGCACAATTCGCCCGGAATCAACTGCACGCGCCATCCACATGGCGAAGACAAAGCCGAGGGCTGTATGCTCGCGCCACAGCTCCGCTAAATCATATACGAAAAGCCCTTCGCGCGGAAAGACCATTGCCGGATCGCCGATCAGCAAAGCCGCGTCGTAGTCTTCGAGCATACGCCGCACGTCCGGCGATTGCTCGACAACCAACGGCGCTTGCTGAAAAAACTCGCGGAAAATCACCTGCACGAGCGCGGCGGAAGTGCGCGATGAAGTGTCGAGCGCAATGCTTCGCACGTCCTTTAATTCCTTGCCGCGCGTCGCAATAACAACGCTGCGGACGCGCGAGGAAGCGCCGACGCAGACGCCCGGCACAACCATCAGATCATTCATGCGCTGATATTCGATGACAGGCACGAGCGCCGCATCGACCTTGCCGCGCGCAAGCAAATCGGCGCAACGTGCGGGAGCGGCGTCGGTGATAAGCTCTACGGCGCGGCGGCGCGTGCCGTGCTGAAAACTCCATATCAGCGGAGCCGTGTTCAAATAACTCGATGCAGCAATGCGCGGCAATCGCAGCGCACCGGATTGTTTCCCGATTCCTTGTTTCATGCTTTTTTAAGCCGCGTCTTCAAGCAACAACGCTTGCATTTACTATGCTAATGCACACGGGCGTGCGGCGGCAAGAAACCATTCCACAAAAAGAAAAGCTTGACACAAAGCAGCGCACAACTTTAGATGCGTTGACAGTTCTCGCGGGCGGCAAGTACCATACGCCGCAATCTGAACGCCGCTTGCAAACGCAAAATTTCATGCCCATCTATGACATCAGCGCGCCGATTTCGATGACCCGGACGCCTGTTTATCCGGGCGATCCGGGCATCGAAATAAGCCAATCATCGGCAATCTCGAAAGGCGATCCGGCCAACGTCTCGCTGCTGCACTTCGGCGCGCACACGGCAACGCATGTCGATGCGCCTTCGCATTTTATTGAAGGCGGAATGAAGATAGACGCGCTACCGCTCGAAACACTGGTCGGCGCGGCGCGCGTGATTGAAATTCCCGTAGAAGCGCAGGCGATCACCGTCGAACACGTTTCATCGCAAAAATTGAACAATGCGACGCGCGTGCTTTTCAAAACACGCAACAGCGCTTTCTGGTCGAGCGACTCCAAAGAATTTCGTGAAGACTTTGCTTACATCGCGCCGGACGCGGCACGCGCGCTCGTCGATCAAAACGTGCAACTCGTCGGCATCGATTATCTTTCAGTTGAAGAGTTCAAATCCGAACGCTTCGAGACGCACATGGCGCTGCTCGAAAATAATGTCGTCATCATCGAAGGACTCGATCTGCGCGAAATCGCGGCGGGCGATTACGAATTGATTTGCCTGCCGCTGAAGATTGCGAGCGGCGCAGGCGACGGCGCTCCGGCACGCGCGATTTTAAGAACGATTGCTTGATTCACTCGCAAATTGATTTCGCGTTTTCATCACCAAGCACAAGGATTAATCAGGCATAAGAATTGAGATGACTTCCAGGCGTCAAAGCAAATTCGCGGCAGAGCGTGCGTGCATGAGCGAGCATTCGATTCCTGAATTGATCGAGCTATTATCGAGCGAAAACTTACGCACGCGGTTTCTCGCCGAAATGTGCTTGCGCGATGCAACTAACACTTGACTAAGTTTCCGGCCTGCGGCGCAGGCACATGAACGCGAACGCGCAATAGAGGAATGGCGCGCATGGTGGCAAGAGCGTTCCGCGATTTTCAAAAAGCGCTGGCAGACTCCGGCGAAAGATTGATTGATATAACGTCTATGGCTTCTCCCGAAAACCAAAACGCTGTGCCGAAGGATACGCCGAATGATGCGAATTACCGCGAGCGCGTTTACGAAATCGTGCGCCGCATTCCCGCAGGGCGCGTAATGACTTACGGGCAAATCGCGGAACTGCTCGGCGAAGGCTACACGCCGCGCACAGTCGGCTTCGTCATGCACGCCGCCGACGAAGCGACGACGACTTGGCAGCGCGTTATCAATTCGCAGGGCGCTTGCTCGACCGGGCGCGTCATCCTGCCGCCCGATAAACAACAGCGAATCCTCGCAGCCGAAGGCATTTTGTTCGACGCGCGCGGGCGTTGCGATCTGAACCGCTATCGCTGGACGCCGGAGGAAACACCCGACACGGCGAAGCAAGAGCGCGACGACGGACAGGCGAATCTGTTCGGTGAATAATTTCGATGAGTAATTTTTCCGCTAAGAAATGATTTTCCAGTAGGAGACACTTCGATGAACAACGATCCTTCCGCGCCGCGCGCGCCCTACAATGTAACCGCGCCGCGCTATTCCGTTTCGCATCACATGGTAACCACTGCGTTCGAGTTGCCTAACTTTCGCGTCACGCAAAACTTGGGCATCGTGCGCGGCATCGTTGTTCGCTCGCGCAACGTGGTTGCGAATTTAGGCGCGGCGCTGCAAACGCTCGTTGGCGGCAACATCACAGTCTGGACGCGCCTCTGTGAACAAACTCGCGCTGAAGCCTTCGATTTGATGATTCAGCACGCGACGGAACTCGGCGCAAATGCGATTGTCGGCGCGCGCTACGACGCGACGGAAGTCATGCAGGGCGCAACCGAAGTGCTCGCCTACGGAACCGCCGTCATCGTCGAACCGACGGACGCAAACAATTCGTATCGCTCGTGAACTCAATCGAGCTTTCAGAAAAGCAACTCGCGCGCATACGCGAACAATTCGAGCAAGTACCACTCGCGCGCCTTATAGGGTTGCAACTAGGCCACGTTGCACGCGGCACGGCGACGCTGCGCATCATTGTGCGCGACGAATTGAAGCAGAACAAAGGCTTGCTGCACGGCGGCGTGATTGCTTCGTTAATAGATACTGCCGCCGCTTTCGCCGCCCTGACGGTACTCGAAGAATCAGAACAGGCCGCGACAATCGACTTAACGATTCACTACCTACGCCCCGTGACAACCGGCGAAATCAACGCCCGCGCGACTGTGCTGCGCGCCGGACGCCGCATCATCTTTCTCAACGCCGAAGTTTTCGATGAACCGCAAACGCTTGTCGCAACAGCCGTTACGACATTCGCGCGGCTGTCTTGAAAGCAAAATTTGCTTTGTTACGACGGGCGTGAAATTAAAGTGGACAAAATTGTTGTTACATGCCAAAATGTGTTTGTCTTAATTGCCCTCCGACTTGTGAGGGTCGTCATTGCTTCAAAGAATTTTCCCGTCTCGCTCGCTTCAAACGCAGTTTGCTTCTATTCGCTCCTCACCGCTAACGCACATGCACTCTCTTTATCACGCACTGCTCGTTCAACACCCCCGCCAGCTTACTTCCGTCCGCTGCGCAGAGCAGACCATTGCCCAGCTTCATCGTTATTTTGAAGACGT
>JBPCOJ010000082.1:0-13656 GCA_051000345.1 Pyrinomonadaceae bacterium | reverse complement strand
CGTTGGACAAGGGCTGCGTTATATTGTTTCCAGTTGCGGAGACGGTATTGTTGTTTGGTTCTCTTCTTGGTCACACATCAAGATTACCAGCACTGCCGTCTCCGTAGCTATTTATGCAACAACGCCGCGGCTCATTCAGAAAAGCGACGGCTGGTCTTCGAGTGTCGATGGATCGACGACGTTTTGCCCGAGCAGTCGCTTTAATTTGTTGGCGCTCGCGGGCGCGTGGCCTTCGTAGTAGTTGCTGAAATATGCGTAAACATTTTGCGTGCGTTCGGCTAACAGAGTAATCGCTTCGCTCCACAATTTCAGGCTCTCGTCCTGCGCCCGCTGCACCGCATCGAAGCGCGTCAAATCGCGTTCGCCCATCCAGCGAACATAAGCGAAATCAGCGGACGGCTCTTCCACGAATTGCCACATACGCGCGCGCGCAATCCATTGACCTTCGACAAGCGCAAGCGCAACGTTGTATTTCGCCAGCACGTCGCGCGCCGTTTCATTCATCCAATCAGGGCTGCGAAATTCTATGCTGAAACGCATGTCGCGCGGCAAGTTTGGCAAAAATCTTTCGAGCGCGCGCATGTTCTCCGGCGTTTGCGTGAAGTGCGGCGGAAGCTGTATGAGTGTGACGGCGAGCTTTTCATCGAGAAGGCGCGCGTGTTCACAAAACTCTTAGAGCACATTGATGCTGCCGCTGCCGAAGCTGCGTTCATGCGTAATCTCCTGCGGAAGTTTCAATGAAAAAGTGAAGTCGTGCGGCGTGCGTTTTGCCCACCCGTCAACTGTTGCGGCAGAAGGCACGGCATAAAACGTCGAATCAATTTCGACGCTTCCAAAGACGCGCGAATAGAGTTCGAGCATCGTAGCGGCACGCGTGCCTTGCGGATAAAAGACGCGCGCGGCATCGGCTGGCTTCGTGATCCAATCATCGTAGTTCCAGCCCTGACAGCCGATCTGCACTCGCTCATTTGAAATAGAGAAAGCCATGTTGATTTGATGAGCGCGGACGATGCTGGCTCTGCGCAATCTGCACACGCCGTCGCTTTACAGGCGAACAATAAAAACGTCGATCAATTAACGCAGCATCATTATCACTTGACGAGTCCGTGCGCCGTCAAACTCGCAAAGATAAATGCCCTGCCAGCGACCAAGCAACAGCTTGCCATCCTGAAAGGGAACTGTGACGGATGAACCGACGAGACTTGCCTTTAAGTGCGCGTCGGAGTTTTCTTCCGCATGTCGAAAATCCACGCCGTGCTGCGGGATGAGGGAGCGCAAGTGTTGAAGCATGTCGCGCTGTACATCCGGGTCGGCGTTTTCATTAACGGTCAGCGCAGCAGTCGTGTGCTGCACAAAAAGCACGCAGATGCCTTCCTGCGCGCCGGATTCTTCAATCTTGCGCTGCACGTCGTTTGTGATTTCCAGCATCTCTTCGCGCCCGTGCGAGCGCACTTTAAGTGTATACATGGTTTTCAATTCTGATAGCTTAAGAACACGCGCTAAGGTAGTCGCAAGTCCGCGTAACGCTCGCTTATCGTCGCAGCGGCTACTGGAGTTGCGCCATTAATATGTTCGGGTTCCAGTAAGCGTGCAGCGTTTGAATCTTGCCTTCGGCGTTCACCTTGATAATGTCTATGCCTTCAAAGGAAACTTTGCGTTTGTTTTTGCCGACACCGCGTCCCGTCCACTTTACGGCGGCCTCATCGCCATTGATGAAGATATAGTCTTCAGTCAATCCCACTTGATCGAACGGTGCTGTGATGTTTTGAAAGAATTCGCGCAGCGCCGCGTGTCCGCTCATTGCGGGCGCTCCCACAGGATCGTGCGACGTTGCGTCTTCAGCGAAAACAGCTACCCATCTTTCCGCATCCATCGCGCGCGTCGCGGCGAAGTATTCCGCCACTGCTTTTTGAACGATTTCCGTTGACATAATTGTTTGTGCTCCCTTGCATATAAATAAAGCCCCGATTGCGGTGAACAACCGAGGGCTTTATTTTACCTTACTCAAACGCTTTGTTTAATTCTCATGCGATGCCCGACGGCGCAGCGCCTTCCAGCCAGTCGGAAGCACCGCCGCCGCAAGCACGATCTTCACTGCGTCGCCGATAAGAAAGCGCGTGACGCCGAAGTGAAATGCTTCTGTTGGCGTAGTGTAGCGCGCGAGCCATGCCCATCCCGTTAATAGTATGACAAGCGAGCCGAGCGTCATTGCCGCCGCCGCCGTCGTGAAGCGCTTGTCCCATCCGCGCTCTGCAAGCAATCCTGTCAGAAAAGCCGCCGCCGGATACGACCACAGATAGCCCGCCGTCGGGCTAAACAATAAATAATGCGCGCCGCCGTGTCCCGATTGAAAAACGGGGAGGCCGCTTGCGCCTTCGATCAAGTAAGCGATCATCGCTAGCGCGCCGAGACGCGAGCCGAGCACCGCGCCCGTCAACAGCACGGCGAAGGTCTGCGCGGTAATCGGCACGGGCGGCACAGGGATGACGACTTGCGCGGCCAATGCGGTCAGCAAGCTAAAGCCTACAACGAGCGCAAAGGTGCGCGCGCGGTCGAGCGGCGCAAGTGCGGCGCTCGATAATGTTTCTGATGTGGCAGATAAAGTGTTCACGGAATTCAAACCTCTCGCATGGAAAAAGTTGCATACGGGAACGCGCGTGTCGTGCGAAATTTATGGCGACGTTTCCGGCGACATTCTTCGCGCGCTCCCTTTATGCGACATGGCGTTTGTTACCTGTCGGCTGTGGTTCGCACGTTCGATTGTGCTTGACCACCGACTGTTGATTGCTGCCCGCTTCCGAGTTGTCCGTTATGTCCGTCTCCGGCGGCGTGCGACATTTCTATCTGTCTCACCGCGCCGTCGCTCGGCCTGTTCTCCGAGCCGATGCGCATTCCGTAGAACGAGCGCCAGACGAAGACGAGCGAGATGATAAAGAAGAGCGCCGAAAGCGCGTGGCTGACGTTTGCGCCGACATCGTTCGTGAGCTTCACGGCAAGTTCGACGGCGAGCAATCCGAACAAGGTTGTAAACTTAATGACCGGATTCAAAGCTACAGAAGACGTGTCCTTGAACGGATCGCCGACGGTATCGCCGACGACTGTCGCATCGTGCAAGGGCGTTCCCTTAGCTTTAAGTTCGACTTCGACGACCTTCTTCGCGTTGTCCCACGCGCCGCCTGCGTTCGCCATGAAAATCGCTTGATACAAGCCGAAGATGGCGATGGAGATCAGATAGCCGATAAAGAAGAACGGTTCGAGGAAGGCAAAGGCGAGCGTCGAAAAGAAGATGGTCAGAAAGATATTGAACATGCCTTTCTGCGCATACTGCGTGCAGATGAGCACGACTTTTTTGCTGTCTTCGACTGACGCCTTCTCGATGCCTTCGAGTTGAATGTTAGCCTTGATAAATTCGACGGCGCGGTATGCGCCCGTCGTCACGGCCTGCATAGATGCGCCCGTGAACCAGTAAATGACTGCGCCGCCTGTCACGAGTCCGAGCAGAAAGAGCGGATTGAGCAGCGATATGCTTTCAAAAAACGCGGCGGCTCCCTCGGCCTGCGTGCGCCCTGCGGCGACTGCGGCGGCGACTGTTTCGATGCGCAGCGATTGAATAATAGAAAAGATCAAGGTGGTTACGCCGACCACCGCCGTGCCGATTAAAACAGGCTTCGCCGTCGCTTTGAAAGTGTTGCCCGCGCCGTCGTTTTCTTCCAGCAGATGCTTGGCGCGATCAAAGTTGACGTTGACGTTGTAATCTCTTTTGAGTTCGGCTTCGATGCCGGGAACTTGCTCGATCAGAGAAAGCTCGTAAACGGATTGCGCGTTGTCCGTGACAGGCCCGTAGGAATCAACGGCAATCGTGACAGGCCCCATGCCTAAGAATCCGAACGCGACGAGTCCGAAGGCAAACACGGCGGGCGCAATCATCAGCGCGCCGAGTCCATAGTTGCTGAAAAGATACGCGATAGCCATCAGCGCAACAATACTGATGCCGATCCAGTAGGCTGAAAAATTACCCGCCACCAGTCCCGATAAAATGTTGAGCGATGCGCCGCCTTCTTCCGAAGACGTGACGACTTCCTTGACGTGGCGCGATTCGGTGGAAGTGAAAACCTTGACGAGTTCGGGAATGATCGCGCCCGCCAGCGTGCCGCATGAAATAATCGAAGCCAGCTTCCACCAGAGCGTCGGATTGCCGCCGAGGTCTGGGATCATCAAATATGAAACGATGTAAGTCAGCACGACGGAAACAATCGAAGTAAGCCAGACGAGACTCGTCAAAGGCTTCTCGAAGTTCATTTCGTTTGCATTGCCGTAGCGCGCCTTCGCCGCCGCTTCGTTGATAAAGTAAGACCCGGCGCTCGCCACGATCATCATGATGCGCATCACAAAAATCCAGACGAGCAATTGAACCTGCACCGTCGGATTGGCAACGCCGAGAAGGATAAACGTAATGAGCGCGACGCCCGTCACGCCGTAAGTCTCGAAGCCGTCCGCCGATGGGCCGACGGAATCGCCCGCGTTATCCCCGGTGCAGTCCGCGATGACGCCCGGATTGCGCGCGTCGTCTTCCTTGATCTTAAAAACGATCTTCATCAAGTCCGCGCCGATGTCCGCGATCTTCGTAAAGATGCCGCCCGCGATGCGCAGCGCCGCCGCACCCAACGATTCGCCGATGGCGAAACCGATAAAGCAGGGGCCTGCGTAATCGCCCGGAATAAACAGTAAGATGCAGAGCATGATGAACAGTTCGACTGAAATCAACATCATGCCGATGCTCATTCCGGCCTTGAGCGGAATCGCGTAGATCGGATACGGCTTGCCTCCGAGCGAAGCAAACGCGGTGCGCGAATTGGCGAACGTATTAACGCGTATGCCGAACCACGCGACGCCGTAGCTGCCTGCGATGCCGATCAAACTGAAGATCAGAATAATGGCGACGCGCGATGCTTCGAGCTTCAGCAGCAAGCCGAAGTAAAGCAGAATAACGACGGCGATAAACGCTTCGAGAATGAGTATGAATTTACCCTGCGTGATGAGATAAGTTTTGCAGGTTTCGTAAATCAGCTCGGAAATCTCGCGCATCGAGCGATGCACGGGCATGTTCTTCAACTGCGTGAAAATCATGAAGCCGAACAACATTCCGAGCGCGCAGAACAGCAAGCCGATCATTAATAATGTGCGCCCGTTCACGCCCAGAAACGCGACCTGCGACAAATCCGGCAATTTCAAATTAGCTTCGCCGCCCGCTCTGTGCGCTTCCTGTGCGAACGCGGCGGGCGCGCCCGCACACAGCACCGCGAATGTTGCCGCAACGCCAATTGCTGTGCGGCTGATGCGCGAGCCGCGCGCGGATAAGCGGCGTGCGAATGATCCGGCACTGGCGCGTGAATTCGCGCCGTGTCTCAAATAATTAAAAAAGAAGGAGACTGCGAAGCCGAGCATGAGCAGGCCTGTAATAAACATCGACAATAGTTCCACGATTAAACGTGTCCTTTCTATTCGTTAAAGAAACTTGAGATAACTTGCTTGCGCTGCGCGAGATGATCGCACGCGCGCCATGATCCGGTAAGTGAGCCGAGAGATTGCGAGCGCATAAAATCATCGAACGCACAAAAGTTCGGCGTGCAATTGATGATCGACAAACTCACACTAACTAAAAGCGGATATTATCGCCCATCCGCGCCGCTCTGTCTATCTCCAAGCAAACCGCGAGGCAGCGTATTGCTCCCGTAAAATTACAGCTCGCTTTCAATTTAGTGTAAATTATCCGTAAAGTATTTCGAGCGATAAAACACGGAAGGAGCATGAGCATGGAAGTAGACCCGACGGAGTATGTCAACGACGACGATGATGACGATAAGTCAGGCGCGGAGAAACGCAAGGGACAATTGAACACGGCAGTCGCCGTCACCGTCGCCTTGCTTGCGACATTTATGGGCGTCTGCGGCGTCAAGGACAACAACATCGCGCAGGGAATGCAGCAGGCACAGGCCGACAAAATCGACAGCTACAGTTGGTATCAAGCGCGCAACATACGCGAGGAAGTCGCCAAAGCCACCGTCGCGCAATTAACCGCCGCCCGCGCCGCCGCGCCTTCGTCAGCGCAAGCCGTTTATCAACAACTCGACGCCTACGAAGCGATTGCCAAAGAGCAGGGAGAAAAGAAAAAAACGCAGCAGGACGACGCGGACAAAGCCGATAAAACTTACGACCGATTAAACTTCCGCGACGATCAATTCGATTTGTCGGACGCGCTTCTATCAATAGCAATTTCGCTTTTAGCCGTCACCGCGCTGACGCAAAAACGCTGGCTCTTTGCGCTGGCGATGATCCCACCGTGTTCGGTTTGCTAATGGGGCTGGCAGGTCTCTTCGGCTGGAACATTCACCCGGACGCGCTCACGCGAATGCTTTCATAGCGGGCTTGGAGGTTTGTAGAGCGTTTTGTGTGGCGGGGCCGGATGGCGGCCAATGAATCAGGTAGTAAGGCTGGTGGTCTATTTCGCCGCGCGGTTCGAGCGCGCCGCCAAGCCCTGAAATCTCGTCCATCATCTTTTGCATGTCCGGGCTATCGCGTATTAGATATTGCGGCTCTCCGCGATCAAAGACAAAGCGGAACACAAGCGCGCGTGTCGCCGGATCGGAAAACGTAATTTTATAAGCAGGCTTTTGCGCGTAGTACCAGAGCGTGCCTGTGTACATATCCGCCCAGACCCACGCGTGCTCGTCGGACACTTCGGCGGGCAGCGTTACGTTGTGCGCCTGCGACGGCGGTGGGCTAGGCAGTTGCGAAAGGCTCCACGCACGCTCCAACGCGAGACCGCCGGGCATGAGTGCAAGGACAAGCGCAAGGTTGCGCCAGCCGTTCGCCGTGAACCGGAAAAGCGAATTGTGCGGCGACGACGATGTGACAGCCGCCGCACGCATTTCAATCGTGAAAACGCCGAGAGCGAGAAACACTGCGACGGCAAATGTCGAAGGAAGCAGATAGTAGCTGATGGTAACTTCGTGCGTTAGAAAATAAGCGGTCGGGACACACCACAACGCGAGCGTCGCCAGAGCCATCTGGCTTTTGTTGAGCGATTGGGCAAGCGGCATAATCGCCGTTGCGTGCCTCAACGCGAAAGCGAAACCTACAAAGCCTGCAACGAATACGAGCAGCCACCAGTTAAACTCGCTACCGGGCGTTGCGCTGATATAGAAAGAGACATTGCGAAGTATAATAGCGAGGTTCGGCGTGGTGTTGTCATATGCTGCATAGGTCGGCAGAAACCATGCGCCGGCCAGTTTTTGTTGGTGAATCAGTAACGGAAAAATACCGGAAATAGACAGCCCCGCACAGAACGCAGCCGCGCCTTCCTTAATAAATGCGCTCCATGAGTTGCGCCATATAATGAGCAGGAAACCGGGCAAAAGCAACATAACCGGCAAGCGGTCGAGCACTGCGAAGCCAAACGCGAGGCCGGACAACAAACTCCATAAACGCGCGCGCCATATCTTTTCTTCGTTTGCGAGAACACGCCGCGCGGCGAACAAGCAGAGACATGAAATAAGTAGTGGAGCGAGCAGCGCGTTGATTGAATAAGATAAATCCTGAATGCTCATCAAGATTTCCATTGCAAACTGCATTGCCAGCGTCACAAAGCCCGCCGCTATCCACGCACCGCGCACGCCCGCAAGCACCAGCAAGGCAAGCCCGGCGATGACCAGCAACCATACCAACGCCCGGTTTAGATCATGCACCGCCGTTCTTTCGGGAAAGAGCGCGAGCGTCAAACCCGTGCCGGGCGGATACTGCACGCCGACGCGATTCGCCTGCGGAAAATAGTGATGCGCGTGCGGCGCAACCATATGCAACCATGAGGGCAACTGCACCTGTCTGGATTGCATTAGATTGATAAGTAAGCGCGTCTGCTCGGACTCAAGCGCAAATTCCGGTAGCGTACCGCTCCCCGTCGCGCGGCGAATTTCCTGTGCCATACGCAAATAGCCGAAGGGATCGCATCCATATGGAAAATCCGGAACCTTTCTCAGCTGCCGCGCGGCGGACAATCCGGAAATCACCAACGCCGCCGCCAGCGCCACGATCCACATTCTGGCGAGCCACTTAAATCCTGAAAAATTATCGACCATCAATTTCATCTACGACGCGCGTGCGGCATCTCTTCAGTTCCCCACTGCCATCTCGAGAGTTTTGCTTTTACCGCTTAATGGCCGCATCGTCGTCCAGCGGCGAATTGAATCAACAATGACGATCACCGCCGCCGTCATTAGAATAATCGTCAGCGCGACGTTGATGTAACCCTGCGTTGACGTTTCCTGTTTTTGCGTGAGCGGCCAGAAGATGTCCGTGATAGATTGCCAGCCTGCGACGAGCGTCGTCGTGGCGACAAAAGCGAGCGGCAGCAGAGTCGTCCATGCGTAACGCCTCTTGCCCGAATTGAAAATGATTGTCGTCGCCACGCACAACGCGACGGAAGCGAGCAGTTGATTGGCGATGCCGAACATAGGCCAGATCGTCGAGATGGAGCCTGACCAGATAAACGCCGCCCAGCCTGCAACCACCAAGAGCGTTGTAATAACAGAGCCGGGCAGCCAATTCGGTTCGTCGAATTTTTTATAAACACGGCCTCCGAATTCGCCGACGAGAAAACGCCCGACGCGCGTGCCTGTGTCAATCGTCGTCATGATAAAAAGCGCCTCGAACATAATCGCAAAGTGATACCAATACTTCATCAATCCGCGAAGTCCCGGAATCGCGTCGAAGATTTTTGCGATGCCTAAGGCGAGCGTGACCGCGCCGCCCGTTCTGCCGCGCAGATTCTTTTCGCCCGATTCCGCTTCGAGCCGGTCAATCTCCTGCGGGCGCAAATCAAATTCAGCGCTTCCATGTTCGTCAATCATGCGAACGTAAGCGGCGCGTTGCGCGTCTGTTTTCTGCGACGTGTTAATCGCAAAATAATCGCCGGGAAAAAGCGATGTCGCGGCAATGAGCGCGACGACGCCGACGACGCCCTCCATCAACATCGCGCCGTAGCCGATCAGGCGCGTGTCCGTTTCCTTCGCAATCATCTTCGGCGTCGTGCCGGATGAAATCAGCGCGTGAAAGCCGCTGATCGCGCCGCACGCAATCGTGACGAAAACGAACGGGTAAACTTTGCCCGGAATCACAGGGCCGCCGCCCGCGACAAACGGCGTGAACGCAGGCATGTTCAAATTCGGATGTACCAGCACGACGCCGATGATAAGAAACGCAATCGTCCCGATCTTCAAATACGACGACAAATAATCGCGCGGGCAGAGCAGCATCCATACCGGCAGCACAGACGCGATGAAGCCGTAAGACGCCATCAAAACAATGGTCGTGTTTCTGGAAAACGTGAACGTCTCCGCCCAACTCGATTCTGCCACGCGCCCGCCCAAAAACGCCGCGAGGAGAAGCCCCGCGACGCCGAGCGCGCTCGCTTCGCCAATGCGTCCGGGACGTATGCGGTACATATAAAGTCCCATCAGCAGCGCGAGCGGAATCGTGAACCCGACGGTAAAAGTTCCCCAAGCGGATTCGGCGAGCGCATTGACGACGACAAGGCCAAGCCCCGCGAGCGCGATGACGACGATGAACAAAATGGCGACGCCCGCAACGACGCCGGAGAGCGGGCTAATCTCCGTGCGCGCAATCTCCGCCAGAGATTTCCCGCGACGCCTGACACTCGCCGCGAGAATCATAAAATCATGCACCGCGCCGCCTAAAGTTACGCCGATCACCAGCCACAAAAAGCCCGGCAAGAACCCGAACTGCGCCGCCAGCACCGGCCCCACCAGAGGCCCCGCGCCCGAAATCGCCGCGAAGTGATGACCGAACAACACCCACTTGTTCGTCGGGTAATAATTATGCCCGTCGTACATCGTTTCCGATGGCACGCTGCGCGTATCGTCGAGCGCCAAAACCTTCGCGGCGATAAAGGCAGAGTAATATCTGTACGCGATGGCGATCACGCACAACGCACCAACAATCAGCGGCAATGCGTTCATACGAGGCTTCTCCGAAAATTCGTCAGGTAAGAATTCGTTTCAACGCGCATCAATGTTTAGGCGCTTATCAGGAATTGATGGGAGGCGTCGGCTCTGTCGCGCCCGTGTCCGTGCCGTGTTGCAAGCGGCTGTGGCTCATGCCGTAGCTAAAATAAATCACCAGCCCGATGATGAGCCAGACGAAGAATCTGATCCACGTCAGCACCGGCAGACTGAGCATCAAAGCAAAGCACAGCAGCACGCCTAAAATCGGCACAAGCGGAACGAGCGGCACACGGAACGGACGCTTTCTTTCGGGAGCCGAACGCCGCAGCATGATGACGCCGATGCACACCAGTATGAACGCGAACAAAGTTCCGATGTTGGTTAAGTCTGCGAGCGAGCCGATGTCTTTGACCATGGCGACGAGGCCGACGACTATGCCCGTCCAGATCGTCGTGATATACGGCGTGCGAAAGCGCGGATGAATGCGCGAAAAATACTGCGGCAGAAGTCCATCGCGCCCCATCGCCATAAAGATGCGTGGTTGTCCTAGTTGAAAGACGAGCAGCACGGATGTCATGCCCGCGAGCGCGCCCGCGCTGATGACCGCCTGCACCCAAGGCTTGCCCGACACTTCGACGGCAGTCGCAATCGCCGCCGAATCGCTGACAAACGCCGTGTACTTTTTCATGCCCGTCAAGACGCCTGAAACTAAAACGTAAAGCAGCGTGCAGACAACGAGGCTGGCGATCATGCCGATGGGCAAATCGCGCTGCGGATTTTTGGTTTCTTCGGCGGTCGTGGAAACGGCATCGAAGCCTATGAAGGCGAAAAAGACGATGGCCGCGCCGCTCATCACGCCCGTAAACCCATTCGGCACGAACGGATGCCAATTCGTCGGGTTGATGTAAAAAGCTCCGAAGGCGATAAAGAAAATAACGATAGTCGTTTTGATAATGACGGCGACGGTGTTGGCGCGTGCGCTCTCCCGTATGCCGTAAACCAAAAGCACGGTCAAGAGCATCACGATTGAGAATGCGGGAATGTTGAGCGCGATGTGATAGCCAGCGACGACGGGCAACGTCGTCGAAGAAAAATACTGCGCGGCGTCGCCGCCCTTTTCGATAATGTCGGCGGCAGTTTTCGGATCGGCGACCATCCAGAGCGGAAGCTTGAGATTGAATAAACTATAAAGCAGCTTAACGAAATAGCCAGACCAACTCGCCGCGACAGCCATGTTGCCAACGGCGTATTCGAGAATCAAATCCCAGCCGATAATCCATGCGATCAGTTCGCCCAAAGTCGCGTAAGAATAAGTGTAAGCGCTTCCCGATACCGGAATCATCGAGGCGAGTTCGGCATAGCACAAAGCGGCGAACGCGCACGCGATGGCCGCGACGACGAACGAAAGCACGATGGCAGGCCCCGCGCCGGGACGTCCTAACTGCACTGTCGTGCCGCTCAAAAACGATTGAATGTAATTGATGACCGGCGTTTCAATCGGCGTTTGAAAATTCTGTCCGGCGGCGGCGGTTCCCGTCAGCGCGAAGATGCCGGAACCGATAATCGCGCCGATGCCGAGCGCCGTCAGATCGAGCGCTGTCAAAGAACGTTTCATTTGACGCTCCGGCGCTTCCGATTCACTGATTAACAGATCGGGACTTTTGGTCTTAAACAGTTGAGATGCCAACGCGATCATCTCTCCTTTCGGGTGTGTGAATAGTTAATTGAAATTTGAAAAATTCGGGAAGCGAAAATTATTCTCGAAGCGCCGAATAACGCACAGCCGCGCGCATATCGCATGAATATTCAGCATCGTTTTCGCGTGCGGAGTGTGGCACAGAGAACGGAAAAAGTAAAAAGTAAAATTGCGGACTAAACGGACGCTTGGCGAGGCATCATCGGGCAATCGTCGCCGCGAATTTTTCCTTTTCACTTTTTCGTTTTATCTTTGGTAGACCTTTGGTACACTTCGCCGCGAAAAACTTAAGATAGCAAATTCGATTTCGCATGACTTCTAACACAACGGCTCCCTTCATTCATGAAAATCTGGACACGGCGTTTGTCAATCTGGCGGCGCTCGTGCGTTATTTGCAGGCGCGCAAATTCACAGGACACATTCACATCGAATTAGACGACTACGACGCGGACGTTTTTTTGAATGCGGATGCCTCGCCGAGCGTGCGCGAAACGGATCACGCGACGGGGCGCACGGCAGTCGGCGAGGCGGCGCTGCAACGCTTGCTGGTGCGCGCAAGGGAAGCGGGCGGCCTCCTCAGCGTTTATGAGGAATCGGCGGCAGCGCTTCTTGCGCCGAACGACGCGTCTACGGCGAATGTTTCGGCGGGCGGGAATGTCATTGAAGCGGCGAACGGAAACGCGCTGCATCTGGCGGGCGAAAGCCTTCAGTCGGCAACGACGACGCACACAAGCGACTCAAAAACTGTCGTCGATTCTGCGGCAGACGGCGCTTTGACGTGGGATGAATTGGCGCGCGTGAGCGGCGAGGTGATCGCGGCAGTCGAGCGTGCCGCCGCAAGCGCGGGCGCAGATTTCAATCAGCACTTTCGGCAAACGCGGCTCGCGCTCGCCGACGATTACGCTTTTCTCGATCCGTCGTCGGGACGCTTCGATTACAAACCGGGCGGCACAGTCCAACTGCACGCCGGAAAGCTCAATGAGAAAACTTACGTCTCAGGCGTGAGCGAATGTTTGCGTCGCGTGGTTGATCGCATCAGTGCGCAGTCCGGCGACGGCGGCAACTCTATACGCGAACGCGTCGTGCTCGAACTTGCAGTGCTCGCGCGGCGCAGGCAAACGGCGCTCGCACGCGCGCAGTTCACGCAACAACTCGAACGCATCGCAGGCACGCGCGTGTTATGAAAAGCAGAAAGCAGCGAAAGAATATCAATTTAATTGTGACAGACCCGGGCGGCCAGACTGCACACGATACGGTAACCATTAATGTAGTTGACACAACTCCACCGCTAATCAGCGGGGCATCGGCGACCCCCGCAACTTTATGGCCGCCGGATCACAAAATGCGCGATGTCGTAGTTAGCTACAACGCGACAAATATAGCGGTTTTCACATGAGTGCGACTTAATTCGTTAGCGCGCAACCCTTGAATCTTCTATGTCGGGAATGGCGCGGGCTTTTTTGCTTTAGTCGCATCCGATTGAGAAACGCTATAGGTGCAGCGCAGACACTGGAGTTACCTGTAGTGTTACAGTCACTAGCAACGAACCGACAACTACGGCTAATCCTGATTGGATAGTCGTGGACGCGCATCACATACGTCTCCGCGCTGAACGATCCGGCAACGGCGACGGGCGTGTTTACACCATCACAATTACCTGTACCGATGCCAGCGGCAACTCGTCCACACAGACTCTTATAGTGAGAGTGCCGCACGATTCTCGCTAATGGTACTCTCAATCCAGCGCGCATCTATTTCATTATCCGAACACCGGTATCGAGGGAACTTTTTGTGAGGTTCCCTTGATACTTTTATACCTAATGTGTGACTCTTTTTAAGAATCCATTGAACTGAAACCTCTGTAGAATGGCTGGTGACAAAACCTAGCTTATCCGCAAAGGAGCAGTTCAATGGACAGAGACACTTTTATCATTACTGTTT
>JBPCOJ010000032.1:0-32846 GCA_051000345.1 Pyrinomonadaceae bacterium | reverse complement strand
TGCGCCAGCGCGATTGCCGCCGCCAGACCGTTCGGCCCGGAGCCGATCACAATTGCATCATAAGCGCGCGCATTGCTCATAAAATTGTTTCGCGTCGATTGAAGCGATTATCGCTTGCTATCTTGGCTAACGCAAAATATAACACCGCACAGCACTATGCCGCTTTTCTATTTGCCAAAACGCATGGACATTGCATAAAGTTCATCGCGCTAACGGACGCTTTCAGCTTTCACTTCTAAATTTTAATGATATTCACTTACCTACTGGCACTCGTGCCGCTCTCGCTGGCGCTCTATTTTTTCGGCGCGCCGCCGCTGTACGTGTTCATTTGCGCTGCTCTCTCCATTATTCCTCTCGCCGAATGGATCAGGCGCTCGACGGAGCAATTAGCGGCGGTGACAGGCTCCGTTATCGGCGGGCTTTTGAACGTCACGTTCGGCAATGCGGCGGAACTTATCCTCGCGCTCTTTGTGCTCCGCACGGGAAATATTCAAGTCGTTAAAGCGACGATCACGGGTTCGATTATCGGCAACAGTTTGCTCGGCTTGGGACTCGCAATTTTAGCCGGAAGTTGGGGGCGCGAGAAGCAAACGTTTAAGCGCGAGCGCGCCGGATTGCTTTCGAGTTTGCTGATTCTGTCGGTCATCGCACTTTTGATTCCGGCGCTTTTCGATTATACAGAGCGCGGGATTATGGCTGCGCCGAACGCCGCGCAGTTGGACGAGAATTTGAGTCTAGGCGTCGCCATCGTGCTGATTTTGATGTACGCGGCGAATCTCGTTTACACGCTTATCACGCACCGCGATGTGTTTGCCAGCGCAGGAGATGAAGGACACGAGGCGGCGACGTGGTCGCTTCGCAAATCATTATTGATCTTGTTGGGCGCAACAGTGGTCGTCGCCGTCGAAGCCGATCTGGTGTCGGGCGCGCTTGAGAAAACGGCTGGCGCGCTGCACATGTCGGAGTTTTTCTTGGGGATCATTGCGCTGCCTTTTGTCGGTAACGCCGCCGAATACTTTTCCGCCATTTACTTTGCGCGACAGAATCGTATGGGACTCGCCATCAGTATCAGCGTCGGCTCGACGCTTCAGATTGCGCTCCTGACAGCGCCGCTCCTTGTGCTCGTTTCTTTCTGGACGCAGCACCCGATGAATTTAGTTTTCAGCAATCCGCTCGAACTAATCGCCATCGCCGGTTCCGCCTTCGCCGTCAACTCGATTGCGCAGGACGGCGAAACAACATGGTTCGAGGGACTACTTTTATTAGCCGTCTACGCGCTGCTCGCGCTCGCCTTCTTTTTTGTCACAACGTAGCGGCTCAGTCGTTTCACCGTAAGCGCGTCTGAAAGGATCAGACGCGTTCGCCGACACTCCTGTTTCTGCCGACAGTTGCGCCCGGCTGAGACGGCTCACGCGCGTCCGGTGCGTCCCGCGAGGGTTGCGACCACTGCCACCAATTCCATAGGGTCAACAGGCTTCGGGATATGCAGATGGAAGCCCGCGAGCAAAGCGCGCTTGCGATCTTCTGCTCCCGCGTAGGCGGTGAGCGCCGCCGCCGGAATGCGTCCGCCACGCTCGGCAGGCAACGCTCTTATTTTGCGTATCAAGCTGTAGCCGTCCTCGCCCGGCATTCCGATGTCGGAGACGAGCACATCCGGTTTGATTCGTTCAAACGCGGAAAGCGCCTCCTCCACAGATGCCGCCATAGTCACGTCGGCTCCGCATTGCCGAAGCACGATGGCGAGTAATTGACGCGCGTCCGGCTCGTCGTCTACGACAAGCACTTTCAAGCCGTCGAGTTCGGGTGGGCACGTCAACCCGCTCGCGCTTTCGCCTTTCGGATGCCTGCGCTCCTCCTCATGGTCAAGCTCTCTATGAACGATCATCAGCGGCAAGCTAACCGTAAACGTCGCGCCCTTTTCTTCTACGCGGCTATCCGCGCGAACCGTCCCGCCGTGCTGTTCGACGAGATGGCGCACAATCGCCAGACCCAGACCTAATCCGCCGTGCGTTCGCGTGCTTGTGCCGTCAGCCTGACGAAAGCGGTCAAACACATGAGGCAAAAATTCAGGACTGATGCCCGTCCCCGTATCGCTGACGATAATCTCTATGTGCGAGTTGATGCGCTCGAGGCGAATCTGCACGCGCCCTTTCTTCGGCGTGAACTTAATAGCATTCGAGAGCAGATTCCAGACGATTTGCTGTAAGCGCGCCGGATCGCCCGAGATGAGGCCAGCCAGCGGATCGAGAATCGTTTCAAGCCTTATCGCTTTCGCTTCCGCCGATAGACGCACGCTCTCGATGGCGGCTTCGATAACGGACGCGAGTTCGACAGGTTGGACATCGAGGCGCAGTTTGCCCGTGATGATACGCGAGACATCCATCAAGTCTTCGATGAGTTGCGCCTGTGCTTTGCCGTTGCGCTCAATGGTTTCAAGCCCGCGCGCAACGCTGGCCTCACCCAACGTATTCGTGCGCAGCAGCGTTGACCAGCCGACGATTGCGGTCAAGGGCGTGCGTAGCTCGTGCGAGACCGTCGCCAGAAATTCATCCTTCAGGCGGTTAGTTTCTTCTACGCGACGGCGCGCACGCACTTGCTCGGTCACTTCAACGGCATGAACCAAGATGCCGTCAATCTCTCCGCGAACATCGCGCGACGGCTGATAGACGAAGTTGAAGAAGCATTCGTCGAGCGTTTCGTCGCCCCGACGGTCAAGATTGATCGGTACTTCATTGCCGATGAAAGGCTCGCCCGTGCGATAGACCTTATCCAGCAGTTCAAAGATGCCCTGACCTTCGAGTTCCGGCATCGCTTCTCGAACCGGCTTGCCGATTAGTTCGGAAGCGTCGCGGCGACCCGTGACGTGCATATAGAGCGGATTGACAATTTCAAAGATGTGTAACGGATCACGCAGCGTGCAGATGGCAGCCGGAGCCTGCATGAAGAGATCGTGTAAGCGCTGCCGTGCGCTTTCCGCTTCCGAATGCGCTTGGCTTACGTGCTCCAGCAGTCGGGCGCGCTCATCCTCTGCGCGCTTCACATCATCGATGTCCGTGTTTGAGCCGATCCACATCAGCACGTTGCCTTCCGCGTCCTGCATTGCATGGGCGCGGCTCAAGTGCCAGCGATACTCTCCGTCCGCGCGGCGGAAACGATGCTCCAACTGAAACAATTCGCCCGTGTGGATGGAGTGCTGCCAGTGCCGGACGTTTTCTTCCACGTCATCCGGGTGTATGAACTGCAACCAGCCCCAGTCCCTGATCTGCTCGAAAGAGAGTCCCGTGAACAGTGTCCATTGCTGATTGAAATAATCGACATTGCCATCGGGTCGGGCGGTAAAGATTTTCTGCGGCATAGACTCCGCGAGAAAAAGGAATCGCTCGACGCTTTCGCGCGATTCCTTGTCAGACTGCTTGCGTTCGATGCCGAGCGCGATGCCGTTCGCTACCGACGCCATCGCCTGTAGCGTGGCTTCGGTTAAAGGTCTGCGCGCGAACATCGCCATCACGCCGATCAATTTGTCTTCCACGATCAACGGATAACCGGCGAAGGCGATCATCCCTTCTCGTTCAGCCCACTCCGTATCGCTGACGCGCGGATCATGCCGAACATCGTTGGTCAGGCGCGGCGTGCGCTCCTCGGCGATCAATCCGATTTTGAACTTGCCGACGGGCACGCGCGCGTGCGCGCCATCGAGATGCGTGTACAAGCCTGCGCTCGCCTGTAGCTCCAAGACGTTATCTTTTATGTTGAGCGTCCAGATGCGCGCGAACGCCGCATCGAGGTGCTGCACCATCGCTTCGGCAGAGCGTTTCAGCATCTCCGGCAAAGTGTCGCTCTGGGTGAGAGCCGCGCCCACATCCGCGCTCAATGCCGCAAGGCGCAGTTGCTCCAAGAGCGCGTCTTGCGCTTGCTTGCGCTCGGTGATGTCCCGAAAAGACATTACCGAACCGACGATTTTACCTTCAATCGAAATCGGAGCGGATGAGCACAGGCCGGGAAAGAGGCTTCCGTCTTTGCGCGTGAGGGCGGCTTCGTGGTCGGAAACAGGCGCGCCGGTGCGAAGAACTTCGAGAAACGGACACTCTTCTTTCGGATAGGGAGAGCCGTCCGCCTTCTGGAAGTGGACGATCTCATGGACGTGCTTGCCGAGTATCTCGCTTGCAGGCCAGCCGAGCATCCGTGCGGCAGCCGGATTGACGAAGGTGACGTGCGCTTGCGCGTCAATCGTATAAAGCCCGTCGGCGGCGTTGTTGACGAGCGCGCTGACGAGATCGAGATGTTGACGAAGCTTTCCTTCGACTGCTTCGCCTTCGGTGATGTCGGGCGTCACTTTCTAATCGGCCTCCTCGGATAGCACGAACCGGCGCGCTTTGACAGGAGAGACGCGCCTCTATCGAGCACTAAGCGCGAATGAAATTTCTGTGGCTAGAGTTAGGAAACAGCCTCTCTGAAGTTTTTATAACATAAGCAAGAACTTATACAACGGCAGCTTGATAAGTCCGGCTAATCGAAAGACTCCTTTTCGGTTTCAGCTTGACGCGGATATTGTGCGAGCACTATCGCTTGTTGCGCCGCATTGCATACACGACTGCCGCGCCCGTTAATGCGGCGACGCCGACGGTGGCGGCAACGACTTTCGGCAAAGGATCGGGCACGGGCGGCGGCAAGCGCACGATGCCGCGCTCGTCCGTGATCGCCGGTTGGCGGACGTAGCGGCCTTTCTTCGGCGGAGTGAACCGCGCGGCGAATTTTGCGAATTGTTTGGCAACATTGCCTTCGGTAATCGGATTGCCATGCCCGCAGCCGACAACAGACGGGCGCAAATCCGCGAGACGGTTAATCGAGCGATGCGCTTCACGCCAGTCAATCGTCATCGGCGCGGGCGGTTTATTGAACTCTTTTTTCTTCGTAAGGACAGCAAGAGCGGAATCGAGATCGACAGTCGCAAGCGCGTCGCCTGCGAGCAGCACGCCGTCTTGTTCACGAAAGAAACAAACGTGTCCGCGCGTGTGGCCGGGCGTGTGGATGATGCGCCAGCCATGCAAGCCGGGCAGCGTGCCGTCCGTAGGTAATTCACGCACATGATGACCGAGATTAAGCGGCTCGTGCGGGAACAGGCGCGAGAGCAAAGCTAGAAAACCACCAACCGTCGGGTCTGGCGGCGGATATTCCGCGCGGCCTGTGATAAACGGCAATTCCAAAGAATGCGCGTAAACGGGGACGTTCCAACCTTCAGCCAACTCGCGCGCAGAGCCTGCGTGATCGAAATGCCCGTGCGTTAAAAAGATGGCTTCCGGCCTCGCATTTTTACCGTAACGTTCCTCCGCCGCCGCGCGCACATCGTCTGCGCGATCCGGCACGCCAGCGTCAACGAGTGCCCATCTTTCGCCCGGCTTGCCGACAAAATAAACGTTCGCAATGCTGATCGGCAGCACCGCCACGCCGCGTACAATTTCCTTTAATCCGCCCATATTATTAATTCTCCTGTTTCGCTTTCATTGATATTGATAAAGACGCTTGTGCTGCCGTGTGTGAAGCGTCGCCTTCACGCTCGACAAAATCGTAATCGAATTTTCCGACTGCATCAATCGACGCCTGCACGCTGATGATGACGTATTTGGATGTCGGCGTGTTGCTTTTTTCCGCAACGCTGCCAATCGGCACGAGCACGTTGGTTTCCGGAAAGTAAGTCGCGGCGCAGCGTCGCGGAATCTGATACGGCACGATGATGAAGCGGCGCGCCGTGCGTGTTTCGCCTTCAAAGTAACTTGTCAGATCGACGATTTGTCCGGCGCGCAAGTTTTGTTCGGCGATGTCTTCCGCATTGAGCAGCACGACGCGCCGCTCATTGTAAATGCCTCTGTAACGATCATCTAGGCCGTAGATGGTCGTGTTGAATTGATCGTGGCTGCGAATCGTCATCATCACGAATTGTCCTTGCGCGAGATGTTGGCGCGGGATTTCGTGGACGGTAAAATTGGCGCGATTCGTGTCGGTGAGAAAGCGGCCTTCACGCGCAAGGTTAGGCAAATAAAATCCGCCGGGCAGTCGCACGCGCTCGTTGTAATTATCGAAGCCGGGAATCGGGCGTCCGATGGCATCACGAATATGATCGTAGTTTGCGACTAAATTTTCCCATTCAACTGAGCTTCGTTCGCCGAGAACAGCGCGCGCGAGTTTGGCGACGATGGCAGGTTCGCTAAGTAGGTGTGTGGATGCGGGCGGCAGAGTTCCGCGCGATTGCTGCACGACGCCCATCGAATTTTCCGTGCTGACGAATTGCGCGCCGCTTTTCTGCGCATCCGTTTCCGTGCGCCCTAGACACGGCAGAATCAGCGCTTGTGTTCCTGTGATGAGATGCCCGCGATTAAGTTTTGTGGAAACCTGCACGGTCAATCGCAAGCGTTGCAGCGCGCACGCGGTGTATTCGGTGTCGGGCGATGCCGACAGAAAATTGCCGCCCATTGCAAAGAAAACTTTGGCGGCGCGGGCGTGCATCGCTTTGATTGCTTCGACGGTATCGAAATCTTGCAGCGTGACAGTGCCTTTGCCCACGCCGATGGTTTCCGTCAAGGCAGAGCCGCTCGATTCATGGCACATGTTAGAGCAGTCAGGCAGATTGTTGGTACCGAATTGCCGCACGAAAAGTTGGTAAAGAAAGGCCGCTTCGTTGCTCGTTCGCCCCGATGTGTAAAAGATCGCTTCGTCGGGCGAATGAAGCGCATTCAATTCATTTGCGATGAGTTTGAAGGCGTCGTCCCAGCTAACCAATTCGTAATGCGTAGCGCCTTCGCGCAAAATCATCGGATGGGTAATGCGGCCTTGTTTGCCGAGCCAGTAATCGGATTTACGTGAAAGTTCTGCGACGCTGTGTTCCTTGAAAAACTCCGGCGTGACGCGGCGCGCGGTGGCTTCTTCGGCGACGGCCTTCGCGCCGTTTTCGCAAAACTCTGTTGCGGCGCGTTCCCCGTCCGGGTCAGGCCACGCGCAACTCATGCAATCGAAGCCGCTCTTTTGATTCAGTCGCAGCAACGTGCGAAGGCTTCGCACCGCGCCCATCTCGCGCCACGCGTACTTTATCGTCGAGAGCACGGCGGGAATGCCGCCCGCGATTTCGGCGGCGCGCGTGAGATGCAATCCCGTGAACTCTTCGGGAGTCCCGGCGCGCACATCAGCGGCGGCGTCGCCGTGTTCGTTAAGAGCGCGATTTGTTTCATCGTTCGCGGCAGCGGCAGTAGTTTCGTCGGGATTGTCTGTGTTGGCTAAGGCGATTGCCTGCGCGCGCAATTCGGGTTCGGTTTTTATATCCTGCTTGGTCGCTTCGTAGTGGCTCGGATGCTGTGTGTCGGCGATGTTCGCCGCCGCTGTCTGCGATTGGCGCTCGACAGTCGTCGCAGATTGTTCGTTCGTTTCATTCATCCACTCTTGCTCCTGAAAGTTGATGCACGATTATAACTCTATTCGCGAAGAACAAGCAGCAGTGCGCGTGTGAGACTCGAAGCAAAGCACTGATTAATTCTCACGGTTCGCACGATTGAAAGTCGGTGGATCGCATAAGCTTATCAAAACCTTATCAAAGCGATTTGCCGCGCCCGTGTTGCCAGATGAAGCCGCCGCCGCTAACATCTGTTTTTCCGTAAACATCATGGCACATTCAATCTGGTTGTTCGTCGCGGCCTTCGGCGCAGGCATAATTAATTCGATTGCCGGAGGCGGCACGCTGCTCACCTTTCCCGTGCTGCTGTGGGCCGGACTCGATGCGAAGACGGCGAACGCGACGAGCACTGTGGCGCTGTGGCCGGGACTTTTAGGCGGAGTGTGGGGCTACCGGCGCGAAATACAAAACAGCCGCCCGTTGCTCGTGCGTCTGGGAATTACGAGCGTGTGCGGCGGAGCCTTCGGCGCGTGGCTTTTAATCAAAACGCCGTCGCCCGTCTTCGCGCATCTCGTGCCGTTTCTGATTCTCTTCGCCACCGTTCTCTTCATCGCGCAGGAACCCGTCAGCCGTATGCTTCGCTCCTCGCAAACAGCGGCGGCAACAATGTCCGATGCGGCTTCCGCGCCTTCCGGGAAGTGGTGGGCGGGCGCGATTCTTTTTCAATTCGCGTCGGCGATTTACGGCGGCTACTTCGGCGCGGGCAACGGCATACTGATGCTCGCCGCGCTCGGACTTCTCGGCATCTCTGACATACACAAAGCGAACGGCATCAAAAATTACCTAGGGATGTGCCTTAACAGCGTGGCGATCATAGGCTTTGCTTTATCGGGACTCGTGCGCTGGCCGGACGCAGCTTTGATGGCCGTCAGTGCCATCGCCGGAGGTTACTACGGTTCGACAATCGCGCAACGACTCGGACGCGTCTTCGTGCGCCGCGCGGTAATCGTCATCGGCCTCGTCATCGGTATTGTGATGCTGATACGCATCGAGCGGTAAAGCGTCCCGTCACAAATTATTTACAACGATTGCTCCGAATTAATTCGACGTTTTGATCGCGGCGTGGACTTCTTCCAAAGGCAAAAGCGCGCGCAAGTCGTTCGGCTCGACGGAGATTAGAAAGCCGCGCTTGCCGCCGTTAATGTAAATTACCGGAAGCTCGAAAATGGTGCGCTCGACGTAGACGGGCAAGCGCGTGCGCGTTCCGAAGGGACTAATACCGCCGACCATGTAGCCGGTCAATCGCTGCGCTGTTGCAGCCGCGCACGGAAGCAAGCTTTTAACTTTGAGGGCGCGCGCCAATTCCTTTGTCGAGACTTCGCAATCGCCGTGCATCAGAACGACGAGCGGCGCGCGCCGCTCTGTTTCCATCAACAGAGTTTTAATCACGGCGTGTTCCGAAACATTCAGTTCAAGGGCGGCACGCGTCGTGCCGCCATGATCTTCATAAGCGTATAGATGCGGCGTGAATGCAATCTTTTTTCCGCGCAGCAGTCGCACCGCAGCGGTGACGGGATATTTATCTTTTTCGACCATCGGCTTTTCAACGAATGACAGGGCGAACGATTTGCCGCATAGTATTTCAGGCTCTGCGAAGACAGTAAAGTTACGGAGAAATGAAATTGGCGACATACAAAGAAATGAGTTTTCCTGTGCGGCTCTTTATGAAGATTTATTCCTTCTCGCGTTACGAGATTGATCCTGTGCCGTGCGCCTCGCTCGACACGCCATTAAACAAAGCGCGCCATGTTTACCCGACGTTTTCGCAAGTCAATCAACAGGCCGCGCTCGACGCACTGCTCCGCAAACTCGCGTCCTACCGAAAACTGCTTTCATATTATTTCGCATGGCGGCGTTGAAGTTTTTAAGTATCGCTGCACATCGCTTTCGCCGATTTAATGAAGACGCGACGACTCGAGTTTATCGAGCGCGTCGAGGCCGATGTAGCCGAGCAATCGAAAGCCGCCTTTATCGTTTGGAAGAAAAACGGCGCTCTCGGCGTAGACGAGTAACTTTGCGCCGGTTGCATCGGCGAGCGCCTGATGGTGATTGACGATGATCGTGTTGCTGCCCGTGCGAGGCCGCGTGGCAAGCAATTTTCTAATCGTCGGCACAACGTTAGGATCAAAGCGATTGAGTTCCGCGAGCGCAGTGTCTTTACCGAACGCCAGTGCCGCCGATTCTTTGTTGCGGCAAAACTGTCCTGTATAAACTTCGCCGACGGGAATCTTCAGCGCCTTGAAAGCCGCGCCGAGAGCAACGGATTGCGCGCGGCCTTTCGCGGTCAGATTATCCTGCGTTTTGCAATCGTTCATGTCCGGCAAATCAGGCTCTTTGAAGGCATCGCGCTCGCCGTGCCGTATATACAGGACGTAGCCGCCGCGCTGCAAACGGCGCACAAGCTGGCGCGGCGATTGTTGGACAGAGCGAGCGTTGGTGCTCGCCTGTCTTCGCTGCGCGTAGGTAATAATGGGCAGAGCCGTGAACAACGAAAGCGCGATAAGGAAGAATAGAATGCGTCTCATTTTATCTTTCACTCGCAGCAGACAAATTTTCCATTAAGAAATTGCAGCGACTGCGCCGCCGCAGGATGAGCCTGCGCCCGCCGTGCAGCCGAAGCAATGTGCGGCGGTGCGTATCTCGCGCGCGGCAAACTTCGACGGATCGAAGTCGCGTATGTGCTGCGGCAATTCGTCCGCGACGGAGAGTTCGAGCATCTGGTTGAAATCGCAATCGTAAAGTTTGCCTGTCCAATCGACGCTCACGAGATTGCGGCACATCAAGCCTTCGACGGTTCCCGGATTAAAGGCTTCGACAAGCTTGCGCATATATTTTTCGTCGTTGCCCGTGCGCCGCAAATAATCCAGAAAACGCTTGATCGGCATGTTCGTGATCGTGTAGAGATGATTGAACGAAACACCGTATCGCGCGGAAAGCTCGCGTTTGAAATCGGCTTCGATACTGGCTTGCGCGGGCGGCAAAAACGCGCCGACAGGATTGTAGACGAGATTCAAAACGAGATTGCTGTTTTCGATTCCGTAGCCGACTGCGTTCAAGCGCCGCAACGCTTCGATGGATTTACCGAAGACGCCGCCGCCGCGCTGCGCGTCCGTTTCCCCCTCAAGAAAGTAAGGCAAGGATGAGACGACTTCTAATTCGTGCGCGCGGAATAACTCCGGCAAATCAGCTTGTCCCGGCTCGAACATCACCGTCAGATTGTGCCGCACCAAAACACGCGCGCCCGCTGCCCTCGCTTCCTTGACGAGATAGCGAAACGATTCGTTGAGTTCCGGCGCGCCGCCCGTTACGTCGAGCGTCGGAATGCGAAAGCGGCGAATGACGCCTAAGATTTCTTCAATCGTTTCGCGCGCCATGATTTCCGTGCGCTTCGGCCCTGCGTCAACATGGCAATGCTTGCACGCTTGATTGCACAGCTTGCCGACGTTGACCTGCAAAGTGTCAACTATGCCCGCGCGCAAAGTCATATTGTGCGCCGATAGTTTTTCGTCGAACTCGATTGACGCGCGCGCAAACGGTGATTGATCTTTGAGAACAGGTAAAGCTTTCGTCGGCATTACATCGTTACCTTAGCAACGGAATTGTGCGCCTGCAATCCGTGAATCAAACACGCGCCGCCGCGCAAGGCCGAGGCCATGTGAATCGCTTCGGTCATTTGCTCCATATTCGAGCCTGCTTCGAGACAGCTTTGCGCGTAAGCGTCGATGCAGTAAGGACATTGCAAAGCGTGCGCGACGGCGAGGCCGATCAAAGCTTTTTCGCGGCGTGAGAGCGCGCCGTCTTCCTGACACGCGTTGTACCACGCCATAAATTTTTCAAACAAATCCGGGCGGTGCTTGCCCATCGACGCAAACCGCGCAAGATCATCTTCTTCGTAATAGGCCATTATGCGACACTTCCTTTTTCCCGGAACATCGAAACCCTTCGGAAAATTTCACGAACGAATAAACGTTGAACTCAACTACGAATGCACAGAGCAAGCGCGCCTGTAACACACCGATGGATGATCGCTCACGAATCTTTACCGGAATCTTTTACCGCGCCCGGCTGCTTTGATCGCGCGGCGCGGACGGGCGCGTAAAATCTTACGAGAGAGCGCGGATGAACTCCAGCCCAGTAAAGCGCCTGCAACGTAGACCAGCGCGCGAAAGTGAGCGCGAAGCTTTTATGCTCGAAGCGGCGTGCCGATGTTGTCACTATGCTTGTGAGATGCACGAAACGCCCCGTGCGCCGCAATTTTCGCAGCAAATCCAAATCCTCAAAAATCGGAAACGGTTGAAAGCCACCGACTTGCTCGTAGGCTTCGCGCCGCACGAAAAACGCCGAATCGCCGTAACACAATCCAAGGCGGCGTAATCGCGGATACAAGCCCGTCATAAAACGCGCCGACGCTTTCGTGCCGTCAAACTCGATGGCAAAATTGCCGCCAATCGCCCGCGCGTCTTTCAATGCCTCTGCGATTCTCTTCGTCGCGTCAACAGGCAAAATCGTGTCCGCATGAAGAAACAAAAAAACATCGCCGCTTGCGGCACATGCGCCCGCGTGCATCTGCGCGCCGCGCCCGCGCTCCGAGTTTATTAAACGCAAAAAACCATTCGCGCTGTCGCTGCTTCGCCCGCGCGCTAACTCGATTGTGCCGTCCGTGCTTCCGCCGTCAACGACGATGATTTCATGCGGCGGAGCACGCAATTCATTTACGGCGTCGAGCGTTGCGCCGAGCGCGTGCGCTTCGTTGAGCGTTGGAACGATGACACTGATCTTCAAAGTATGTGTTCGGTCTGCGGCGAATTTCCGCCCGCGTGTTTTACGGCGCAGAATGTGAGGCTCGATTCGTCAGATTGTTTTAAGCTCTGCTGCTTCCAAAACTTCTTCGCTTTGAACCACGCGCACGCCCGCGTTTTTCATTTCCTCGACGGCGCGCGCCGTGTCGCCCGGACTTACTTCGACGCCGCGCGTGGCATCGATCACAACAGAAGTTTTGAAATCGAGTTGCACCGCATCGAGCGCCGTAAACTTGACGCAGTAATCCGTTGCAAGACCGGCAATCGTTACTTCGGTCACACCTTCTTCTCTCAAGTAATCGCCGAGACCCGTTGCGCGCAAATGTTCGTTGTCGAAAAAACCGCTGTATGAATCAATCCCTTGATCCGCGCCCTTCAAAAAAACATGCGCGATGCGTTTTGTGTCTAAGCCTTCGACGAACTCTGCGCCAAAGCTTTCCTGCACGCAGTGCAGCGGCCAGATGGCGAAGCTCGAATGATCCGCCGTGTGCCAATCCTTTGTTGCGACGACGAGCGGAAAAAGCCTTTGCAGTTTATTAACAATCGGCACGATCTGGTCACCTTCTTTGACCGCTAATGCGCCGCCCGGACAAAAATCATTTTGTATATCGACGAGAATCAAAGCGTTCATAGTTCACCTTCTACGGCTTTCCTTACAACTCGAAATTGAAGCCTTCGCGCGTTAATTGCTTGTATTGTCTGGCGTCGAAACGATAAAGCCGCGCGGCGCGATGCGGCACGTCGCGCTGCCATTCGTCCAACTCATGCAAGAGATTCATACTCAAGATTTTCTTTCTGAAATTGCGGCTGTCCAATTCGCGTTCGAGAATAATCTCATACAACTTTTGCAATTGCGAAATCGTGAACTTCTTCGGCAGCAGTTCAA
This sequence comes from Pyrinomonadaceae bacterium, assembly GCA_051000345.1. GTDB lineage: Bacteria > Acidobacteriota > Blastocatellia > Pyrinomonadales > Pyrinomonadaceae > JBHENC01. The sequence goes on along the minus strand of JBPCOJ010000032.1, from coordinate 19,723 downwards.
AGCCGACGGGCGCATACGTTACCTTGCCGCGCAGTCTCACGAGCGCCGCGTCGAGAATCCGCCGGTGATCGAAGGCAAGCGACGGTGTTTCCTGAACGGACATCCACGCGGCGCTACTCGCATCGCTGGCGGCTCTCACCGTGTGCTGTTCCGGCGAGACGAGCGCGTAGTAAGCGACTGTCACAACCCACCCGCGCGGATCGCGTCCCGGATCGCCGAAGGTATAAAGCTGTTCGAGAAAAACATTTTCGATGCCCGTTTCCTCGCTTAGTTCCCGGAGCGCGGCGGCTTCTATCGTTTCCTTTTTCTGCACAAAGCCGCCGGGCAGTGCATACATATTTTTGAACGGCGCGAGTTTTCTTTCAATCAATAAAACCTTCAGCGCGCTCTCTTGTAAATCAAGGCCGAACACAACGCAATCAATCGTCAGCGCAGGCCTTTCATGCTTGTACTTGAAAGCCATGTTTTTCTCCCGCTGCATTAAACCGCCGCATCTTCGTATTCATACTCGCTGACGCCGCGACGTTCGAGTATCAAATCCGTCTTCGCCACATACAAGGATTTTTCCAGCCACGCCGGATATTCGTCCGGGTAATCAAAACGCTTGACGTTGAAATCGACGTGGTAAAGTTCGCGCAAGCGGTTCTGGCGAATCTCTTCGAGCGTGGGCAGTCGGTAAACGAGTTCGCCGCCGCGAAAAACAGGAACGAGCAAATCCGTGTAAGGCGTGGTCGCAGAAATCTTCATCTGCCGCGTCATGTCGAGCGGATTAACGACGATGCAGCCCCCGGACATATCCGTTTCCACGTCGTAGATTGCGTCGGCGATGTTTCTGGTGTCGGTGTGATAACGCCTGACTTGCAGCACGCCCGGATTCGAGACCTTGATAGGTTGATCCGATAACTTGATTTTGCGTTCCCACGCGCCGCCCGGACGACGAATCGCAGACATCTTATAAACCCCTCCGAGCGCAGGGTCATCGTGCGCGGTAACGAGGCGCGTGCCGACAGCCCAGACAGCAATCGCCGCGTCCTGCCGCTTGAGGCTTTCGATTAATCTTTCGTCCAGATCATTGCTCGCAAGAATCCGCGTGTTGTCGAACCCCGCTTCGTGCAGCAGTTGGCGCGCGCGTTTACTTAATGCCGCGAGGTCGCCGGAATCGAGACGAATGCCCGCGAGATCGAAGCCGCGTTTGCGCAACTCCCTTCCTGCTTCAATCGCGTGCCTGACGCCTTCGAGCGTGCCGTAAGTGTCAACGAGAAACGTGCAGTTGTTCGGCAAAGAGCGCGCGTAAGCGGCGAAGGCCTCCGGCTCGCTCTCGAAGCTCATCACGAGGCTATGCGCCATCGTGCCTTTGACCGTGCCGGGCGGAAGTCCTAAATGTTTCGCCGCCCAGACGTTCGATGTGCCTGCGCAGCCGCCTATGTAAGCCGCGCGCGTCGCGGAAAATGCGCCGTCCGCTCCCTGCGCCCGTCGCGCGCCGAATTCCAGCACAGGCTGTTCGCCCGCCGCCTGACAAATACGCGCGGACTTTGTGGCGACGAGCGTTTGAAAATTGAGGAACGTGAGCAGCGCCGTTTCAATCAACTGCGCCTGAATAATCGGCCCTTTTACTCTAATCAAAGGCTCGTGCGGAAATACCACCGTGCCTTCCGGCACTGCGTCAACGTCGCACTCGAAACGCATGTCCTTCAGGTAAGCGAGAAATTCCTTGTCGAACAATGCGCGCCCGTCGTTGCCGTTGATCGAAGCGAGATACCGTATGTCTTCCTCGTCGAAGCGCAGATTCTTCAGGTAATCAACGACGAATTCCAGCCCGCACGCGATGGCATAACCGCCGCTAAAGGGATTGTGGCGATACGACGCGTAAAAGGAGGCTTCCCAATCCTTCATGCCGGAAGCGAGATAAACCTGTCCCATCGTCAACTCGTACAAATCCGTGTAGAGCGCCATCGAGTGCCTGTACGGTAAAATGCTGTAGTCCATCGCAATCTCCTTTTAGCTTAATGTAAATAATACGTTAAGCATTGCGTATAAAATACGCTGTGTAGGAAACGCTGTCAACCTTTATTTGACAATTTCGACTTGCGAGCGGGTTTGGGTCGTTTTGGGAATTGAAGCTTACTGCGGTGGCGCGAACTCGATTAAGCGATTGAGCGGGTCGAACGACAAACGAAAGGGGCGCAGCGCATCGCGGCCTAGCAAAATCGGTGAAGCTGCGCCTGCGCCGGATAATATATCCGTCGGGACTTTACGCAGCGCGAGGGAGCCGATGAAAACAGTTGCCGGATTGATTCGCTGCGCAACGACATTCGCGCCCGCAATATCCTGCGTGTTATTGCTACTGTTTGTTCCCCGCCTTGAATTGATAAAGATACCGAGCGATCTTGCGGCGGCTTCGCTCATGGCAAGACCGAAGCCGGAGCCTGTATCGAGCAAGGCGCGTTGGCCGCCCGTAGAAAGCGCGACATACGGGCGGCGGCTGTCGGAATCATAGAGCCATGGCACGACGGCTCCATCCGGCGGCGCGTCGCTTACTCTAAGCGGCTTCGCGCGCGGGTCAAAGGCTGAGAGGGTTCGGCGCGGCATGTCTATAACGTAGCCGAGCGGCGAATAAACTTCCGTCGGGTCGAGCACGCCGTCAATGTCCGGCGGCAAGTTTTCCGCGACGATGATTAATCCCTTCGCCGGAAGCTCGTTCGTTAGGCTGCCAATCGCAAGGCTGCGCGCAACGGCTTCCTGACCGGCAAAGCTATTCGCGCCGCTCAAGCCGCCGACGTTCGTATTGCGGTTCGCATAAATCGTCAAGCGTGCCGCGCGTGCCGCGCGCCCGCTGATGATCGTCGCTCCGGCTCCCGTATCGACGGCGAACGTGTACGGCCCCGTGTTGTTGAGCCAGACATCGACGAGCAATCCGCGCCCTTCGACTTCACGAAAACGCACATCGGATGGAAGAGCGGAAGATGAGGCGGTGGCAGCGGTTTGTTTTTCACCGAAGCCGCGTTCCTTTCGTCGGAAGCTATTTCTATCACGCGGCTCTGTGGGGCGAGTGGTGTAACGCTTTTGCTGTGAACGCAAAAAGCGGGCAGCTTCAACAAAAGAAGTTGCCCGCCCTACGAGGATGAGCGCAAGCGCGAAGATCAGAATTGAAACAGCGCTGCGCATTGATTCGTTTACCTACCGGTGCTTGGATTATTCGTCGCGCAATTTAGTAACGGCGATTCTTGTTGCGAATTTTGTAGGTGTAAAGCGCCGAGCCGCCCGCGCCCGACAATGCGCCGATGGCCGCGCCTTTTTTGCCGCCGATGATTCCGCCGAGGAGCGCGCCGCCGACTGTGCCGCCGCCGACCGTTAATTTATCGCGGTGCTTTTGCCAGAAGGTGCGCTGGCGCGGCTGGCTATAATCATAGTAAGCGCGTCGCTCTGCGGTGCTGTTTCTGTAACGCGGAGTGCTGTAACGCGGAGAATTGTTGACGTAGCGCGTGCGCGTGACGACGCGTGCCGGTGCTTCAACAGTGCGTTGTGAAACAGTCGAACTCGTGGTGGCGTTCGGCAATCCGCGCGCGTCTTGAAGTCCCTGTGTGTAACCTTCACGATAGCCGCCTTGATCGTCCTTCGCCTTCGAGGTGTTGGCTGCAATCTGCGCGTCCGTCGAAGCTTGCGGCTGCGTTGTCGTTGCCGTCGTTAAATTACCGGAGGGCAGATTTGCGTCTGTCGCAGTTTGTGTCGAAGCTACGGGCTGCGTTGTTAAGGTCGCTGCCGGAGCGGTTTCCGCCTGCTTGGTATTGCCGGAATGATTGACGAGCGCGACGGCCGATCCGCCGAGCACTGCCGCCGCGAGTGCCACTGATAAAATTTTGCTATTCGGTGTCATTTGATATGTTCTCCTTAATTTAATCTGCTGTAGAGCCGCAACTCAGCTTGCAGCTTTGTGTGTTTCTGTTTTGCAATTTCCGTTCCTTACAAACTTGACGAAGATTGCGCCGATCAACTTATCCTGAAGCGCAGTTTTTTTGCTGCACTTAATAAGCAAATGAGTGCGTCACAACCAAATTATAACAATCGAAATTCTATTGTTCGTGTCGTCGTTGCTCGATTCACATCCGAAAAGGATTACTGGCACTACCATTTACTCAACGAGGTTTTTACGGAACAAGCACGAGTTTGCCGAACTGCGCGCGATCCTCCATCAATTCGTGCGCGCGGCGTGCTTCCGAGAGCGGCAGCACTTGATCGACGACGGCGCGCAAGCTTCCGCGCTCGACAAATTTGATAGCGTCTAGCAATTCATATTTCGCGCCCATGAATGAACCTAAGAAGGTCAGGTGGCGATAAAAGAGTTGGCGTATGTCCGTGCGCGCATCGTAGCCGCTTGTCGCGCCGCATGTCACGAGCCGCCCGCCCGCCGCCAGCGCCTTCACTGAACCCGGCCATGTCTCCGCGCCCGTGTGCTCGAACACCACATCGACGCCGCGCCCTTCGGTCAACGCGCGCACTTCCTTCACCCAATCGCCGTTCGTATAGTTAATCGCTTCGTCAGCGCCGAGTTCGCGCGCCTTCGATAGCTTCTCGTTCGATCCGGCGGTGGCGATGACACGCGCGCCGCGAAGTTTTGCGATCTGAATTCCAATCGAGCCGACGCCGCTTCCCGCCGCATGTACGAGCACGTCTTCGCTCGCCTGCACGCGCGCGCGCGTCACCAGCATGTGCCACGCCGTGAGCAGCACGAGCGGCAACGCGGCGGCTTCTTCCCAAGTGAGATTTTTCGGCTTCGGGACGACGTTGACGCCGGGCGCTGTGACCAACTCCGCATAACCGCCCGCGCGCCTGTAACCTAAAATGTCATACTCCGGGCAGAGATTATCGTGTCCGCGCAAACACTCCCGGCAATGCCCGCACGAAACGCCCGGCTGCAACAAGACTTCATCGCCCGCCCGCACCCACGTCACGAGTTCACCCGCCTCGCGCACGACGCCCGCGATGTCGTTGCCCAAAATGTGCGGCAGCGGAACAGGAATGCCGTGCAAGCCTGCGCGCGTCCACACGTCCAGATGGTTCAAAGCACAGGCGCGCACTTCCACTAGCACTTCGTTTGCCTTCGGACGCGGATCGGGCGCGTCCGTGTAACGCAAGACTTCCGCTCCGCCATGTTCATTAAAAACGACAGCCTTCATAACTCACTCCGCAATAAAATTTAAGCGAGCAAGATAATCGTTCGCTCGCGCTCACGTTAAAGTAAGTTTATGTGCGTAAGCAAGCTTTGTATGCGGCAACAGGCAGGCTGATGATTTTTTACACGAAAGCATGGGTGGCTATGGCTTACTTTGTGGACACGGTTTACTTTAAGAATAATGGATCGGCGTCTATCTCCGGCGAAGCCCTTGCCAGCAATCCTACTCGAACGCATTCAATCAAGCAGCGACGATTCCGAAAAAAAATTCCGGCGGCTAAAACGAGATAAAGCCAAGCCATAAAGGTAAGCACTGTGATAGTGCGGCTCTCGTCGTTGTGAAAGGCGAACGCGAGACCAAGCTGAACGAGAAATAAACCGAGCAAGGCGAAAGCACTTTTCAAACTTAAACGCAGGCAAAGAAGCAGAGCGAGACCGAAAAGCGATTGCGCTGCCGTCAAGAAAAATTCTTCGCGCTGGCGCAAATCCAGCGGCAGCGCGCCGATTGTGCCTGCTCCGAGAGAGTAAGCGAGCGGAATCATTCCGACGAGCAGCGTCCACTGGTTGATTTTGTCGCTGATTAAAGCACCGAGCGCGATGGCCGGACGCAAAGCGAGAGTAAAAAGAATAGTAATTATAATTTCCGGCGATTCGCCTGCGAGCGGCGCAATCCATTGGATAATCAGAAACTCGTTGATGCCGATTATGCGACTTCCGGCAATCAACGATTCGGCGAAAGGCTCTGCCGTCACGATAATGACGAATGCAGCAAAAACGGCAAGCGCGGCGATGGCGGCATATTGCTGTTTTTTCGGCAGCGTTGCTAACGCGGCAGCGGGTCCGACTTCAATTTCTTCGTCATCATCCTCGTCATCGGCTGACGACATTTTACCGACGCGCCACAAATAAGCAGCAAAAATTCCGATAAGAAAGATTGTGTCGAAAATGTCTATCCGGTCTTTGATAACGATGACAAAGGCATACACACTGGAAAGCGCGAGAAAGACAATCTCGGCGCTGTTTTGCGGATATAACTGCACGCCGCGTTTTCCGCTTCGCCACCAGAAAAGCAAAACAATGAGCGACCAACCCGTGCCGACCAGCAAACGATTTGCTCCCGTCATATTGGCGGCGGCGAATCCGACATACTCCGAACCCGGATGCGCGCCCGCCTGATAGCTGAAATAAATGTCTACCGCATATTCTGGCAAGACTGTAATCAAAGCTAGCGCCGCCACCGCCAGACCACGCGAAACGTGCTGCTCCGCCGCTTCCGCTCCCCACGAAAGCAGAAATCCTGCGCCTAAAATAGCGGCGAAAAAGATAGCAGCAGAGACAAGCGTCGGCAGATGAATTCCAGTCAGGCGTATGACCAAGCCGGGCAGCGTTGCCGCGACTGCCAGCACAACGTAAAAAATAAATTTTCTCAAAATTCTTCTTCCGTGTTACCACTCAAACGATTGGTAGCCCTTTCTCGAACCGCTCATAGAACGTCGGCAAAATCCTTAGAAGAGACTTTATTCGCTTGTAAAGCGTATGATCCGGCGCGATTTTCTTCATACGCTTTTATACTGTGCGACGCGCTTCTGTATTGTGCAATGCGCCGCCATACGCTCGCTTCACCTTCGCGGCGGACGAGCGCCATCACTTGCCTATAAGCCGCCGCGTATAGGGCGCGCGTTTCCTGCGCGGACGCGGCGGGCTGCGCTAATTTTCCTTCCAATTCTTCAGGCGACAAATCGACAACGCGAGCGCCGCGATTCACGCTCGCTCCTTCGCCCGCAAAATAAATAGCGAGGCCTTCGGCGAACCAGTGCGGCGCGCGCCCACGACTCAAACTTTCGATTACCGCGTGCGCGTATTCATGCCGCAGCGTCGAGGCAAACACACCGCGCCGCCGTAGCACATCGAGCGGTTGTACTTCTATGCGCCCCGCGCGAGTAACCGCCGCAACCCACACCGGCTGATTCGTCGCCGCGACGAAATCGCCCGCCGTTTCATGCACAAACAATTCCAGCTTCGGCACTTCGCGCGCGCCGACGTTTGCAAGTTTAAGCCGCGCAGATAAATCCACGCGCGCCGCTTCGAGCACGCGCAAGGCTTCCCCTGCATCGCGCCGCACCTCCTGCTTGGTGAAACTCACCTGAAAGTTTTCGCTCGACAAAATCAAACGCCCCGCTGAAGCGTTGCGATGCGCGAAAGCGATGTTTTGAAATCTTATCGCTTCATAATCACACGCGCGCTCATTGTTTGAAGGATACGCAGCCGGAACGATTTTCACCGACGGCTTCTCTGCTTCGCTCCATTCTCCGCTTTCACTGTTCGCATTCGATTGATCCTTAACTGTTCTTTTCACGTCGGCATCGAAAGAGCCCATGCGTGTTCCCGGAAGATAACGATTCAGAATTTGGCGATACGATGCGCCGCGCACAGCCATCGCGCGCGCGCCCGTTTGACAGAGGCCGAGGCCGTGTCCGAAACCGCTGCCGCGAAACACGAAATTTTCTCCGGCGCGCGAAACATCAAAGCGCGAACTTTTCAGCACGTTCCAGCCGAGATAGCGCCCGACGATGATTTTGAAATCCCAGCCGCGCAACGTGCGACGCCGTTCGCCTTCGAGCGCAATTGTCTCCGCGCGTCCCGTTGCGTCATGCCTCACGACGCGCACATCCGTGAGCCGCGCGCCCACATCGCTACGCGCATCCCCGCGCAAAGCTTTGCTTAACTCTGCGCGCGAAATCACATTTGTCCAATTGCGTTCGGGCAGGGTCGCGCAGTATTCGTCCGGCACGCCGCGCAAATAAGCAGGCGCAGGAGTCTTGCCCCACAGCGTGCCGATGTTCGCCGTTATGCCGCCACACGACGCGCTGAAATAAGCATCGGCAACGCGGCCTGATTCATCCCGCAAGACTTCGCCCGCAGTTTCCTTTATCGCTCGGCGTACCGCTGCGTAAAAGTCCGGGCGGGCGGTTTCATCCCTTACGCTGACATAACGCTGACAGTGCGTGTTGTTGCAAAAATCGTAGCCGTCGCGCGCGTGGCGATTCATATTCTTCAGCGCGTATGTGCGGCTGACGACGGCCTGCGCCTTTAGTGCTTCCAGATTGTTCTCCGTGCTGGCTTCCGCCGCGAGCACGCCGAAGACATATTCATCGAGCGAGAGCGCGCGCGTCGTTTCTTCACGCACAAGACGAACGCGCACTGTTGAAGTAGTAGCCGAATCGGTGGAAGCTTGCGCTTGCGATGCGTCAGACGCAGCACGCGCGCCAATCGTTGATTCTGATTCTTCGTCGCCCGGTATTTGTGCGTCGGTATGCGGCGTTGCGGCGTGCGCGTAGGTGGCAAAAATGTTTCGCGCGAGGTTTGCGCATTCGGCTCCGTGTGCGCGTTTGAGAAAGACAAGCACGGCGAGCCGCATCGACGACGGAGACAGATTTTCAGATGAACCACTTTCAGATGAATTGCTTTCAGATGAATCACCTTCTGCGTTTTCTGTTTTGTGACGATCAGCCGCGAAGCCTACGAACCAGCCGTGCGTGCGAAAATCGTCGCGCGGCAATGATGTGCCGGTCTTGCCGAAAACGATTTGCGGAAACCCGTTGAGTCCGGCATGAACTGCTGTCCCGTATGCGACAGCGCCGCGCAAGCCTTCGAGCAGCAGCGCGCGATGCGCGGGCGCGAGTATCATGTCCGGCGCGGCGCGTTCTTGCTTGATAAAATTTTGCGAGGCCGCGCGTTGCGGAACATACAAATGCCCGCCGTTAAAAAGCGCCGCGTAAGCGGTAATTAACTGCGCGGGCGTGACAAGCATTTGATCGCCGAAGCCGAGCGCATACGGCACGCGCCATTCACCACGCGGCAACGCGCCCGTCGCCTCGCGCTCGTCGTCCGAGCCTGTGCGCGCGCCGAAACCGAATCCGGCAAGTGTTGCATCGAACGATTCCGCGTTTAATTTTTCGCCGAGCTTCGAGAAATAATAGTTGCAGGAATAAGCGAGCGCGTGTACCGGATCGAATGGCGGATTGAGTTTCAGGTGAGAGCAGCGCGTCTCGAAATCGTCGCGCCGGTATGTGGTGCGACACAGCACGCGCGAATTTTCATCAATCAATCCGGCGCGCAATCCCGCGAGCGCCGTGAACGGTTTAATAGCGGAACCCGGCGGTATCGCTTCCTCGAAAGCGACGCGCGCGTTGACGATGGCGCGCACGCGTCCCGTCTGCGGATCGAGCACGATGATGCTTCCGTCGCGTGTGCCGAGCGCCGCCGTCGCCGCACGCTGCAACGCCGCATCCACCTCTTCATCGCTTGCGGCGGCGTGCGCAATCGTCGGCGCTGATTCAGATGCTTCACGCGGCGCGGAACATGAAGACATCAGCAATGCACACAGCAATACGTATGGATAAATCAATGTGCAGCATAGAGGGCGCATCATTTTTTCATCACTAAGCTTCAATGATGCGCGGTGGTGTTTCAATGTTCCTTTCTTCCACGCTCAAGCTCTCCTTCACATTTGTTTTCGCAAGCGCGCCGACGGTGACGAGCCAGCCCCAGAGCGTGAAGACGAACGCCAGCGCGAGACGCAAGCCGAACAGCAAAAGTTCCGCCCACGCATTGCGAACAGCGGTGCGCGTGAAAATCAAAAAGTAAGGCATCAATGCGAAAAGAATCAGCCCGATAGCGTAGATCAAAACCGATTGCGCGGAAAAGGCGTGCGCGAGAATCTGCGGCACGCGGCGCACAGTGCGGACGAATGGATCGCGCGCCGCCGCAAGCCACAAATGAATCGCGGCGAGCGGCAGCACGACGCCCAACAGCAACAATCGCAACGAAGCGATGAAGACATCCGGCCAGCGCAAAGGCAACACAGGCGGATGCGCTGCCGAAGGATGCGACACAGGAATAAGCGCCGGACGCGCGGCTTCCGTGACGGGAAACCGCGCCTGTAATTTATTGAGCAGGTAAGCTAACAAAACTGCAAGCAGGATAAGCGGGATGCTGATAAGAATTATTTTCCAGAGCGCCTTCACGGATTTTTGGAAAAGAGTCGCAGTCTGCGCTTCATTCCATACGTAGCGGACAGCGCCCGCCGATTGCAGCAGAAAGAACAGCACGGGCGCAGCGACGGCAAGCAGCGCCGTCAAAACCAGTTGCCACGCGCTCGCTTCCTTCGTCGAAAAGAACAGCCAGAGAGCGCCGATGAGCGCAGCATAAAGCGCGTTGAAGAGGCCGAGGCTTCGCCAATCCCGCACAAGCTCACGCGCCGTCGTGCCGATGGCAAGCAATGAATTTTTAATCATGTTCCGCTCCTTCTAACTCGCGCTCCTGTTGATAATTTCTGACAACTGAACACCGACTACTGAAAACTGCTTACTTGTTATCGAGAATCGTCAGCGCGCCGCTCGCCGCGTTTGCCGTGATTTCGGGTTGATACATTTGTTCGACGCGCGCCGGTGCGATGCGAAATTGTCCGGGCGCTTCGACGCGCATTGCGTATTGATATGTCGCTTTGCCGCTAAAGTAATTCAAAAAGAAGACGGCTTTTTGGTCGCGGAATTCGCGCGCGCTGTACCAATCGCTCCAATTGTTTTCCCTGTAATTGAGATCGATGCCGCTGACCGCTTCGACTTGTTCGCAGCCCGCCGGAATCGGGTCTTCGATCATCAGGTAGCGCGCCGGTTGGCCTTCGACGCGCAAACGCGACACGATCATATCGCCGGAATGAACATCGCCCGCGAGCGGTTCGAGCTTCCACGCGGGCGCTCCCTTTTCGTTCTCCACGACGCGCAGGCGCAAGTATTCCCTTGTTAGCTTCAATTGCGCGCTGCCTTGCGCGGGCGTCGTTTCGTCGTTCGTGTAATGCACAATTGTTGATGAAACGTAAAGCATTCCGCGACCACGCTTGACGATGCGCAGTTCGGATGTGTTACCGATTTCCGCGCCTTTGCGTTGGACGACGAAGGTTTGCGCGGAAGCGGCGTCGGCGCTCGTCATCTGTTTGGCGAGGACTTGCTCGCCGTTCAGGTAAACTTCGACGGTGTAATCGGGCGCGAGTTCCTGACTGACTTTCAAGTAATCGGTGAGACCGAAAATGGCGAACGCCGTTTCCTTTGTCGAGAGCCAGTAAGCGCCGTATTTGCGTGTCGTCACAAGCCAGCGCGCGGCCTTTGGCAAAAGCTGGCTCTGCGGCGTGATGCGCGCGAGAGCCTTGACGGAAAGCGCGGTTGCTTCAACGTCGTTCGATTCGACGAGGTCATGCATTGCTTTGTGTTTTGAAGACCAGCGCGCTTCCGAATCGTTCGCAATTACGGAGCGTTCAATTTCGCCCGCGACAATCTGCGCGCGTTTCGTGTCGTTGCGTTCCTTTAACGCGAGCGCCAACAGAGCGCGCCCGTAAGGTTGCAGGTCATTGCGATTATTGAAGAGATCATTAACGAGGCGCGCGTCTGTGCCGCCGCTTTCGTTGAGGGTATAAATCATGTAAGCGCGCGATTCCGCATCGATGGCGGTATTGTCGTCGAGCTTGCCCGCGTCGATCATCGCCTTCAACTTGTCGCGCCCACGCGAGAGCCGCGCGTCGTCTATGTCGTAACCGGCGCGCTTGGCGAGCGTGAGGCCGTCAACAACATAAGCGGACATGAAGGCATCCGTCGGGTCGTCCTTCCACCAGCCCCAGCCGCCGTCTTCGTGCTGGTAATTGTAAAGACGCTTTAAGCCCTTCGAGACTTTGCGCGCGAGGTCGTTCGTGGCTTTGATGTTCGCGGTTGGAACATCCTTGAGAGTTTGCGCGACGATGACTGTCGGCAAAAACTGCGACATCGTTTGTTCGGTACAGCCGTAAGGATAGGCCGTCAAATAATCGAGCGCGCCGAAGAGCGTGGCGGCAATTGACGGCGCGACTTCGATGCGCAAGCTTCTCGCGTTGGGTTCGGCGTTGGCGGGCAATTTGAACGTGACGGTTTTATCCGCCGTTTCGTCGGCGATGGCGAGCGTATGCCCGCGTGTTTGTTTAAGGCCGCGCGGCGCAATCGGAATGCTCGTTTCGAGCGCGTCGGATTCGGTGTCGGTCAAAGCTTTGGCGAGAATTTTTAGTTCGCCGGTTGCGGGTGCGGCGACGCGCCAGTTGACGCGGTACTCGCCGTTCTTCGGAATCGTGACGGTTTGACGCGAAGCGTCTTGAAGTTGCCCGCCTGAGACGTCAATCGAAATTTGCGTCGGCTTGTCGGCCTTCAAATAATTGTGGACGATGCCGGAAAGCAAGACCGTGTCGCCCTCTGTCAGAAAGCGCGGGCTGGCGAGACGAATAATCACGTCTTTGCGTGCGACGATTTTTTGCGTCGTTGTGCCGACGCGCGTGTCCGTTGTGATCGCGCGGGCGGTGGCGCGCCACGTCGTTAGATTGTCGGGCAGTTGGACTTTGACGCTGGCTTTGCCGTCCGCGCCGGTCACAACGTTCGGTTGCCAGAAAGCAGTGTCCTTAAAAATTTTGCGCACGACGGGTTCAACTGTCGTGTTGTCGTTTTTGAAATCGGCGAGTTGAAAGGCGCGTTTATTTTGCGCGAGTTTGACAGTCTTTTTTCCGGCGTAGCCTGTGAAGGAATAAGAGACGGAGAAACTCGTTTGCACTGCGTTGTAGCGCTGCCCGTAAAACTCGCGGCGGATATCTGTCGCAGAGTCGGGTTGAATGCTGTAAATGGATTCATCGACGACGCCGAGGCTGACTTCGGCATTCGCGGCGGGCGTGCCGTCCATGTTGCGCGCAAGCACAGTGTAGGAAGCAGTCTCGCGCGGCTTGTACTCTTTTTTGTTGGCGATGATTTGCAAATTCAAAAGTTTGTCGCGCGCTGGCACAACGAGCAATTGATCCTGCGTGTACATTTCGCCTTTTTGAACGTAAGTGATGTTCAGATAAACATTCGGCGCATAGCGCGCTTCGATTGGCACGTCGATGACGACGGCGCGACTCGCCGCGTCGATTTGCCGCACGGTCAGAACGCTCATCAATTCGGTGGTGACGAGCAGATGCGCTTTGTCTGTCGGAAGAAGCGCGAGAATGTGCGCGGTATCGCCCGCGCGGTAGGATTTTTTGTCCGGCACGAGTTTGATTGTGCCAGCGTCTTCGTAGGAGAAATCCGAAAATTGATTTTTCGGATCGGCGACCCAGATCGAGCCGCCTTCGGACGTGACTGCGCGATTGTTTTCCGTGATGGTGGTTTTGATGTGGACGCTGCCGCTGATTGGAATGACGTAATCGAGCGCGGCTTTGCCTTGCGCGTTTGTATCGACGAAAGCGTTCGAGAGTTCGCGTTCGTGCATTTCGTAGTCGGGATATTCGTCGCCGCCTTCGGTCTTCTTTATTACTTTGTCCCAGCGTCGCTCGAAGAAGACAAGCTTTACTCTGGTTTGAACGGGACGGCCTTCGTGATCGTTTGCGTTGACGAGGATGCGCGCGGTGTCGCCCTGATAATAAACGTTGCGTTCGGGTTGCGCTTGCGCGACTGTGTTCGAGCGTATGCCTGTGAAACTCGCGCTGCCTTCCATCATGCGGCGCGATTGATCCGTGACCTGCGCTTCGAGCCGATAAGTGTAGTCCCATGTATCTGCGGCGTCGGGCAAAGGCACTGTGAAATCTACTTCGAGGCGACCGCCCGCGTCGAGCTTGCCGTCGCCTTCCTGCACCATGTCACTGCCGTAATAAGAATGGCTGCTGCCGCTGCCGCTGTCTTCATCTGCGGCGGACGAATCGACGCCGAAATTGTCATCCGACTCTTCGCTATCGTCAACGCTGCCGTGCCACCAAGAATAAGAGCGCGAGCGATAAATGTAATACTTCACGTCCGCGCGTGCGACGGGCGCGCCGAAAAAGTAGCGCGCGGTGACATTGAACTTGGCTTGCTCGCCGACGCCGACATACGTTTGCGCGCTGGTGACGCTCGCTTTGAATTCGGGCTTTTTATATTCCTGCACGTCGAAGCTGCCGCTCGCTTTGTCGTCGCCGATCTCCGCAGTGATGTTGTATGTGCCGAGCGGCGCGTCGTCCGCCACATCCACGTCGCCGCTGAAAGTGCCGCGCGATGACATGGTTAATTCCTGTTCGAGTATGCGCGCGCCGTTCGGGTCTTCGATGGAAACCGTCACTTTGTTTCCGGCGGGAAGCTTATAGCCGTTTTCGGTTAAGCGACGCAGGATGCCTTTGAAGTAAATTTTCTGCGCCGGACGATAAACGGGACGATCCGTGTAGAGGTAGCTCTTGAATTCGGCGCTGCCCGTTCCATAATCTTCACCGCCGCCGTCATCGCCGAAGTAAAAGGAATCCAGATCGGAGATGGCGAAGTTTTCGCGCTCTGTCGCCATTACGAGATATTCATTTCGCGCCGGAGGAGTTGTCGCGGCGCTCGATTCGTCTTCGTCTGCATTGGCGTTCGCGTCTTCTTCATCATCCGTCGGCTTCGGGCGCGGCTTGTCTATTTTCGTTTGAAGAAGACCGCGCTTGTCTGTCACAGCGCGCTTGATTGTCTCGCTGCCTTTGATGACTTCAATTTGCACATTCTCGCGCGGCGCGCCTGTTTTTCGATCCGCCGCGTAGACGAGCAGGTTGCCGTCGCTCGTAGTCTTTTGCACCATCGTCAAATCCGTGACCATCGCTACGCAGTAAGCGCGCAAGTCTCCGTTCAAGGCTTCGACGAGATACACGCCCGGCTCGCGCTTGCCGAGAGAGATCATGCGGCGATCATATTCGTCTTGCATCGGCGGCAATTTTTCGTGCCAGCTACTGACGAGTTGATCCGGGTTAATCAAAGGCACGCGCGCATAATCGGCGACGTTGAGCGGCGTGCGATTCGATTCGTCATCGTCCGAATCAGCGCGAAATTTTCGATTGAAGTTTTTGCGCGAATCGTGTTGCAGTTGGGCGCGAACATAAGCGCGTATTTGCTTGTAAACGGAGTTTTTGAACTCGCGCAGTTTTTCGAGAAAGGTCGGATTGTGTTTGTATGCTTTGCCGACTTGTGCTGCTTCGTCCTCGCCGACTTGATGCGGGTTATCGAGGCCTTTGAAAAATTCGACGGGATTGCGGACTTTATAGACGCGAAATTCTAATTGATCTATGCCGTGATAATTGAGCCAGAGGCGCGTGCGGTCTGTCGTGGCACTCGTGCGATTGGTTAAAAGTGAAAAGAAGGGCTTGCTGTTTTCATCCGGCATTTGCGTGTAAGAGGGATACTCCGGCAAGGTGTCGGGCGCAGTCTGCGCGGCGAAACTGTTTTGCTGGCGCACGCGCAGGACGGAGAAGGCAAAGACAAGCGCGATGACGGCGAGGTAACAGGCAAGAGCTTTGTAAAGTTTCGGACGTGTCATAAGTTGAATCTCACAGGCCGCGAATCTGCACTCGTTTTTCACTGAAGAATTTTCAATCTGTAAAAACCTAAAAAGTTGTGATTGTTCGAGACGGGACGCCAGCGTTTGTCGGGATGTTGGTCGAGCACGCCGAGTCGCACTTTCTTAATCGTGCCGGAATCCGCAGGCGATGCGCCGGTATGATAAATGACCCAATCGCTTGCGGCAGCGTCGCCGACAGTAGCAGCACCGGCGACATCGTCTGCCTGATAAGCTTTGCCGAGAAATATCATTACGTGATAGGGAAATTTCTGCGCCCACGGTTGATAAAAGAAAAGCAGATCGCCGGGTTCGGCTTCGCTTCGGTTGCGGCTGACGAAACGGGAATTGAAATCTTTGAGCGTGCGCGCGTCGGCGAATTCGTTGAACGCGCCGCTTGTCAAATCGGACTCCGTGAACGCGCCTGACTTGGTGCGAAAAAGTTTTTCGCCGAGCGGATTGCGCTCAAGCGTGTAGGCGCGAACGTCCGGCGCGAGGGGTTCGTAAATCGCGCCCATCTTGCGAAACCACGCGCGGTTATGCTCGCGCAAAGCTTCGCGCAGGGCAAAACGCACAAGACCTGCGCAGTCTCTCTGCTCCGCTTTCCAAGCATCGCTCTGGTGATAAAACTGTAGTTCGGCAATGCCCGTAAACCAGCGGCGAAAATTTTCGCGGTCGTTAAAGGAACGCAAGCGTATGCAATCGGGAATGCCGTCGCGCTGTGAATCGTTCCATTTAGCTGACGTGGAAATCGAAGGTGTACGCGCGGCATGAGTTTCAAGCGAGGCAGCATCGCGGCAGGCAGAGATTGAAACGAGCGCGGCGACGGCGATAGCGCCCAGCAGCAGCAAAGGAAATGAGATGCAAGCGATTGACCGCTTCACAAAACTTGACCTCACACGATGAACGAACATGCGCGCTGAAACTGTTTTCAAGTGCGCGTTCGATTTTACTTTGAGCATCGCCGCCCAAATAGGCCGGGACAGTGCAGCGAGTTGTTTAATGCGCCCTGTGGAACAAAGAACGCGGGCGCGCAAAATTGCGAGCGATACGTGGAGCAGCGTGGACGCTAAAATAACATGACCGTCAAGCGTTGTCTCGCTTTTATGTTGAGTTAGGTGTCTTCGTAAGAGTAAAGTTTTATGATGAGTATTCCAAAGGACATCGGCGGAGCAAGCGTCATTTTATACACGCTGGTTGACGACAGACACAGACACACGGGAAATTGTAAGCAGATTGTCGCTGGCGTGCTAATGGGCGCGGCGGCAGGCTTGGCTATTTGCCGGTATGAAGGAGAAAAATCTTTTTATCTTTTTGGCTGCGATGAGAATTGGGAAACTATAACGGACACTTGGCACGAAACGCTTGAAGATGCAAAAGCGCAAGCAGAGTTTGAGTATGGAGGCGTAAGCGCAACGTGGCAAAAACCATTTGAAGGCTTATAAGCTCGATTCAATTAACAGCAATCATTAATCGTAGTAAATCAATTTATGCGTTAATAAGGGAGATGAACGGCAATGAAGCGTGAACTTGAAGCACTCGACCGCGCGAGCGAGACCGCGAGCGAACTCGAAATCCATCTGGCAGAGTTAGCGCAAAGCTTAAGCGGAGACGCGCAAACAGCCGCATTGCATTTGCGCGACGAAGCGGACAAACTCGCCGACACGCTCACGGCAATTTATCTGGAACTCGCCAGAGCGGAAGCCGCGCAAACACAAACAGTAGAAGCTACCTCTGTCGAACAAGAAAGCGGCAATCAATAAATTATGCCCGAAACCAAACCGCGCCGCGTTCCGCGCCAAACCTTTCCGCGCCATACGCTGTACATCGCTTTTATCATCACGCTCGCGCTGCTCGCCGCATCCGGCCTTTCGACTTCGTTCGCCGATATGGACAGCAACAATCAAACTGCTTTCGGAGAACGACAGATTACGCCCGCCGGAACATTGGTGTTCGACAAAACGACCAGACAGCCTGCGGTTGGCGCACTGCCCTTGGATTTCGTGCGCAGCCCGGACAAAACGGCGGCAGACGGACGCGGGCGTTATCTAGTCGCCGTCAACAGCGGCTTCGGCTTGCAATTTAATTCGGCGACGAATCGCGCGCAGCAATCCCTCGCCATTATTGATCTAAACGCGCGGCCTGCGCCCATCGTCATCCAGAACATTTATTTTCCGACGCCGCAGAGCGTCAACGTCGGCGCGTGCTTTTCGCCGCGAGCCGAAGAAGACGGCGCATACACGCTGTACGCTTCGGGCGGCTTCGAGAATAAAATCTGGATGTTTCGCTTTCGTCCCGGCGCGGCGCAGCCCGTCACGCCCGCGTCATCGGGGCCGAACACAATTGTCGAAGCGCCTTTCATAGATGTCAGCGGATTCACGAATGCTGCGCCGTCAGAGCGTTACAACGACAACCACGCGCCCGTCTATCCTGCGGGACTCGCCATCAGCACAGACGGCAACACCATTTTTGTCGCCAACAATCTGGGCGATTCGCTCGGCATCATCTCCGACCTTAGCGGTGAACGAAAACTCACGCGCGTCGATTTGCACACAACCAACCGCGAGCAGAATCTTTATCCTTATGCAGTCGTCGCGCTTCCGGCAGCGAGCGCGAACGATCCGAATGCCGATACGCAAACAGCGAAAGTCTACGTTTCCTGCTGGAACGCAAGCTCGATTGCCGTCATCGATCCACGCTCAACAAAGCGCGCCGTTCGCGCCATCGCCGTCGGCAGTCATCCCACAGCGATGATTCTCAATCGCTCCGCGACGCGCCTTTACGTCGTCAATTCAAACGATGACAGCGTCTCCGCGATAGACACCGCGACTGACCGCGAAATCGAGCGCATCAACGTGCGCCTCGCCGAAAACGCACCCGCCGGTAACTCGCCGGAAAGCATCGCCCTGAGCGAAGACGAAACAACGCTCTACGTTGCTAACGCGCACAGCAACGCCGTCGCGGTTATCGAATTAGCAGTCAAATTAAAGGCGGAAGGTAGCAGGCGGAATGCAGTAGAAAGAAGCGTGCAAAAACAGGATCGTGAGCGTGAGAATTCCGCGAATGCTTCATCTGCCAGCCACGTGCGCGGATTCATCCCGACTGGGCAGTATCCGTCGGCGCTGGCCGTCGCTAACGGAACGCTTTTCGTCGGCAACGGCAAAGGCACGGGCTTTGAAAATTCTTCGGTTATCGTCAACAATTCGGGACGCGCGCCGAATGTTCCCAACGACCGCTTTCCTGTTGGGCGCGGGCGCGGCGGCGGGCAGGGCGGCGAATACAGCGTGGCGATTATCGCGGGCAACATCAGCCGCATCGGTGAGCCGGATAGGGAAACGCTCGCCCGCAACACAGAACAAGCGATGCGCAACAACGGATTAATCGGCGCGCGTCGCGCAAAACTCTTCCGCACTACTTCGCCGATCAAACACGTCATCTACGTCATCAAGGAAAATCGCACCTATGATCAAGTCTTCGGCGACGTTGAACGCTCCGGCGACAATCATACGGCGGACGGCGACCAGACGCTCGCCATCTTCGGCGCATCCGACGCAGCCGTTTCGCCGAAGGGCGCTGCGCAGAATATCACGCCGAACACGCACGCTCTTGCCCTGCGTTTCGGTTTGCTTGATCGCTTTTTCGTCAACGCGGAAGCCAGCGCAGACGGACATAATTGGTCAACCGCAGCCTTCTCCACAGACTACGTTGACAAAGCTTTTCGCTGGGACTACGGCGGGCGCGGGCGCGGCTACGATTACGAAGGCTTCAATCGTTTGCCGAACTTTAATCCGACGAAGGATGCGCCGCCGATTTTCCGCGCAGGGGTCGCCGCAGACGATCTCGCGGGTTACATGCGACGATTCATTCCTTACCTTCACGGCTCGCAGGACGTTGCCGAACCCTCGACGCTTTATTTATGGGACGCCGCCGCGCGCGCCGGGCTTACCTACCGCAACTACGGCGAATTCATCGGCACAGTCTCTGCCGCAGACCTCGCCGCGATCAACAAAAACCGCGCTAAATCTTATCCAGACGTTTCGCCCACTGTCTCCGCCGTACCGACGAAAAAATCGCTCGAAGATCATCACAGCACGACGTTTCGCAACTTCGATTTGAACACGCCGGATGCGATGACCGTCAACTCTTATCGCGCCGCCAAAGAAAACGCGAAAGAGAACAACG
>JBPCOJ010000141.1:0-20214 GCA_051000345.1 Pyrinomonadaceae bacterium | reverse complement strand
AAATCAAATTGTTCGGCAATGATTTACAAGAATTGCAACGTGCGGCGACAGGTCTCGGCGAACGAATCGAAAAGATTCCCGGCATCGTGGAGCTTTACAACGGCGTCAGCGCAGGCTCGCCGGAACTCGTCGCACGCATTGACCCTGTGCGCGCCGAACGCGCTGGCCTGACCGTGCAGGCGATCTCAACTCAATTAAGCGGCGCGCTGCTCGGCCACCGCATTACGCAGGTACGAGAGGGCGACAAATTGACGGGCGTGCGCGTGCGTTTGCCGGACGAAACGCGTTTCGATTACTCGAAGATAAGCAATGTGCCGATCACAACGCCCGGCGGTGTCACGCAACCGCTCGCCGCCTTCGCAGACATCCGCCGCGAAGCAGGACAAAGCGAACTTGTGCGGCAGGATCAAAGGCAGATGGTGGCGATCACCGCTGGCTTAAGCGGGCGCGGGCTAGGGTCTGTCACAGCAGACGTTAAAGCGTTGCTTGCGAAGACGCGCCTTCCGCCCGGCGTCGTTTACGAACTCGGCGGGCAATACGAAAGCCAGCAAACGGCGTTTCGTGGTTTGCTGATGGTCTTCGGCCTCGCCATCGCGCTTGTCTTCGTCGTGCTCGTCGTGCAATTTCGTTCTTACAAAGAGCCGCTCGTGATTCTCTTTGCCGCGCCCGTTTCGCTTGTCGGCGCGCTGCTCGCGTTGTGGCTGACGGGGACACCGCTCAATATCTCATCGTTCATGGGACTGATTATGCTGATCGGCCTCGTTGTCAAAAACGGGATTATTTTGCTCGACTACGCGGGCAAGCTGCGCGGCGGGCGAGAGACGCCGCTTGAAAATGCTTTGCGCGAGGCTGGACGCGTGCGGCTGCGGCCTATTTTGATGACGACGCTCTGCACCATCTTCGGGCTTGCGCCGCTCGCCATCGGTTTGGGCGCGGGCGCAGAGATGCAACGCCCGCTCGCTATCGCCGTCATTGGCGGCCTGTTATTATCGACCTTCGTGACGCTATTAGTTGTGCCGACGATCTCGCTTCAATTGGAAGAGTTCAGATTGCGGCGGCAGCATCGCCGAAGAGAAAACGCCTTGCAAACAATCGAAGCGGCGCGCCCGCTTGTATGAATAACGCGGATTATATAAATGATTTACATTATCGCGCATCGAAGGGTTTTGTTATTCACAAACAGATGTATCACAGGAGAATAAAATGAAAGTTCGCGGCTTAAGCAATTTTGTTGTCTGTCTTTTTCTTTTGCTTTCATGCTTCGCCGTCGGTGCGGGCGCGAAGTCAATTTCTCCATCTGGCTATCACTCCATTAAAAAGCTTACGCTCGGCGGCGAGGGCGGTTGGGATTACGTGACGTTCGACGCACAAGCGCGGCGTCTTTACATTTCGCGCGGCAGCCATGTGATGGTCGTTGACGTTGATTCGGGCGCGCTCGTCGGCGACATTCCGGGAACCGCAGGAGTTCACGGCATCGCGCTTGCCCCGGAATTCGGCAAGGGATTTACGAGCAACGGACGGGATGCGAGCGTGACGATTTTCGATTTGAAAACGCTGAAGGCTGTGCAGCAAGTCAAGGTCGGGCAAAATCCAGACACGATAATTTACGACGCTGTGACGAAGCGCGTCTTCACCTTCAACGGCACGAGCCGCGATGCGACGGCGATTGACGCTGCGACGGGAGCGGTTGCTGGAACATTAGCGCTCGGCGGGCGTCCGGAGTTTGCCGTCGCCGACGGGCGCGGAATGATCTACGTTAATCTCGAAGACAAATCAGAAGTCGTCGCCTTTGATTCGCGCGCGCTGGCAGTCAAATCGCGCTGGCCTGTTGCGCCCGGCGAGGAGCCTTCGGGCATGGCGATGGACAAAGTACACAGGCGTTTGTTCATCGGATGCAGCAATAAATTGATGGCTGTGATGAACGCGGATAACGGGCGCGTCGTGGCGACTGTGCCAATCGGCAAAGGCGTTGACGCCAACGCCTTTGATCCTGAAACTGCGCTCGCCTTTAGCTCGAACGGCGACGGCACGCTGACAATCGTTCACGAAGACACGCCCGACAAATACAGCATCGTTGAAAACGCCCCGACGCAAGCGGGCGCGCGCACGATGGCGCTCGACCCCAAGACGCACCGCGTTTATTTGCCGACAGCGCAATACGGCGCGCCGCCTGCGCCGACTGCGGAAAGGCCGCACCCGCGCCCGAGCATCGTGCCGGGAACGTTCTCGATTCTCGTCATGGGAAAATAAAACCGTTCCCCCTTGTTTGAACTTGCGCCTTTCTTGTGGATAATCAAGTGCATAGACGTGACGGCGGCAAGGGGTGAATGAAACATGAGCTTAGTTGAAGTAGAAAAAACAGAGCCGAATGATTACGAGTTGGCGCAAAAGTCTGCGGGCGGCGATATGTCTGCGTTCGAGGATTTGTACCGCCGCCACTTTCGACGCGTTTACTCGCTCGCTTTGCGCATGACCGGAAAGCCTGAAGAAGCCGAAGACCTCACTCAAGACACTTTCACGCATCTATATAAAAAGATCGGCAGCTTTCGCGGCGAGTCTGCCTTTACGACGTGGCTGCATCGCATGACGGTGAATCAAGTATTGATGCACTTCAGAAAGCGCAAGAGTCGCCCGGAATTTACGATGGACGAAGATCAAACTCCGATTCAGATCGTGCAGGGAACAGAGAATCAGAATCGTATGCCGATTGTCGATAAAATTATTCTGGAGAATGCGATCAGCAAACTGCCGCCGGGCTACCGCAATGTTTTTGTCTTGCACGATGTGGAAGGCCACGAACACGGCGAAGTCGCCAAGATGCTAGGCATTTCCGAAGGCACCTCTAAATCGCAACTGCACAAAGCGCGTTTGAAACTCCGAGGGCTTATCAGGCAACAAGCGGTGCTCAATTAAATTTAAGATTGAACGAACATGATTGATGTAATCGTGAAGGGAATTTAACGACAATGGACTGTATCCGAATCATCGAATTACTCAGCGACTTTCGTGATGATGCGCTCGACGGGGAAGACTATACGCTCGTTCGAGTGCATCTCGTAGAATGCCCGCCCTGCGCCGATGTGTTTAGTGAACTGACCATTATCGTCGTCGCCGCCGGAGACTTGCGCGACAACGCAGGCATCCATTTCCCGGACGAAAACATTTTGTGGCAACGCCTCGAACTGGCAAAAGGCGCTGCTTAAACAAACACTGCATCTCCTTACGTTATCCAAAATTAATTCGCCTCGCTTCAAAAGCTGACGGTCTGATTCGTATGGCGCTTGCTCGGCGGCTTTTGCTAACAAGATGAATAAGCCGTTGATATATGCTGACTGCCACAAAACCGACGACTCCGGTCGGCTGATACTCACCTGTTATGGAACAATCAAAGACCTTGAGAAGCACAGCCTCACTCTTCAGAATGGCCTTGCGATAATCTTTTATATGGATGATGCCGACGACTTTGGAAATACAGACAACCTGTTAGTTGACGGCATAGTTGAATACGATGAGCGCGAAAAGCGTTGGATAGCAGAGATTGACCGAGCGACGTTCCGCCACGCCTCAGAGCATCAGTAATAAAATTTTCATGCGCTCAATTTTCCAGATGAATCACTAATGAATTTCGCTTGAGTTGACTTTCGAGCGGCCTCTGATGTTATTTTCGTAAAGCGTCTGTTGTTTGCTTCTGCGGTTGACACGGACGCTTTCAGAGAGTCAAATGCGCTTGCCTTTGCGCGTGTGTGCTTTGTGATAAAGTCGCAACGATAAAGCAAACGTGGGCGACGAGCATAAATAATTTCGGGCGGCGGGCGTTAATGCTCCCCGTCGCATCTAAACGAATGTTTCATTAGTAGAAGCGGCGAAGTCTAGGCTTTCGCCCGTCCCGTAAATTCCAGCGAAAATTAACAATGACAAAAAATCTGGTTATCGTCGAATCGCCCGCGAAGGCGAAAACAATCAATAAGTATCTCGGCAAGGATTACCGCGTGATGGCTTCCATCGGCCACATCAAGGATTTGCCGTCGAAGGGTTTGGGCATCGATGTCGAGCACGATTTCGCGCCGACCTACGAAGTTATCCCCGACACGAAAAAGCGCAATAACAAAAGAGTCGTCGCCGACTTGAAGAAGGCCGCGAAGGAAGCCGACACAATTTATTTCGCCGCCGACCCTGACCGCGAAGGCGAAGCCATCTGCCAACATCTCGCCGAAGAGATTGTGCCGAAGCGCCCGAAGAAGCCGACGTTTCGCGTGATGTTCAACGAGATTACAAAGCGCGCCGTGCAGGACGCCTTCAAGGAGCCGAAGCAGATTGACGCGAACCTCGTCGATGCGCAGCAGGCAAGACGCTTGCTTGATCGTCTCGTCGGCTACAAAGTCTCGCCGCTTTTGTGTCGCACAGTCGGCGGACGCCTGAGCGCAGGCCGCGTGCAATCGGTTGCGCTTCGCATGGTCGTCGAGCGAGAGCGCGAAATCGAAGCCTTCGTTAAAACGGAATACTGGACGGTGACGGCGAACCTCGTGGCCAGCTTGCCGCCCCACTTCGACGCGCGCCTTTTGAAGATCGGCGAGCAAACAGTCAAGACGGGAAATTTCGATCAGGAAGCGAAGAAAAGCGAAATCCTAATCGGCACAGACGCGCAGGCCGCAGAGATTGTCGCCGAAGCAAACAAGCAAACTTACGTTGTTGGTGATGTGGCGACAAAGGAACGCAAGCGTAATCCCGTGCCGCCGTTCATCACCTCGAAGTTGCAGCAGGAAGCGGCGCGCAAACTCGGCTACGCCGTGAAGAAAACGATGATCGTCGCGCAGAAGCTTTACGAGGGAATCGAACTCGGCTCGGAAGGCTCCGTCGGACTTATCACGTACATGCGCACGGATTCGACGCGCGTTTCGGATGCTGCGTTGACGGAAGTGCGAGACTTTATCGGCGGGCAGTACGGCGCAAATTATTTGCCGGAAAAGGCCGTTCATTACCGCTCGAAAAAAGATGCGCAGGACGCACACGAAGCGATTCGCCCGACGGATGTTTCGCGCACGCCCGATTCGCTCGCGCAATTTTTAGACAAGGAAGCGTTGAAGCTTTATCGCCTTATCTGGCAGCGCTTCGTCGCGTCGCAGATGACGGCGGCGATCTTCGATCAAACGACGATTGACATCAGCGCCGGGCGCTTTGTGTTTCGCGCGAGCGGGTCTGTGCAAAAGTTCGACGGCTTTCTGAAAATTTATCAGGAAGGCCGCGACGAAAAAACAGAGGAAGACGAGGAAGCCGAACGGAAACTCCCGCGCGTCGAAAAAGGCGAAACACTGAAGCTCCAAGAACTCTCGCCTGAACAACACTTCACGGAACCGCCGCCGCGCTTTACCGAAGCGACGCTCGTTAAGATTCTCGAAGAAAAAGGCATCGGACGGCCTTCGACGTATGCGGCGATTATGACGACGATTTTAGACCGCGAGTATGTCGAAAAACACGAAGGGCGTTTTCATCCGACGGGTCTCGGCACGACCGTCAACGATCTGCTTGTCGCAAGCTTCAATGATCTCTTTAATGAAGCTTACACGGCGCAGATGGAAAGAGAGTTGGACGAAATCGAAGAAGGCAAGCGCACTTGGACTTCCGCGCTCGCGGAATTTTACAAAAAGTTTGCGGAGGATTTGAAGACCGCCGAAGTCGAGATGAAGGCCGCGAAGCAACAGGCGATTCCGACGGATGAGATTTGCGACAAGTGCGGCGCGGGTATGGTCATTAAGTTCGGGCGCTTCGGTCAATTCCTCGCCTGCACTAATTATCCCGAATGCCGCACGACGCGCGAAATTGCGAAGCCCGCGAGCGCAAACGCAGATGCGGCGACAACTGCGGATGCTTCTGTTGCTGCTGGCTCGGCGAACAACGGCGAAGCTGAAGAACCGGAAATGTGCGACTTGTGCGGCAAGCCTATGGCCTTAAAGCGCGGGCGCTTCGGTCAATTCTTGGGCTGCACGGGTTACCCCGATTGCCGCAACATACGCAAGATCGCCAAGAGCGGCGTGGTTGCGCCCGCGCCCGTTGTGCTTGACGAAAAATGCCCGATTGATGGCGCACAACTCGTGCAGCGGCACGGGCGTTTCGGCGAATTTATTTCCTGCTCGAACTATCCTACTTGTAAATATATCAAGCGCGAAACCATTGGCCTCGCCTGCACACGTCCGGGCTGCAAAGGCGAAATCGTCGTCAAGAAATCCAAACGCGGCAAAGCTTTTTATGGTTGCTCGGAATATCCGAAGTGCGATGTGGTTTTCTGGGATAAGCCCGTCCTCACGCCATGCCCGCAGTGCAACGCGCCGTTTCTTCTGGAAAAGACGACGAAGAAGGACGGAACCGTTCATTACTGCGCCGACGAAGCGTGCGGCTACCGCGCGGAAGCCACGCCTGTTGTTCCCGTTCAATCTGTGGAAACAAGCAGCGCAAATCAAATCGCAAGTTAGCTCTTTCGCTAAGGCATGCGAAAAACAAATCCGCGCTGCTGAAGTTCGACTTCAGCAGCGCGGATTTGTTTTTCGCGTGAACGCTTCGTGGCTTTAACGGCACGGCGTAAGGTTGTTTATTGATTTACTTGCTGCTGCTATCGTCGCCGCCGTTACGCAAAACGTATTCGGTGACGTAGCGCCGCAATTTATCCCGATTCGCCCGGCGGTAGGCGGCGTAGTCCTGCGCGATTCCGGCGTCGGGACGCGCAATTAGAATATACGCTTCGAGCAATCCATCATCGTTTAGTTTAGAGAGCGCTGCCAGCGATGGGTCAAGCGTTTTGGCGCGCTTATCTTTTTTCTGCGTTTTGACGGATTCGACGACCATGCGCAACGCTTCCGCTTCTTCGGCAAGGCTGTGGCGATAATCCTTTTCATTCGGATACGTCTTCGCAAATGTGCCGTTAATCCACGCGGAGCGAGCCAGCCCGTACATCATCCACGCGGCTGTGCCGTTATCCGATTTGCCGAGTATCGACGGATCGAGCGTAATATTGATCTTGCCTTTTTCTGGCGATGAAACATTTGTCGGAATAATTATTTTCGGATGAGCGAGCTTTACTCCGTTATGGTTCGCCCACTGAACGAAGCCTGCCTGCGCGAGACGATTGTAAGGCGCGGCGATATAAGCTTCGATAAACTTGTCGCGCGCTTCCGTCGTCTTGCCCTGCTTCATCAATACATCGCCCCAGTAGCGGTAGGCGGTTTCACGATCCGGGTCAATTGCGATGGCCTGCGCAAAGGCTGCGCCCGCTTTGTCGGGCTGCTCGGATTTGTAATAAACATCGCCCGTGAACAAGGCTGCTTCATATAGTTTCGGGTCTGCCTTCAAAGCGCGTCCATAAGCGGCGAGAGCTTTCGGGAAATCACCGCGCGAGAACGCCGCTTCGCCTTCGCGCATCGCTTCGTCTATTTCCTGTTTGTTTGAAAAGCTGGCGTCGCCCACATCGCTGCCGTCCAAAGGAGTGCGCTCAAGCATCTCTTTGGTCAAAGCATCGTCGGCTCCGAGTTGTTGCGCGCGCACCAGAAAACCGCGTCCGCGCGCGCGCACTTTTTTTCGCTGCTCGGGGTCTTTATAAGAAGTTGCGCTGCCGATCAACATAAATCCGAGACGCGCGTTTACTTCCCGATCCGACGGATTAGTGACAACCAGTTTTTCAAAGAGCGGAAGCGCTGCCGTGAAATTGTTTTCGTCATAGAACCGAAAGGCATAGTTGCGCTGGGCGACGTAATTGCCCGTGCCTTCCGGCTGCGGTGGCGTCGGCTGCTGCGCGAAAATGCAAAGTGGAACTGCCGTCAAAAAAAGGAATGTTATGCAGGCAATGAAAAAGCGTTTGCCGTGCGAACTTTTGTCATGCTTTGTCATCGTAGAATCCTTTGGTGAGTCGTTTATTGAAAAGATGGAATTACCAGTGAGACGCGCAGGCAAGTTTATGGTCGGCAAAGCATGATGTCAATAACAAGATTCGCGCGCTGATAGAGACACATAACAGGGAAGACGCAAAACAAACGGGCGAAGCCCGATGTGAGCCTCGCCCGTTTGCTGCGTGCAAAATCTTTAAGGTTTACGGATTGCTACGGTCGCTGCTCGATCCGCCGCGTTCGTATTCGTCGCGGTCGCGCGAGGTCGCGTTGTAGTCCGTGTTCTCGCTTGTGCCATAGCTGTTGGCGTTTCCGGTAGCAGTGCTGCCGGAAGCGGTCTGGTTCTGCGTGTTGCCGCCGCCGGAAGATGCGTTGCTGCGGTAAGCCGACGTGCTTGCCGTGCTTTGACGCTGTGATGAGCCGCCGGATTTGTTGGAAAGATCGACGCCGAATAATTCCTTGACTTTGCCGAGCAGCGCGGGCAAAACGACGTTCTGCCCGACGCTTGAAATTTCGTCTATAAAGCGGTCGCCGAGCGCCGATACTTCCGTTTGCAGGCGGTCGAAGGCTTGCGTGCCTTTGAATTTTTCGATCAAGCCGGGCTTGTCCGAATCTTCGTCCTCGTGCGCGCCCGCATAGCCGCTGCTGTAAGACGGACGGTAATCGCTGTCGCTGCTGCTGCGGGCATAAGGAGATGATGCGCCCGCGCCGACGGTGCCTGCGTAAGAGCGCGTTGAAGAATTGCGGCTGCTGCCGTAGCTGCGCCCGCCTTCGTAGGAAGCATAACGCGCGCTCGACGAATTGCTGTCATCGTCCGAGTCGTCGTCTTCATCATACGCGCGATAGTCCCGCTCATAATCCGAGCCGCCGCCCATTAAGACAGCGCCGACTCCGTAGCCGACGAGAACGCCTGCGGTCAACGCGCCCGCGCTCCACGCCGCCGGATGCCTGCGCACTTGTTCGCGCCAGTCGAGCGCATCGTTGACGCTTTCTTTGACGGATTGATATTGATTGGTAACAGTGTCTTTGATGTCCGACACGGTTTGCGAAATGGATTCGCGCGCTTCTTCCATCTTGCGCTGCAAATCCGCTTTGGTCGGGTCTGTGTCAGTTGTATTGATGGTGTCCGCGTCGGTTGCGCGCGCGGTTGCTAGATTTCTTTCTTCAGCCATTGCTTGTCCTTTCCGAGTTCGTCAACGGTTCGTTCCGGCACGGGATTGCGCGCCGCCAAACGGTTTTTCATCACTATTATAAGAATGCCGCCGATGATTAAGTACGCCACGCCTGTCACGAGAAAGCCGAGCGCATAATTGAGCCGCGCGTCGTCGAACGTAAAAAGCTTGGAAACAAAAAAAGCTATTGCTACGTTGAGCAATGCAAAGCCGACGGCGGCAATAACGCCGCCGATGCCGATCATTACAGCGCTGCGTATGTAACCGTTGGCGTCTTCCTTGACTTCTTCCTTCAGCAAGCTGAACTTGGCGTCAAGCAGCTTGACCACATCATCGCCCAAACGCCCGAAGAGCGCAGGCAGACCTTCGATGTCTGTCTGCGCTGCTGTCTGGGCGGGCGCGGCGGCGGTAGTTCTTTCTAAGTCGGCCATTGCTCGTGCCTCCTCCTTGTTTCGATGTCTATGAACGCCGCCAAAAATCTAAATCTGAAAACTTATTCCGGCGGCGTAAGGTGTACACGCGCGTTTAGCGGCGTCCGCTGCGAAGAAGCAAGCCGAGCACGAGTCCGACACCGGCGCTGATTAAAATCGCTTGAGCGGGATTCTGACGCGCATAGTCCTTCGCTTGGTCGGCGACTTCGTTGAGGTCTTTGTTCTGCAAGTCTTTGATCTTATCTCCGACAACGGAAACCTTGTCGCTCACATAATCTTTGGCCTGCGTCGCGGCGTCGGCGATCTTCTGTCCGTATTCCTGCGCCTGAGCTTGAAGCCCTGCCGCCGTGCCAGCCGCGCCCTGCTGCCCGCCGCCAGCGCCGCCCGAAGTGCTCGGCGTCATGCCTGTGCTGCTGCTGCCGTGACTGCCCGCGCCGCCCGATGCTCCTGTCGCGCCCGTGCTGCCCGTTGAGCCGGATGTGCCTGCGCCGCTGCCTGTCGCGCGTGTGGTTCCGGCATCGGTTGCGCCCGTGCCAGCGCCGCCCATCGCCGTTTTATCTTGTCCTGTCGATCCGCCTGTCGGTTTATTCTGTGACATAACAGTTATTCTCCTTGGTGTTTCTGCATTCATCGCTTAAGGCAAACAAATGCGCCTAATAAAGATTTTAAAACTTAATGTGTTACGCGCGGCTTTGAGCAAACCATGTGCCGATGCGCAGTTGCCGCCGCACTTGCAAGCGCAAAGCCCGATGCGCGCTCACACACTGCGTTCCTCTACGTAAATTTTTGTCGCAAAAGGGTACGTGCCAATATAGCGCAAAGGCCGGGAACCGTACAGGGAAAATTACTGTTTGCGCTTTTCCCAGCGCTTGACAGTCTCCGGCAAGGAGTGGTAAGTAAGTGCTTACTTTGTGTGACACCAAATGAAAACAGAAGAACGTATCAATAAACAAAGAACCGCGCGCGTCGAAAAATCTTCGCTGCCTGCAACGGCTGCTTCCGGCGCACGCATGGCGGGCGGCGAGCGTCGCTTGCAGATTGTCCGCGTCGCCACGAGCCTTTTTTCGGAGCGCGGTTTTCGCGGCACAACAACGAAGCAAATCGCGCAGGCGGCGAATGTTTCCGAAGCAATTATCTTTCGCCACTTCGCCACGAAGGAAGAGCTTTACGCCGCCATCCTAGATGATAAAGCGTGCGGCGCAGACTTCGAGGAAACGCGCGCGGCAATGGCGAAGATCATGGCGACGGGCGACGACCATGCGGTTTTCACGACGCTTGCCAGCCAGATGTTGCAGCACCACGAAGACGATCAGCAATTCATGCGTTTGCTGCTTTATTCTGCGCTCGAAGGCCACGAATTGTTTCGCATGTTCTGGGACAGAAATGTGCGCGTGCTGGCGGAATTTTTGCGCGGCTACACGCGCGAGCGCCAGCGTCAGAAGGCGTTTCGCAATCTCGATCCGAAAATCGTCGTGCGCGCCTTCATGGGCATGGTGATGCACCATTCTCTAATCAATAATTTGTTCGACAAATCGCGTGACTTGCTCGACATAGAGCATGACGATGCGGCGCGTGAATTCACGGAAATTTTACTTCACGGCATTGCCGTTCCAAACACTTCGACGCAGAGGGAAACACGCCCCGCCCGCGTCGCTCCCGTAAAAAAGAAACTACGAAAATGAGTCCTTCCAACAACGCAAAATCATTCAGGTTCATCGCGCTACCGTTGCTCGCGTTGAGCCTGCTATTTCTCGCGGCGTGCGGCGGCTCGAAGGCTGAGTCGAAGAAAAAGGATGCGGCGGCGCAATCGGCGACGCCCGCCGTCATTGACGTAACGACTGCCAGCGCAATCATGCGCGATATGCCGCGCTTCACGGAAGCGACGGGCAGCCTCGCGGCGGACGAGCAGACGGATGTCGCGCCCGCAGTTTCCGGCAAAGTCGTCGCCGTCGGCGTCGATCTCGGCGGCTTCGTTCAGCGCGGCGCAACCCTCGCGCGCCTGGATGATTCGGACGCGCGCATTCGTCTCGATCAAGCGCAGGCGCAAGTGCAGCAGCAACAGGCAGGCGTTCGTCAGGCGCAGGCACGCATAGGGCTTCGTCCCGGCCAGAACTTTGATCCGGCGCGCATTGCCGAAGTCGGTTCGGCGCGCGTCGCCTTGGCGCTTGCCGATAAACAATTAGCGCGTTTCGAGAAGCTGCTTGTGACAGGCGATGTGTCGCGCGCGGCCTACGATCAACAGCGCGCGCAACGCGATCAATTGCAGCAACAGCTCGAAGTCGCCACCACTGCCGCGCGCCAGAATTACGCCGCAGTGCAGACCGCGCAGGCCGCCGTCAATGCCGCGCAAACTCAAATCGAACAGGCGCGCAAAAACATACGCGATGCCGTCGTCGCGTCGCCCATCAGCGGCTTTGTCGCGGATCGTCCGGCGGATGTCGGCGAGTACGTCACGCCCGCATCGAAGATTGCGACCATCGTCCGCGTGAATCCCTTGCGCGTTCGCATAGACGTGCCGGAGCAATCAATCGGCAGCGTCGGCGTCGGGCAAAGCGTTTCCGTGATGGTTTCTTCGTACCCTGATCGCTCGTTCAGCGGGCGCGTCGCGCGCATACTGCCGAGCGTCACGGCCGCTTCGCGCACGCTCACAGTCGAAGCGGAGATAGATAATCCGAACAATGAACTCAAGCCCGGACAATTCGCCACCGTCCGCGTGCTGCAAACGAAATCTTCGCCCGCCGTGCTCGTGCCGCAAAAGGCAGTCCGCACGGAATCGGGTTCGAGCCGCGTCTTTGTCATCAATAAGGAAGGGCGCGCCGAACAACGCCTCGTTCAACTAGGCCAGCCGGAAGGCGACCTTATTGAAATCAAAAACGGCATTGCGGCTGATGAAGTCGTCGCCACAGGCAACGTCGATCAATTAAGCGACGGCGTTCAAGTCAGACAATAGCGAACCGGATTTATTAAACGATGCAAAAGCTTGCTGAAATCTGCGTGCGGCGTCCTGTCTTTGCGACGATGATTATTCTCGCTTTGACGGTCGTCGGTTCCTTCTCGTTCTTCTCGCTCGGCGTCGATCTGTTTCCGAAAATAGATTTGCCGACGGTGACTGTGACGGTGGCGAATCCGGGTTCGTCGCCGCAGGAAATCGAAACCGAAATCACGGACAAAGTCGAAGGCGCGGTCAATACAATTAGCGGCATAGACGAATTGCGCTCGACATCGGTTGAAGGCGTGTCGCAAGTCTTCATCACATTCCTGCTCGACAAAAACGCGGATGTGGCGGCGCAGGAAGTGCGCGATAAAGTCAATCTCGTCATTCCCGATCTTCCCGAAACGGCGAAGGCTCCGGTCGTGCAAAAACTCGATACGGATGCCGCGCCAGTGCTGCGCATCGCCGTTTCCGCGCCGAAGTCTTTGCGCGAAGTGACGGACATTGCCGACAAAAAAATCAAGCAGCGCATCGAGTCCATCACCGGCGTCGGGCAAGTGGAAATCGTCGGCGGGCGCGAACGCGAAATTCAGGTGTGGGTCGATCCTGAAAAGATGCGCGCCTTCGGTGTATCGGCGGCGGACGTGGCAACCGCCGTGCGCCAGCAAAATCTGGAAGTTCCCGGCGGGCGCGTCGATGAAGGCACGCGCGAATTAACGGTGCGAACTTTGGGGCGCATTGTAGACCCGGCGCAGTTTAATAATATCGCCGTTGCGACGCGCGGCAATTACAGCGTCAAGATCAGCGACATCGGCTACGTCGAAGACGGCGCGCAGGAACAGCGCACGGAAGCTTTTCTGAACGGCCAGCCCGCCGTGACGCTTGTCGTGGCGAAGCAATCTGGACAGAACACAGTGGCTGTCGCAGACGCGATTAAAGCGCGCCTCGCGGAAATTCAGCCGACGCTGCCGCAGGGCTTTCACGCCGAAGTCGTCGGCGATCAATCCCTCTTCATTAAGGCCGCGCTCGAATCCATCGAGCGCCACTTAGTCGAAGGCGGCCTGCTCGCGGCCATCGTCGTCTTTATCTTTTTATGGAGTTTGCGTTCGACGCTGATCGCCGCGCTTGCGATTCCGACTTCGATCATCGCCACCTTCGGTTTAATGGCGGCCTTAGGCTACACGCTCAATCAAATCACGATGCTCGCCCTGACGTTGATGGTCGGTATCGTGATCGACGATGCGATTGTCGTGCTTGAAAACATTTATCGCTTCGTCGAAGAAAAAGGCATCCCGCCGTTTCAAGCGGCGATTGATGGCACAAAGGAAATCGGCCTCGCGGTGATGGCGACGACGCTTTCCTTGCTCGCGGTATTCTTGCCCGTCGGGTTCATGGGCGGCATCGTCGGGCGCTTTATGTCTTCGTTCGGCTTGACGGCTTCGGCGGCGATTGCCGTGTCGCTACTCGTTTCGTTCACGCTAACGCCGATGCTTGCAGCGCGGCTTCTCAAACGCAAAAACGACCCGCTTCCGGCAAGCACGGGCAGCGTGCCGAGTGAAGGCGACGGCGCGGCGCTCGCCAACGAATCGCGCATCGCCGCATTCGATTCCGAAAGCGAAGGCAATGTGGACGATGACGAAACCGCACGCGATGCGAATACGCCCGCGAGTGAAAGGCACGAGTACGCGCTCGGCGGCGAAAAGGGTTCAAAGGAATCGCGTTGGTATCGCCCGATTGATCGCACATACAAGTGGATGCTCGAATGGTCTATGGCGCATCGCTGGGCAATCGTCGGTTTATGCGTGCTCGTCATCATCTCCATCGTGCCGCTCTTTATGTTCGTCGGCAAAAACTTTTTGCCCGTTGACGATCAATCGCAGTTTGAAGTCACCGTGCGCGCGCCCGAAGGCAACACGATTGCCGCGACTGCTGCTTTGAGCGAACGCATTGCGCGCGACATACGGCAAAAGCTGAACGGCGTGACGGACACGCTCGTGACCATCGGCGGCGGCCAGCAGCAAACCGTCAATCTCGCTTCGATTTATGTGCGCCTCGCGGACATCAAAGACCGCAGCAAGAGTCAGCAGGATTTAATGGTCGAAGCGCGCGGCCTGTTAAAAAACTATTCAAAGGATTTGCGCACCAGCGTGCAGCCGGTCGCGGCGATTTCCGGCGGCGGCAATCGCAATTCCGATATTCAATTCGTTATCGGCGGCCCCGATTTAACGAAGCTCACGAAGTATGCGGATCAATTGCTGCAAAAAATGAAAACGATTCCGGACGTGGTTGACGCGGATTCGTCGCTCGTCGTCGGCAAGCCTGAACTTCGTGTGCAGATTGACCGCGCGCGCGCGGCTGACTTGGGCGTGAGAGTCGGCGACATTTCGCAGAGCCTCAACACGCTCGTCGCAGGCCAGCAGGTTTCGACCTTCAATGCAGGCACGGATCAATACGAAGTCCGCGTGCGCGCGGCGGGCAACGCCCGCGCCAGCGCCGAAAGCTTACAGCGCATGAGCGTGCCTTCGACAAAAGTCGGCTCAGTCGGCTTGGATCAAGTTGTCAAAATCGAGGAAGGCGCGGGGCCGTCGGCGATTGATCGCTTGAATCGCCAAAGGCAGGTAACGCTGACAGCCAACGTCAAGCCGGGCGGCTCGCAATCCGCCGTTATCAATCAAATGAACGCGTTCGTCAAAGAGATTAATGTCGAAGCGGGCTATTCGACGGGACTCGCCGGGCGCTCGAAGGAATTGGGTCGCGCGGGCTACTATTTCCTGCTCGCCATGTCGCTCTCGTTCATTTTTATGTACATGGTGCTCGCCGCGCAGTTTGAATCGTTCATTCACCCCGTGACGATTTTGCTGACGCTGCCGCTGGCGATTCCGTTCGGCATTTTGTCGCTGCTTGTGACGGGACAGACGGTCAACATCTTTTCCGGCCTCGGATTGCTCTTGCTGTTCGGCGTCGTCAAGAAAAACGCGATTCTACAAATTGACCATACGAACGCACTGCGCGCGCGCGGTCTTGATCGTCACGATGCGATTATTCAAGCGAACCGTGATCGACTACGCCCGATTTTGATGACGACGATTGCGCTTGTGGCGGGCATGGCTCCGCTCGTCATTTCTTCGGGGCCGGGTTCTGGGACGAATCGCTCAATCGGCGTGCTGGTCGTCGGCGGGCAAAGCTTGTGTTTGCTTTTGACGCTTTTGGCGGTGCCGGTTTTTTATTCGCTCTTCGATGACTTGGGCGCAAGCCGCGTGTGGGGACGCATCGGTTCGAGCGTTAGAGATTCGTTTGCGTGGACGCGCCGCAGAGCCGCCACCGCAAGCGCGTCGCTCTTTAGTTCGATTGGAAAATAACGAGCAATTGTTTTTGCATTCAGGTTCTTAAGAATTCATGATGAGCTTACGTCAAATATCTTTACGCCGCACCGCGCCGTTACGACTTCAACTAATTTTCGCGGCGCTGCTGCTGTGCGTGCTTGCGTCTCCGCACAAAGTATTTGCGCAGCAGCCGGGAACAACGACGACGAGCGCGCCGGTTACGCCCGCGCCCTCGGCGAACAATCCAGTGCCGGGCAGCAACGTTGTTGCCGCGCCGCCAGCTTCATCTTCGGGCGGCGTGCAGATCGCGCCGTCAGCCAACGCGCCGCAAGGTCAGGGGCCTGCGCCCGGCTCGAACGCGCGCCCGCTGACGCCCGCCGGACAAACGGATCAAAGCGTGCAGCCGTCAACGCAGGCCGATCAGCAAACGCGAAGCTCCCAGCCGTCCACAGCGTTGCAACCGCAAGCGCCGCAAGGCAACGCGCCTTCCTTGACGACGACGGATAGCTTGCCTGCGAACGGCAACAACAACGGCGACAATCTCGCGCCGTCAGTTACTAATGTGCCTGCGCCGTCGTCTGGCGCAACGCCGCAAGCGCCCGGCTCCGTCATTCAGCCCGCGCAAGTGGGGACGCGCCAGCCCGGACGCGAATCGGTAGTGAGTCCCGCGCCCGAAAATCTTCCGAACGTGCCGGACATCGCGCCCGATTTTCGCGCAGACCAATCGAGAGCCTTACCGGAACTAGGGCGCGTCGGCGTGGACATGGCGAACCAGCGCCCGCTCGCCTTGCGTGAAGCGATAGAGATGGCTCTCTCAAACAACAAGGACATCGAAGTGGCGCGCGAAAACGTGCAGGCCGCAGAGTTCGATCTGCGCGGCGCACGCGGCGTTTACGAGCCGCGCCTTAGCTCGCTCTCATATTACGAGCGCACCAAAACGCCCGTCTCATCTTCTTTGAGCGGTGGTTCAAACGGCGCGGTCACGCAGGCGGATTTCACCGGCACGGCGCGCGCCGAAGGGCTTGTAAAGAAAGGCGGCGGCGGCTACCGCGTCGATTTTTCGAGCATTCGCCTCAACACGGATAATCAATTCGTTTCCCTTAATCCGCAGTATCCGACGGCGCTGACGTTCAATTACACGCAGCCCATCTTGCGCGGATTTCGCTTCGACGCCAATCGCCGCAACATCGAAGTCGCCAAGAAAAATCTCTCGATGACGGACGCCCAATTTCGCCAGCGCGCCATTGAAACAATCACCAGCGTCCAGCGCGCTTACTGGGATTTGGTTTTCACATTGCGCAATTTACAGATTCAACGCGACGCCGTCCGCGATGCACGCGCGCAGTTCGAGCACAACCGCAGGCTCGTCACGGAAGGCCAACTCGCGCCGATTGACGTGGTCGCGGCGGACGCGCAGGTTTCCGGCTTCGAGCAAAGTGTTTATTCCGCGCTCGACGATGTGCAGCGCGCTGAAAACAACTTGAAGAATTTGATTGCGGAAAACCGCAACGCGGCTTTGTGGAGCGCGAGCATCGTGCCGACGGATAACGTCAACGTCACTCCGCCTTCTATTCTTTTGCCCGAAGCGATTACCGCCGCAATGACCAATCGCCCGGAACTTCAGCAGTCGGATGTCGCGCGCGCGATTAACGAATTAGACCAGCGCTTTTATCAGGAACAAACAAAAACGCAAGTCGATTTAATTGCCAGCTACGGCGGCGTCGGCCTCGCCGGGCCGCTTAACCGCAACGCTGGCACAAGCCCTTTCACAAGCTCGAACGCGCGCCTGACGGATCGCATCAATCAGCTTTCGCAGTTGAACGGATTGCCAGCCTTGCCCGCGCAAGCGACAACCGCTTTCCCGGCAGAACTCATCGGCGGCTACGCGCAATCGCTGACGAATCTCGCGCTCAATCGCTTCAACAATTTTCGCGTCGGCGTGCAGATAAATCTGCCGTTCAGAAATACTGCGGCGCAGGCGCAACTCGGACGCTCGCTTGTCGAAAGCAGGCGCATCGGCACGCAGCGCGAGCAGTTGGAACAGCTTGTGCAAGTCGATGTCCGCAACGCTTTGCAGAGCGTGCGCACATCGGAATCGCGCCTTCGTTCGGCGGCAGCCGCGCGTTCAGCTTCCGAGCAACAACTTGAAAGCGAAAAACGCCGCTTCGATGCCGGACAGTCAACGATCTTTCTGGTGCTCGAACGCCAGACCGCTCTCGCCACCGCGCGCGGCAACGAACTGCGCGCGCAAACGGATTTGAACAAGGCTGCGGCAGACGTGCAGCGCGCGACAGGCAACGCGCTCGAAGCCAACAACGTGGTCGTGCGCGTGCGCTGAAGGTTAAGTCTCCCCTCCTTCCAAGCGCACCACGCGGACGAAGAAAGCGGCGAATTTCCTTTCGGAGATTCACCGCTTTCTTCGCTAAAACAATTTTCTGCCGGAGCAACTCACCGCTATGCTTTCGTCAGGTGTACAGCCTTCAATATTATGGAACAAAGAATGAGCGGCATAGCTATATTATCGCTTCCTTTGAAAACAATAGCTTCGGGAGCGTAAATCTGCCAGAGCCAATGAAGATAAGGCTGAGAAACACGATGCCGAGTTCGAGGGCTTGTGATGCCGCTGAAAAACCATAACCTCCGCGAACATTCGCTGTGACCGCAACGAACATCGTGAATAGCATAAAAGCACACGCGGGACGAAATAAAACTCCTGTGATGAGACACATGCCACCGACGAATTCCGATATTGCCGCCATGAATCCCCAAAGAGCAGGAACGAAGGAGACTCCGATGATGCTATTAAAGGTTTTTCCAAGCCCTGCCCAAGCCTGTACGCCACCGGCAATCTTGGGAAATCCGTGAACCGCGACAAACATCAAGCCGATGCCAACACGTAGCAGCAGCAATCCATAGTCACGATACTTGTCGGGCGAATCTAAAATCCTCTGTAATTAGGGATGTTGAGTCCTAAGACGATGTTTCGCTTGCCTGTCCATATACCATCGCCGTTTTTGGTCAACTGAATGATTCCCGAACCGCCGCGATTTTCTCGTTTCTCCCGCTTCTCTTTTGTTAAAAGCGCATCATTATCAAACCAATAATCATCAATGTAGTATTCGTTTGTATCCGGTTCTTTGACAATCGGATGAACGTGCGCCGGGATGTCGCGGTTCGGATACGGAGCAGGTTTTATCGAAGTAAATTTGTATTCGCCGGTCGCATTAGTTTTCATCCAGCCACGCAAATGTCCGTTGCGGCGGGCAAGTCCGGTTTGGCCCGGCGCGGGAGAATAATAGCCTTTCGCATCGGTGTGATAAACGAAAAGAATCACGTTCGGCGCGGGAGTTCTCCCGTCGGCTTTGTAAATCACGCCGCTAATCTGCATCGGCTCGCCCGGCTCGTTTTCCGAAGCGATTTTTGTTTCCCAATTTAAGTGTTCGGGCATTCCTTCATAAATGCTTTCGCAACCGTCACATCCGCCGCCGACGATGCCTCTTGGTGGGCGTTGTTTCGTTTGGGCTTGGCAGGAACTGTTTGTAGAAATTATAAATGGAAGTGCGACAGCAAAAGCAGAAGAGCGTTTAATGAATTGTCTGCGACTTTCGTTTTGAGATTGTTTGTCGTTCATATTGAGCCTCACTTTATCCGGCATCCTACGGTTTACGATTCGCCTTATTCAAACACACGCGCACCTATAATTCTTGTATCGAGCGAAGGTTTTGGTCTGCGTCTAAGGTGTCCGAAGATTTGCGCGGAACCGAGCGGGAGTCATGCCGGTGAGATGGTTGAAAACTTTAGAAAAGTGGCTCTGGTCGGAAAAACCGGCATCCAAAGTAATGTCGGCGAGCGGAGCATTCGATACGGAGATTTTCCGGCAGGCGAATTCGATCCGCAGTCGGCGCACATACTCTCCGATGGTGCATTTGTAATGCCGACGAAATACGGTGGCTAGATGAACAGGATGAACACCAACGGATTTCGCAATACAGTCGTGCGTTAAAGTTTCGGGAAACTGCGTGTGGAGAAGCTCTCTTGCTTGTTCGAGCCAGCGCGGTGGCCTGCGCTCTGAAACGGTCTTCTGCTGGCGGGATAGCTCCGCCAGAATCTCCAGTGCTAATCCCTCAACCGCAAGTGAGGAAACTTCATCGGTCTGACGAGCTTCGTTATATAATCTCATTGTGAGCCACGCTAACAATCCACCATAAAAGAAAACAGGCTCATTGAGCGTCAGATGCTCATGCACGCGCTCCAGCCGTTGCGGTTCAATCTCAAACAGAAAGCTGTGCGCTCCGTTGCGGAAATCGTCTGAATGCGTTATGCCCGGTGCAAGGAATGACACGCTCAAAGGTTTACACTCTAAGCTCGACTTTATCCAATTAAGCGGCATAGCACAGCGTGTCTGTTAAGCGTTCTATGAATGCACGCGGTATTTTTATCATCTCCACTTCGGTTTTTGATGTCTGAAAATGCTGAGATGCCCAT
>JBPCOJ010000107.1:0-15521 GCA_051000345.1 Pyrinomonadaceae bacterium | reverse complement strand
CGGAGTGACGCCCGAAAACGAAGGCGGGCATTTCGGCCTCGCCGTGCCGGATTACACGCACGCCACCGCGCCCAATCGACGCTACGCCGATCTCATCACGCAGCGATTAATCAAAGCCGTGATTGACAATGAAACAGCGCCGTACAGCGTGGATGAATTGACGCAGATTGCCGCGCGCTGCACGGAACGCGAAAACGCCGCGCGCAAAGTCG
Organism: Pyrinomonadaceae bacterium; assembly: GCA_051000345.1. Classification (GTDB taxonomy): domain Bacteria; phylum Acidobacteriota; class Blastocatellia; order Pyrinomonadales; family Pyrinomonadaceae; genus JBHENC01. The sequence goes on along the minus strand of JBPCOJ010000107.1, from coordinate 15,309 downwards.
CCAGAATGATGCGCAAGGTCGCGGCGGCAGAGCTTTTCAGCAATCGCATCGGCGACGAATTCGAGGCCATCGTGACGGGCGCGGCGGACAAAGGAACATTCGTGCGAACCATTGCGCCGCCCGTCGATGGGCGCGTTGTGCGCGGCGAAGCCGGACTCGATGTCGGCGACAAAGTGCGCGTGCGTTTATTATCGACAGACTCACAGCGCGGCTTTATAGATTTCGCGCGCGCCGGATAAATCAATAACAGAATTAGCTGTTCTAAGTTTTGTTTGCCTGCCCGCTGACGTCCTTTTGTTCTTCGCTTTTCTCGTCTTCGTCGTGATGTTCGGCTGTGATTCCGGCTGCTTCTTCGAGCGGCTCGACTGCGCCTCTGACTGCGCCGCGCGCCGCGCCCGTGACCGCGCCGACGATTATTTCACCGGCGAGCTGTTTGGTCTTGGCGAACAAACCCTGACGGGCAGCGGGCTTGCTTGCCGCGCGGCGCTTACCTGAAGTCTGTTTTTTTGCTGCGCTCTGTTTTTTGCTTGCGGTTTGTTTTCCGGCTGGCTTATCAGCACGCGCGGCGTTTTTTGTTGTTGCCGCTTTGTTTGCCGACGCCGTTTTTTTCGCGCTCGATTTCTGCGGCTCGTTCTTTTTGCCTGCCGCTTTTTTACCGACAGATGGCGGCGCGGAAGTTTGGTTATTTGTCGCCTTCGATTTTCCGGCGCGAGCGGAAACAGATGTTCTTTGACTCGCTTTTTTAGTTGGCATAGCTGCTTTGTCCCTTTCTATTTTTGTCGCGCGGTTTTGTTGCGCGCCTTCACGCTCAAGGTATAACGGGCACTTGTTGTCCGGTCAAGGTCGAGAGTGGCGGCGACTGCAATCCGAAGTTCTGCGGGTTTTCGCCGATGATGGCGGCGGCGAAAAAGTTCGGGACGTAGCCAGCGCCTTCATTGCGAAACTCATCGTCGAGTTTGTCGCGGTTGGCGTAAAGCGTCCAGAAATTTCTTTCGTAATTGTCCGCCGTCCTTAATTGCCGAAGCGCGCTTCTGACCGCTTCCGCGCCGCGATTGTAGCTCAAGAGAACGAGCGTCATGCTTTCGGCATCGTCGCCGAGTTCCGCCATGCGATCCGCGATGTAATGCGCGGCGGCGGGCGTCATTTTTTTCACGTCGCACATTTCTTCAAGAGCGACGCCGTAATGCTTCGCAGTCTGCGGCAAAAATTGAAACAAACCCTTCGCGCCCATGCTGCTCTCAAAACAAACTCGATAGCCGGACTCGATCATCGGCAGATAAACGCCGACGATGAGGGGAACTTTGCGCGCCGCAAACTCACGCGCGATGAGCGGCACATACGGCACAGCCCGCGCATAAGCGACGCGGAAATCATCGCCCCCGGGCTGATTCAAACGGGGCGGCGCAGCGTAATAATCCACATAACGCTTGATCGCGCTCAAGGCTTCTTCGTTCAGTTTTGCGCGGTGGTCGCCCATCATCGCGGAAATGCGTTGCGCCTGTTCGTCAATGAATAGGCGTTGTTCCGCGTCGCTCATCTGCGCGTAGAGTTTATTCGACAGTGCATGGACGCTGGAGGCGTTGGTGGTATCCGCGTCGCGTCGCACGCTCGCACGCTTGTAAAGAAAGGTTCCGGCCATCGCCAGCATCAGCGAGGCGGCAACGATCAGCGAGATGAAGGCATGACCATAGAGTAATCTGCGCGCTTTCTTTTGTGGATAAGAAACAGCATCGGACGAAGCACGAGGAGCGATTGAAGCCGCTGAATAAAACGTCAGGGCTTTAGATGTTGCGCCGGATGTTGCGTCGAGTTGGCGGCGGACGCCTTCCAAGTCCGCGAGTAGCTCCGTTGTTTTTTGATAGCGCTCGTTCGTTTTTTTGCGGAGAGTTTTGTCCACGATGCGCTCTAAGCTTTGCAATGCAGCGGTGGTGTCTTTTGCGAACGGCATAGATTGAAAGACGGGCGGCGGTTCGCGTTCGAGCACTGCGACGAGCGTGTCCATCCGCGTGGCGCTTGCAAACGGCGCGCGACGGGCGAGCATTTCGTAAAGCACGCAGCCCAAACTCCAGATGTCCGTGCGCTCATCAACCGCCAATCCGCGCGCCTGCTCCGGCGACATATAACCGATTGTGCCTATGACAGCGCCCGTTTCGGTTTGCGTCTGGAGAATCGTCGCGGCTTCATTTGACGAATCGAGCGCGGGCTGTTCCGTTAATTTAGCGATGCCGAAGTCAAGTATTTTTACGATGCCGTCGGCGCGCCGCATAATGTTTTCCGGCTTGATGTCACGATGCACGATCCCGGCAGCGTGCGCCGCCGCCAAACCAACGGCAACCTGTGCGGTAATGTCTAAAATTTCTTCGAGCGATAAATCATGCGCCGCAATTAAATCGCGTATTGTTTGCCCGTCGATAAATTCAGTGGCGATGAAATGGATTTCCTCCTCTTCGCCGACTTCGTGAATCGTCAATATGTTCGGATGATTCAAAGCTGAAACGGCGCGCGCTTCTCTTTGAAAGCGGCGCAAACGCATATCGTTTGTCGCAAAAAAAGCAGGCAGAATCTTGAGCGCAACGAGGCGATTCAAACGCTTGTCCTCTGCCAGATAAACTTCACCCATGCCGCCCGCGCCGAGACGCTCGATGATTTTGTACGAACCGACCATGCGCCCGCCACTGACATCAAATCCATAGCCCAACAGCACGCGCGCGTGTTCTGCGACGGCGGGCGACTCGATAAAATCGCCCGCTTCATCGTGCGCGCGAATCAGCAACTCGGCTTCGCTTTTCAAGTCCTCGTCGCCCGCGCACGCTTCATCCAAAAACGAGGCGCGCTCCGGCGGCGAGCGATCAAGCGCCGCCTGCAACACTTCTTCGACTTGCTGCCATCGTTCGGGCGTCATCATTTGTTTTCGTCGTTGAGCGCGCGATAGAGCCATGCTTTGGCGGCGCGCCAATCGCGGCGCACGGTCATCGCTGAAATGTCCAACACGTCTGCTGTTTCTTCAATGCTCAAGCCGCCGAAGTAACGCAGTTCGACGACGCGTGCTTTGCGCGCATCGAGTCTGGCGAGTTCGTTCAAAGCTTCATCCAGCGCGAGGAGTTCGGCGGCGCGCGCGTGCGGCAAAACGGCGATTTCTTCGAGCGAGACTCTTTGAGCATCGCCGCCGTGTTTGATGTTTTGAAGCCGCCGCGCGTGGTCGATTAAAACGCGGCGCATAACCTGCGCGACGACGCCGTAAAAGTGCGCGCGGTTTTGCCATTCGATGCGCTGCCCGCCGACGAGCCGCACGTAAGCCTCATTGACGAGCGCGGTGGTTTGCAATGTGTGACCGCCGCGTTCCTGCCGCATATAGCGATGCGCGATGCGGCGCAGTTCATCATAGACAAGCGGCGTCAGCTTATCGAGCGCGTCATGGTCTCCCTGCTGCCATTCGAGCAGCAATCCCGTCACATCCTGAACTGAGCGCATTGTCATTCCGATTGTTCACTACGTCGTATTGCGTCTTCGGTGTTCGTCTGCGCGAGATTCTATCATCATTCATTCACGCTCAAGCGCGACGCAATGACTCAAAAAATTTTATGATTGTGTGAACACTTTCAGCGCATTTTCTCGCTTACATAAGGTTATGGGGCGTTTTCAGCGCTCCGGCATATCAATCAATGATCATGAGAGGAACGACGAATGAATCGTAGAGAATTTGCTAAAAATATTGGCTTGTGCGGTGTCGCTTTAAGTGTACACCGTAAGACGGCTTTCGCTTCTTTAGTTAAGCGGCCGCAGATCGCCATCACAATGGACGACTTCAATATTTACGATGCGCCCGTGCTGTCAGGAGTGGCGCGCAATCAAGCTATCCTTACTGCGCTTCGTCAGCGCAATCTGAAAGCGGCGGCGTTTGTGACTGGCAAATATGTTGATAATGAAAAGAATTTGCCTTTACTACGTTTATGGAACGAGCACGGACACATAATCGCCAATCACACTTACTCACATGAGTCTTACCCCAGCGCGGACTTTAGCAAATACACTCAAGATATTTTGCGTAATGAAGCACTGCTCAAACAGTTCTCGCGCTTCCGCATGTTTCTGCGTTTCCCGTATTTAAAAGAAGGTAATACCATTGAGCAGCGAGATAAAATGCGCGCCTTCTTGAGAGAGCGAGGATACCGCAACGGACAGGTAACGATTGACAACTCTGATTGGTACGTTGACGGGAGGCTGCGGGCGCGGCTCAAGAATAATCCAAAGTCGGACATTACGCCTTACAGAGATTTTTACTTGAACCATGTTTGGGAGCGTGCCAGCTATTACGATAACCTTTCTCATAAAGTCTTAGGGCGCAGCGTTAGACATACGTTGCTGATTCACCATAACGTCTTGAACGGTTTGTTTCTCGGTGATCTGCTACGAATGTTTGAGCGTAAAGGCTGGCAGCTTGTCGATGCCGAAAAAGCCTATGGCGATCCCGTATTCTCTGTTACCCCGAAAATAGTTCCAGCGGGTGAAAGCATTATTTGGGCGTTAGCCAAAGAGAGTGGAAAATTCGATAAAATCTTGCGTTACCCGCCGGAAGATGGCGATTACGAAAAGCCTAAAATGGATATTCTCGGCTTGTAGCAACGAGGCAATAGAGGAGACTTTGTAAATGAGATTTGTAGCAATTATATGCTTGTCGCTAGCATTTGCAGCGAGCACGGAATCAACCACGCGCGCGCAGGATTTGAGTTCGTTCTTTAAGAATACGAATGGCGCGTTTGTGCTCTATGATCTGAAGAACGATCATTACATTCGCTACAACGAACAGCGTTGCCGCGAGAGATTCACGCCGAAGTCAACCTTCAAGATTCCAAACTCGCTGATCGGTTTGGACACGGGCGTGATCCGCGATGCCGAGTTCGTCATTCAGTGGAATCGTCAGAAATATCCGCCGCAGGATAATTGGAATCAAGAGCCGTTCAATCACTGGGCGCAAGACCAAACACTCCGCTCTGCAATCAAATATTCCGTCGTTTGGTATTACAGAGAACTTGCGCTGCGTGTCGGTGAGCGGCGCATGAAGAAGTACATCGCAGGTTTCAATTACGGAAACAAAGACATCTCAGGCGGGATAGATAACTTCTGGCTTAACGGCTCGCTGAAAATTTCCGCCGACGAACAAGTCGAATTTCTGAAAGCATTTTACGCCGGACGCTTGCCTGTTTCTAAACGCTCCATTGACATTGTCAAAGATATTCTCGTGCGTGAAAAAACCACTGCTTACAAATTAAGCGCGAAAACCGGCGGCGGCTCGACGGCTGAAGGAAAATATATCGGGTGGTACGTCGGTTATCTGGAAACGAACGGCAACGTTTATTTTTTCGCCACAAATATCGAAAGCGCAAATTTTGCGGAAACCCGCGACAAGCGTATTGATGTGACGAAGCAGATACTAACGGCGCTGGGCTATTTACCGAAAGAATGAAAAGAGCGAACGGGATAGATGGGGTTTGAAATGACCTCTACTAAAAGTACATAACAAAACCTGCCACAGAGACCGGAGAGGCACAGAGTAAAGCAGACATAAAAGAGTTTTGAATTCGGTTCTAACCTTTTTCTATCTCTGTGGCTCTGTGGCTAATCTTCCGGTTTTGTCAGACGGTCTAAGCCGCACTTTGCTGGCAAGCGTTCAGCAATCTGCAAACGCTTGCCAGCCGCGTGAACACTTTCGCCGCGCTTTCTCGCTTATTAGATTGAAGGGCGTTTCTTATGCGCCCGCATTTCAAAATGAAAGATGAGGAAAACGACGAATGGAAATTCAAAGAACATTTCTTTTGCTGCTTGCCACAATAATTTCTATGGCGACATTTGCGGGCGCGACCCAAGCGCAAGCGACGCAGCCGAATAAACTCTATCAACAGATGACGCGGGAAGAACGAACCGCGTTCGTCGCGGAACAGGCGCGGGGCATTGCGCGCCGGATGTCGAATACGGAGTATGAATTTACGCCCGCGTTTACGGCGGACATCGGGAAGGCTGTGGATTTTTACGCGCGTCGCATCGGCAACAACGGCGGTGATCGTTTATGGAAGGGCGATGCGCGTTTCGTGTTCGAGCGCGGGCAGACTTACGCTCCGGCTTTGATTGCGGCCTTCAAAAAGCGTGAGGTGTCGCCGCTCATAGGCCTTTACGTTCCGCTCATCGAAAGCGAATACGTTAATTTGCAATCGCCGAATTCTGTGGGCGCGCTCGGCATGTTTCAGTTTCTTCCGCAGACGGGCGCGCGATTCGGGCTAACCACGCAGGAACTTTTAGACGTAGAAAAATCGGCGGACGCTGCCGCGCGTTACATCGGGAAAAATCTTGCTAAATTCAAAACGGATTCGATGAAGGAAGCGCTTGCCTTGCTCGCTTACAATCGCGGTGAAGGCGGCGTCGAGCGCGACCTTGCGGCAATCGTCAACGAGCAAACCAAAGGATGCAGCATCTGCGCTTTGACCGCCGCGCGCAATCGACTCGATGAAACATTTCAAAACGAAAATGTTTATTATGTGCCGCGCTTTTTCGCCGCCGCCATCATCGGCGAAAGCCCGCAAAGCTTCGGCCTTCAAACACAACCGCTCTCGTCGCTTGAAACAAAGCGTTAGGGAGCGCGCACACGACGCATCACGCGGACGCCCGCGCGCCAATCTTCATTAAGATCGAAGCGATAGATTTCGATGCGCGTGTCGATGCACCCGGCTAATGTCTGGAACGCGCGATGAAAGCGCAGGCCGGGCGCGACAAGGTAAACAAGCGGCGGCTCGTCTGCAATCACGGCGTTTCCGAAAAGCCGCGCGCGCCCGATGCCGCCCGTTTGCCTGTAAGCTTCGACGCGATGCCAGTAATCCACTCCCTGCAAAACATGCTCGCGGTCTTCGCTTACCTTTAACTCGATGACGACGAGCCGCCCGTCTTGCCTGAGCGCCAGCAGATCGACGGGACGTGCCGTATTCATGCGATTGCCATTAACGTCGTTCCTCGCGTCGCTTGTTTCCCTGACGCGGAATTCCCTGTGCAGCGGCGCGATGATGAGTCCCGGATCGAGCCGCGTGATGTCGCGCCGGAGCAAGGATTCGAGCCACGCTTCGGGCGCGGCGCGGTAAAGCGCATGACGATGATCGGCTGCATTTGCGTGGCGGTGTTCAATCAATTCGCGCAGAAGCTTGTGCCATTCTTCGGCTGTGCTGTTTGAAAGAATTTTTCTTTTCTTGCCTTCCGTGCCGAACCACACATGCTCCCGATTCATCACGCGGCGCACGCGCGCAAACGCGAGTCCGTGATAGCGTAGTGTTTCGCCGTGCCGCGCGCGCACCACGTCAATCGCTTCGGGCGCAATCGCAGAGATGCCGCGCGCAATGTCTCCCGCCGCCGGAATTGCCGCCGCGCGACGCACACGCGCGCGTGATTCAGTAGGCCACAGTTCCGATTCATTCAATGGCGCGACGGCGGTTAGCGTTCGCCGCTCACTGTCAATTTCGTATATCGCTATTTGATCGCGCAAGTCATCTCGGAGCAGCGCAACTCTTTGCCGGACAGCCGCCAGACATTCCTTATTCACGATGAGCCATAACTTGCGCACAGCCGGGCGCGCGGCTCTTTCGCGCACGCGCAGAAACCACAATAGCGCGGACGAGAGAAGCGCATCGACTTCGCCCGCGTTCGCTTCCGTGACATAGCCTGCGACGGCGATTCGTTCACGTCTTGGGCGCGACAAAAAAAGAATGATGCGCGCGTGGCGTCCGGGTTCATCGCGGCGCACGCCCGCGCTCAATCCGGCTTTTTCAATTTGCGCGTCTCCCGCCGTTTGCGCCGCGAGCGCCGCTAATCGTTCGCACGAAGCGCGGCGCGCGGCGCTCACTCCGGCGGCAATCGTTTTGGCCTGCGTGCGCGGAATAATTTCAAGACGCGTGCGCGTGCGATTCAAATTGCGCGCCGCATCGCAGAGAAGCTTTGCGCCCGTCCATTCCCATCCGGTAATGCGCCAGTGAAGCGCGCCCGCTTCGTTCCAGTAAGAAAGAATCAAGCGCCCTTGCGCAATGCTTATATCAAGCTCGTCTTTGCGCAGCGAGGTTGTGCGAAGGCTTTCGTTTTCTGCGCCGACGAACCATTCGGAGTGGGAAGCAATCAGTTCATTAATGCGCTCTGCGGCTTCTTCAATAGCGTTGGTATCTGTGAGAAGTTTCATCATAGTGTGAGCTTAATCTGAGGATGCGTCCAATGATTCATACGCTTTGAGCGGTCTCGCGGCGTGTGCTACATTTTCATGAGTGTTTATTATTTAAGGATAACATGGCAATGAATATGGAAATGAAAGATGTTTATCTGGTCGGTTCGGCGCGCACGCCCATCGGACGTTTCGGCGGAACGCTCGCCGGTTGGACGGCGGCTGATCTGGGTGTCGCGGCGGCAACGGAAAGTATTAAACGCGCGAGAATAAACGCGGATCAAATTCAGGATTCCGTCTGGGGATCGGCGCGGCAGGCGGGCGGCGGCCCGAACGTCGCGCGCCAGATTACATACCGCGCGGGCGTGCCGGAAACAACTCCTGCTTCGACGATCAATCAAGCCTGTGGGTCTGGCATACGCGCCATCATTCTCGCCGCGCAAGAAATAATGCTAGGGCGCGCGCGGTGTGTGTTGGCGGGCGGCACGGAGAGCATGTCGCGCGTGCCGTACTACGCGGAAGGCGCGCGCTTCGGAACGCGGCTCGGCAATGCGGAACTCGTTGACGGCATGTACCGCGACGGGTTCAACGATCCGCTGTCTGGGTTAATAATGGGCGAGACGGCGGAGAATCTCGCTCGTCGTTACGAGATTTCGCGCGACGAGCAGGATGCTTACGCGCTTCGTTCACAGCAGCGCGCCGAAGCCGCAATCCATTCCGGGCGCTTCGATACGGAGATCGTGCCGCTTGAAATAAAAGGCCGCAAGGAAACGACGACGTTCACGCGCGACGAGCATTTCCGCGCAGGCTCGACAATTGAAGCCTTGCGCAAGCTCGCTCCCGTGTTTGCGAAGAACGGCACGGTGACCGCCGGTAATTCATCGGGCATTACGGACGCGGCGGCGGCTGTTGTTTTGATGAATGAAGAAATGTTGAAGGAGTCCGGCGCGGAAGCGGAGGCGCGCATCGTCGATTACGAAATCACGGGCGTCGCGCCGGAGATTATGGGCATCGGCCCCGTGCCTGCCGTGCGCGCTTTGCTTGCGAGACAAAAACTCTCACTCTCAGACATAGACCTTGTCGAACTCAATGAAGCCTTCGCCGCGCAGGTCATCGCCTGTGATCGTGATTTGCATTTCGACGCGGAGCGTTTGAATGTCAACGGCGGCGCGATTGCGCTCGGACATCCAATCGGCTGCACGGGCGTGCGCATCACGACGACGTTGCTGCATGAAATGAAGAAACGCAAAGCGCGGCGCGGCCTCGCTACTCTCTGCGTCAGCGGCGGCATGGGTCTCGCCTTGCTCGTCGAGCGCGTGTGAATAATCTGAATAATCCCTGCATGAAAGTTTCGCGCGCGGCATTCGTCGGACTGCTCTTAATTTTGCACCTCATCGCAACGGGGTGCGTTCGATACGGCGCGGACGGCAACGCAAACGAGCGCGGCAATGCCAACGGTTCCGCGACGGCAAAAGGTGAACTGCGCTCGACGCCGCCCTACTCGACGAAGGAACCGGCACGTTACCGCGCGACGATGGTGACGGCAGGCATTCTCTCTTCTCAATCAGCTCAATCGACAAGCGAAGAGGCATCACAAAATTCAACGCAAAAATCTGGCGGAGAAAGTTCAGCGGAGCAGCGCATGACAGTTGCTCGTGATGGAGCGCGGCGGCGCGTGGACTATGAACTGCCAACGGGAAGGACAGTATCTTTGCTGCAAACTCCCGAAGGCGATTATCTGCTTGACGCAAACAAAAAGCTTTACGCGGAACTTACCGACGACGCAGACGAGACTACCCCGAACGCGAGTTCAGGCGCGGCATCCGCAAATTCCGCTAAAGCCACGCGCGATTTTTCGCCGGACGAATTACTCAACAAAGGGCGTGCGGCGGCGCGTTATGAAAAGCTCGGCGCAGAGATTTTGAGCGGGCGCGCGACAACAAAATATCGCGTCACGCCGACAAGCATCACGGGCGAAGCGAGCGGCAATGTCGGCGAAAGTTTGATCTGGATAGATGACGAGTTGCAAATGCCGACTAAGCAGGAAATCGTTTCGGCGAACGGCGCGGACGCGGCGCGTTGGTCTATGGAGTTGCGGGATATTGAAACAAATGTTCCGGCGGAGACGTTTGAAATTCCGGCGGGCTACCGAAGGGTCGCGCTTCGAGTTCTTTTTCCATCGAATGAAGGCGCACGTAAGCGTTAATTTTTTGACGACGCGCGATTATCGCGTGAGCACCGGTGCTTTGTGTTGATGCTTTAATGAGCGCAGAGAACGAGGCGAGCCAACCTTGCGCGCGGCAAAAGGCATCCGAAACCAGCGCGCCCGTGCAAATGCAGCGCGAATAACGCGCGGATCGAGCGGCACGCGCGCGGCGCTCTTCCCGCAAGAAAAAATCTTCGGCTAACAAACAAGCGGCGGCACGCGTCTTTTCCTTAAACAAGAGAAAGGTAAACTTAATTATGAACAAGAAAATCTACACTTCGATTTTAACGGTTGCGTTGATGGTCGGCGCGGTAATCGCGGCGGTGAGTTTCAATTCTTCGCGCACGGCGTTCGCGGCTGCCAGTCCGATGGCGGCGGCGGCTGATGCGCTGGCAATGCTTCCGGCTTCGGACGCGGTGGTTTACGTCGATGTCAGGCGCTTATTGACGGAAGCGATTCCGAACATTCTTGCATCCGATCCGACGAAGCTGGCAAAGTTCAGCGCCGAGCTTGAAAAGATCAAAACGAAAACGGGCTTCGACGTGCGCTCGTTTGAACGCGTGGCAGTCGGCGTTCCGTACAGCAATCCGTCGAACGCCGTCGCCATCGCGCGCGGCTCATTTAGCGCCGACGCGCTCGTTGCCGCCGGGCGCATCTACGCCAACGGCAAATACACGGAACAGAAATACAATAACAAGTCCATCTACAATTTTACGTTGACGGAGAAATCGAAGGTCGCGGGCAAGCCGGACAAGACGCAGCAGATTTACGTTGCGGCGCTCGACGCAAACACGCTCGCCATCGGCATGAACGCGCCGACGGGCGTGCGCGCCGCCGTCGATGCCAACGCGGGCGGGATAGCGAATCGCGCCAGCGCGGATTTAGTTGCGCTTGCTGCGCGCAATCCGAACGCACTCGTCAGTTTCGGCGGCAATGTTCCCGCTTCGCTTGCGCAACAGGCGACAGCCTTTAATGCGGAGATCGGCAAATCAATTGCACCTATCCGGCAGGCCTACGGTTCGGTCAACACGACGGGAAGCAACGTCGAGACGCTTTTTGCAATGATTACGGGTAGCCCGGATCAAGCGAACGCGCTGAATAGCACGCTCGGCGCGCTCAAGCAGTTCAGTGGCCTCGCCGTTTCGCAGGCTCCAGCGGATTTACGCCAGACGGTGCAGGGCGTTTTTGATAGTCTGAAAATTACTACGCATGGCAATGAAGTGCAGGTGACGACCAGCGTCCCGACGGCAGGCATTTCGTCGATGATAGGCAAGTTCTAAAGACCGTAAATTTCCGTCAACCAACAAATAATAAAGGCCGCTTTCTTCATCGAGAAGCGGCCTTTATTATTTGTCATCCGTTGTTTGTCATCGAATTGTTATCTGGCGGCGGGCGGGCGCGACGACGGCGGCGCGCGTCGAACGGGCGGCGCGGCGGCGGGCGTATCTGTGTCTGCCATTTTCGCAAGCACGTCATCGTAAATTTTGATTTGCCCATCACGTTGCAGACGCTCTTGCGCGGCAGCCGTGTAGTCGCTGAAGATTTGTGTGCGGCGTTCGGAGAGGGCTGTCTGCGTCAATTTTTCGCGCTGCTTAGAAAACTCCGCGAGGTCTGCTTCGGTGCGCTTTGTCGCCGCGACGACAACCCAATTATCGCCGATCTTGACGGGAGTTTTATCGACTTCTCCCGCCTTCAAATTGTAAATGGCTTCGTCTGCGGCGGCGCTCGTTCCGGCCTGTCCGAGCGGCTGGCCTAGTTTGTAATCCTTTGCTTCCTGCGCGTCGAGTCCGAGACGCGCGGCGGCGGCTTTCAAATCACCCGCCGAGTTGGAATTCGCCGCCAACTCGCGCGCCGTTTGATCCAATTGTGCTTTGGCGCGCTCCACTCGCGCGGCCTGCAAGACCTTTTCCTTCACTTCATCGAAGTCTGGAATGCGCGGCTCTTTTTTGTCGATAAGCTGCGGCACGGCGAAGCCGTTTTTGATGCTCGTGCGCTCGCCTATGTCTCCGGCGTTGTTGAGAGAGGCAATCGCCTGCTCGAACTGTTGCGAGTTGCCGATGTTCGGCACGTCGTCGCCGGGCTTGACGTAGGGTGTTTCGCGCACCATGTCAGCGGGCTTCATGTTGGCATCGGCGGCCAGTTCCTGCGCGACTTTCGAGGCGTCCTTTGTTTCCTTTAAGCGATTGGCGGCGCGCTCTGCCAACTGCGCGGCGGCGGCATAGGCGCGGCGATTGCGCAGGGAAACAGTTAGTTCCTGCTTGGCGTCCTCGAAGGATTTCGGAACCGCGTCGCCGCGTCGCAGAACATAATAAGCGTTGCCGTATTTAATCGGGTCTGTCGTTTGTCCGGGCTGCAAGTCTAAAACTTTCTGGTAAGGATCGTCCGGCTTGTTCGGATTCTTTTTAACGACGCCCGCGACTGTGCCGCCGTTTTTCGCTGTTGCAGGGTCTTCGGAATTTCCCTTGGCGAGTTCGGCGAAGGCTTCTTCGGTGGCCGTTCCGCTCGCGCCGCGCGCTTGTTGCGCGAGAGAGTCCGCCTTTGCCTTGACCGTCGCATCGAGATCGGGACGCGCGACTTTCAAAACGATTTGCTGGACGCGCACGCCCGCCTGTTTGTTTTCGGGCGCGAGCTTTTCGTATTCGCCGCGCAATTCTTCATCGGGTATCTGCAATTTCTCGCCGACTTTGGCTTGGTCTATAAAAAGATAGCGAATCTTTTTTTGCGGTTCAAGAATGCGGTAATCCGTTTTGTGTTGCTCGTAAAAGGCGCGCAAGTCTTCATCGGAAAGTTGAATTTTCCCTGCGAGTTTGTCGGCGGCGATTGGCACGTAAGCAACATCGAAAGTCGTGTTCTTGCGTTTGTAATCGTCCTGCACTTCTTCGTCGGAGATATGCACGCCAGCCGTGATGAAGGCCTGCAATTTGTCCGCAGAAAGCTGGCGGCGCACTTCATTTTCGTAAGCCGCGATGTCGCCGTAGCGCGATGTGACGGCTTGCTTGTAGCGCTCGAAAGCGGCGGCGTTTTTCGAGGCATCGGGAAATTGTTTGCGAATCGAATCGGCGACTTCGGCATCGGAAGCGGCGAGGCCGAGGCGCGCGGCTTCCTGCGCAATCACGCGCTGGCGAATTAAACCATCGAGCATCTTGCGGTCGCCGCCGAGTTGCGCGAGGCTGATCTGCCCGCCGAACATTTGTTGATAGCTTTCCTTGAGCGCGGAGAGTTCGCCGACGGTGACTTTATCGCCGCCGACTTTCGCCAGAACTTCCGTGCTGGTGGCGGGCGCGAGCGCCGCAGAGTTTCGTCCCGGCGCGTAGAAAAGCACGAGGCTGACCGCCATTAAAATGACGAATCCGACGATAAGTATATTGCGTGTGCGTTCGAGACGCCCTAACTGTTTAAGCATTCCAGATTGACCTTCCGCGAGAGCGTTGGATGAGCCGCCGGATAATTGATCGGGCGCGCAAGCGTTCGGAGAATGCTAAAGGACATTCGATACATGCGCGCGCTACGGCTCTTATTTGTAAACGACGGATTGTAACGGAGAGGCGCTGCCGCCCGCAACCTCGCTCGCGCGCCCGCATCGCAAATTCTAACATGCGTGAATGTCCTCCGCGTTCACGACGCACCACTTTCACTTCAGCTTCCGTGTTGCGGGAGCGGAAAGCGTTTGTTATATCTTAATGCATGGAATATTCGATCTGGGCGTGGATCGGCTTCGCCGTTTTTGTCCTGTCCATGTTGAGCATTGATCTGGGGCTTTTCAATCGCAAGGCGCATGATGTCGGCTACAAGGAAGCGGGCATCTGGAGCGCGGTCTGGGTCACGCTGGCGCTTCTTTTCGCGTGCGGCGTGTGGTGGTTTCTGGGACAGGTAAAGGCGCTGGAGTTCGTCGCTGGCTATCTCGTCGAATTGTCATTGTCGGTCGATAATCTGTTTGTTTTTCTGCTGGTCTTCTCCTACTTCAAAGTCCCTACGAAGTATCAGCACAGAGTTTTATTCTGGGGCGTGCTCGGCGCGCTCGTAATGCGCATCTTGATGATTCTCATCGGCGCGGCGCTCATTGATCGCTTTCACTGGATCATTTACATCTTCGGCGCGTTCCTTGTCTACACGGGCTTTAAGATGCTGTGGCAAGACGAAAAGGAAGTGAACCCCGAAGAGAATCTGGCGGTGCGCGTCGTCTCGCGCTTTGTTCCGATCACGCGCCACTACGAGCAGGACAAATTCTTCACGCGCGACGAAGCGGGACGACGCACAGGCACGCTGCTGCTGCTTGTGCTGGTGATTGTCGAAGTAACGGATTTGGTTTTCGCGGTGGATTCGATTCCGGCGATCTTCGGCATCACGACCGACCGCTTTATCATTTACACCTCGAACGTCTTTGCGATTCTAGGCTTGCGCTCGCTTTATTTTCTGCTGGCGGGCGTCGTCGAAAAATTCCATTACCTCAAAATCGGCCTCGCGCTCGTCCTCGCCTTTATCGGCGCGAAGATGCTTTTGACCGCCGTTCACATAGATATTCCCATCGGCATCTCGCTTGGCGTCGTCGCCGTTGTGCTCACGGCTTCCATTCTTCTTTCCCTGCTGTGGCCGAAGGCGGCTGAGGTTAAGCTCAAAGAACAATAGAGTAAAAGCTCGCATCCAAAATACTGCAAACAAGCGGCACGCGGCTATTGACAGCCTTTAATAACGAGCGTATATATTTGCCTATTACTGTTCGATTCGTGTTAGCAAGAGCCTCATTCCTCAACGAATCCGTCTCCTGTTAATCTTTCTTTCAAAACATATCACTTAACCTAATGTGTGACTCTTTTTAAGCCGAGACCAGACCATCAAGGTCTAATGGGTCACGACCAAGTCGTAGATTCAAAAAGACCATCACTGTATGAGCCAAGACTTTGCGAATCAAACGATGTTG
>JBPCOJ010000106.1:0-70072 GCA_051000345.1 Pyrinomonadaceae bacterium | reverse complement strand
TTCATTGTAAAGCGTCCATGACCGGCAAACAAGAAAATGCAACCAACAACAGCCGCTTATCGTATAAAGCCACAGTAAAACAGCAGGCAAGCAGACGACGCGGCTTTCAGCACGACTTACAATCGCGTCGTTCAAACTATTCCGGGTATTTCTTTGACGGTGAAATCTTATGCAATCTGAAGCCGGATACGAGTCGGGCGGCGAACCGCACGCGAACGCCGTCACTACGACGTGCCTTAACTGTCGTGCCGCGATGCCGCGCGAAATGCGTTTCTGCCGCGCCTGCGGGCAGCGTCTGGGCGAAGGTCTGGCGGAATACGTCGAGACGATCCGCTTTGACCAATCACCGCGCGCCGCCGATTATGTAGGCCAACGTGCTCGCGCTGCCGCGTCGGATGTGTCGCCGCAACGCGAAACGGCAACCGATTACGGCGTGAAAAATTTTGGCGCGCGCGTGGCGGACGATGTCGTGCATGGCACGTTCAAAGGCGTCGAAGAATTATTCAAGAATCTGGAAAAACACTTCAAACAAAACCATGTAAAAATATCGGCGCAAACCAGTCGGCTGCCGTCGTTCGGCTGCGGCGTCAATGCGGTTCGTTTTAATCGCCAAAAGAATGAAACAGGCGTGCGCACCAAAAAACGCGGCGCGCACTGGCTGACGTGGATGAGCTTCTGGATCGTGATCGGCTTGTTCTTCACAGTCTTTATAAATCTAACTTCATCCGATTCCCGTCGAAGGACTCCTGAATCGCGCGTTGCTGCGAGTCGAGCGCGCGAGGCGACAATAGCGGTGCGCCAAAAAATTGCGGCCTTGCGCGAGGCGGCGCTTAACGTGCGCGAGGAAATAATCGCCGACACCACAAACGGCACTCGCTCGATGATCGGCGTCAGCGGCCTCAAAAGCATAACCACCGGCGACAATGATAAGGGCGGCGCATTCATTGAATCCGTCTCGGTTCCCGGCTCGCCCGCAGATAAAGCAGGGCTTGTCGGCGGCGACATCGTCACGAGCTTTGATAATCAATTCGTGAAAAGCGCGGGCGACATGAGAAAATTGCTTGCCGCAACGCCCGCCGGAAAAAGCGTCGATGTGATTTTTCTGCGCGACGGCGAAGCAAAACACACGACGCTCGTCACTGCCGCGAAAGATCAAGTCGAACAGCTTACCGATACGTGGGAAAAAGCTGCGGACAAACAGGGTACGCTCGGTTTGGATGATTCCGATTTCGCGCGCGTCGCCGTGCCGGGAACAAGTATTTACGGCGTGCAGTTGGGCGAAGTCGCGCGAAACAGCGCTGCCGGTCTCTCCGGCCTGCGCGAAAAGGATTTGTTGATAGAGTTTGACGGCGCGCCCATTCGCACCGTTGAAGAATTCGCCGCGCGCATTAAGCGCGCTGCTCCGGGAAAGACAATCAAGGCCGTTGTGATGCGCGGCGCGGAACGACTCGAGATTCCCGTTGTAATGGGTCAGGACGATTGAGACACTTTGTCTGCGCGCGCGTTGTTTGTCGTCTCGATCAATCTAGATTCCATCTCGCGGCGCACGTCTTCGCGGTCTTCTTCCGCTTCATCTGCTTCAAATGTTTCAAACAGCGCGTAAGGCGAATCGCTGACAAGGCGCAACTCCCAAGCCTCGCGCCCCGTCGCCTGCGCCGCGCGCTTGAACCACAACGCATCCACCGTCGATTCGCGCACACTTGCATCGTGAAACAAGATATTCGGCGATAGTATCGTCGTCGCCGCAATCGCTTCAATCGCGCGGAGTGTTTCCGTGCAGAGCAGCACCTGTTCCAATTGCCAGCCGTGCCTCAGATAAGTGTCTATGATTTCGCCGAAGCGTTCGAGTTGATTCATTTGTTTGAAGAATGCGTAGTATAACATTTGCGGCAAAGAGCAGCGGTGACGCGGCGTGTGGCGAGCGCTTACTTTGATATGCGCTTCCTTTATCGTAGAAAGCAATCGTTTGAATAATCGCCATGACAGCGAGAAACAAAAGCAGCAGCGTCGCCGCCGGATTCAGGAATGCGCCGTTCTACGTTGCGCTTGAAAAAGCTCTCGGCGAACGCGGCATGACTCCAGACGATTTGTGTTCGCTGAAGGATGCGGCGGAGCGGCGTATACTTGAAGAATACGGCGCGATGTTTGTCGCAGACAAGAGCGTAGCCGTGCCGCCCGCGTGCATTTTTTCGAGCGAGACAGAAGTCGCAAAGTTTCAAAAAAAAGCGGGCATCGGCGCTTTTGCTTTCGCCGAAACGATGATCGAATTGCAACCGGCGGCATTAAAAAATTTGCTGGCGGCGTGTACGGAAGCCGAAGACGCAGGCGTGCGCATTTCACCGCGCGGCGGTGCGGAAGCGGCGCGTCGAAACTATGCAGACACAGTGCGTTTGTGGGAAACGCGTTTTTCGCCTGCGATTGATTATTGGACGAAGGAAGGGCAGGTTTCCGCAGAGCAAGCCATGAGATTGCGCGTGTTGCCTTTGCGTTCGCAGATCGCGGCGGTGCTCGAACTCGAAGAAGATGGCATTTTTTTCAGCAAGAATTTTTCCAAAACAATTCTGCAATCGGTTGCTGCGCCCGGCGCATCGCAGCATCTTTCCTTGCTCGCCTTCGATGTTGCGGAATTCGCGGACGCGGAAGTGCGCCGCATTATGGCGCGGCACGGCTGGCATCAAACCGTGTTGAGCGATTTGCCGCATTTTACGTTTCTCGGCGCAGCGGAAAAAGAATTGCCCGCGCGCGGACTGCGCCGCATCGAAGCCAACGGGCAAAGCTTCTGGGTGCCAAACGTCGTATGAGTTTAGGATAAATCTTAGCGCACCGGCTTGACCTGAATAAGAAAAGAAAGGCGCACGGCAAGTGCGGGGCAGCGAAAAGGTTTGTGTTGCTGCGCCCGCCCGAAGCCAAGCAACGCGGCATGTTATGATTTGCCTCTAATGCTTGCGACTCCGAACGCGAATGGATTGTCTTCAGTTTCATCTCTGCTGCCACTTTTATTCCGCGCGGTCACTTTAATCAGAAAAGCGAAAAGCGTTTATGAACAAAATTTATCTGAATCTGCGCCTGCTCGTTCCTGCGATTGTTCTTTCGATCTTCGTCGCGTCAGGCGCTCACGGTCAAACCGCTGCCGCCCGCGCAAAGGCCGCAACAACACCATCATCATCTTCTTCTGCGCCGCAAACTGCTGCCGCCGCGACGACGCCGCAGCAACCTCAACTTTTTAATCGCGCGCTTCCGAACGGCCTCGAAGTCGTCGTGTTGGAAGACCACACCGTGCCGCTCGTGACCGTCGAACTCGCCGCGAAAAACGGTTCCTATACGGAGCCGCCGGAACTAAACGGCCTCTCGCATCTTTACGAGCACATGTTCTTTAAGGGCAACCGCGCCATCGCTAATCAGGAAGACTACCTGCGGCAGATAGGGCAACTCGGCATCGCCTACAACGGCCAGACGCAAACAGAACTCGTCAACTATTATTTCACGACGACCAGCCCGAACTTTCCGACGGCCTTGCGTTTGATGCGCGATGCGGCGAGGTATCCGCTTTTCGACGAATCGGAATTCGAGCGCGAGCGCCAAGTGGTGATCGGCGAAATTGACCGCAACGAATCGAATCCGTATTTTCCGTTGCAGCGCGAAATGAATGACCGGCTCTTTTATAAATATCCGAGCCGCAAGAATCCGCTCGGTAATCGGCAAACGGTTTCCACCGCGACCACTGCGATGATGCGCCTTATTCAATCGCGTTATTACGTGCCGAACAACACGGCGCTCGTGGTCACAGGCGATGTTCGCGCCGAAGACATTTATCGACAGGCGCAGCAACTCTTCGGCGATTGGGCGCGCGCAGATGATCCGTTCGTCAAATTTCCGCTCGTCGAACATCCGCCGCTTCAGAAAAGCGAAGGCGCGGTTCTCAAAGCGCCCGTGCAAAACGTTGTCATCAACATCGGCTGGCAGGGGCCGTCCATCGGCAAGGATAATCCTGCGACTTACGCGGCGGACGTTTTTTCGTTTATTTTGACGCAGCCCAATTCGCGTTTTCAGCGCGCGCTCGTTGACACGGGACTCGTCACAGGCGTTTCAATCGGGTATCTGACGCAGCGCAACGTCGGCCCCATCAACGTCATTGCGCAGACCACGCCCGACAAAGCGCGCGCCACCGTTCGCGCCATCTATAACGAAATCGCACATTTTAACGACCGCGATTATTTCACGGACGAACAGCTTGAAAACGCCAAAGGCTTGCTCGAAGCCGAAGACCTTTACTCGCGCGAGAAAACAAGCGACTACACGCATACGATCAGTTTCTGGTGGGCTTCGACGGGGCTGGATTATTTTCGCGGCTATCTGAAAAATCTGCGCGCCACTTCGCGCGCCGACATCAGCCGCTACGTGGCAAATTATATTCAAGGCAAACCGCACGTCGGACTCGCCATAATGAGCGAAGACGCCGCAACGAAAACAGGACTCAAACCGGAAGAACTAATCGGCAATGATAAATAAATTTCACCAGCGCGCGGCGCGGTCAGCGCAGTCCGCCGCTTTCTGCCTCGCTTTAATTCTCGCGGCGGCGACAGCAGCAGCAACAACGCCCGCGCAATCAATCGCCACACAATCGGCGACTACGCAGCAGCAGCAACAAACCGTTGCCACGCCCGCCGAGAAAAGCATTGCCGCAAAGGAAGCGGCGCTCGTCACAGAGTTTGAAGTCAACGGCCTTAAAGTGCTCGTTAAAAAACGCGTGGGCAGCCAGACCGTTTCCGCAGGGCTTTTTATACGCGGCGGCTCGCGCAACATCACTGCCGAGAACGCAGGCATCGAAGCCTTAATGCTCGACGCCGCGACGGAAGCGAGCCGGAATTTTCCGCGTGAACGATTGCGCTCCGAACTCGCGCGCATGGGAACCGTGATCGGCTCCGGCGCAAACTATGATTACTCTGCGCTGACGCTCGGCACGACGCGCCGGAACTTTGATCGCTCTTGGGAAATCTTCACGGACATCGCGCTTCGTCCGGCGTTCGCCCCCGACGATGTCGAGCGCGAGCGCAGCCGCACCGTCACCGCGCTTAGCGACGACACGGACGACCCGGATACTTATTTGCAGCGCTTACAGGAACACGTCGCTTACGCCAACCATCCGTATCGCAATCGCCCGCAGGGAACAGTTGAATCAGTCGCGCGCTTGACCGCAGACGATTTGCGGCGCTATCACACGCAGCTTTTGCAAACATCCAGATTACTGCTCGTGATTGTCGGCGACCTAGATGCGGCGACCTTGCGCGGGCGCATTGCTGATTCGTTCGGCAAGCTGCCGCGCGGCGATTATCATCAGCAACCCGCGCCGCCTCTCGCCTTTAATACGCCGTCGGTTGAAGTGACGAAGCGCGGCCTGCCGACCAACTACATACAGGGACTATTTGCCGCGCCGCCCTTGACCTCGCCGGACATTTATGCGATGCGCGTCGCCTCCAGCATTCTGCGTGACCGAGTGTTTGAGGAAGTGCGCGTCAAACGAAATCTCTCGTATGCGCCGAACGCTTTTCTCGGCAGTCAGGATGCCAACATCGGCGGCATCTACGTGACAGCCGTTGACGCTAATCAAGCGACGCGCGTGATGCTCGACGAAATCGCGCGGCTGCAACATGAACCCATCGGGACGGAAGATGTAACCGCCATCGTCGCGCAGTTTTTGACGAATTATTATCTCGATCAGGAAACCAACGGAGCACAGGTCGGAGAACTCGCGCGCTATGAACTTATCGGCGGCGGCTGGCGCACCTCGCTCGACTTTATTGAAAAAGTGCGTGCCGTCAAGCCCGCCGATGTCGAGCGCGTCGCGCGTCTTTACATGCGCAACATACGCTTTGTCGTAATCGGCGATCCGGCGCGCATAGACCAAAAACTCTTCACGAACACGGCGGGAAATTAAAAGCAAATCGTTGAGTTGCGTTCAGTGTTTTCGAGTCTTAACCGGCGTAGCAAAAGAGGCCGCCTTAATTCAAGGCGGCCTCTTTTTATTTGCTTGTTTGCTCGCTCGACTGCGAACGGGTTTTTGTTGCGTGTTTGGCTTAACGAACGACGATGGTTCCGACAATCGGGCTTGTCGGCGAAGGTGCGTCGGTGGTTTCGGCAGTTACGAAGAGGCCGAAATCCTTGAGCGCTGTTTCGCCTTTGATTTCCGTTTCGTTGCGTCCGCCCGTGTTAATTACCTGACCGATTTTTGTGTAGGTGTTATCGGGAGCAACCGCCCACAGAATCAGTCTGGAATTCGCCGGAGCGAGTTTAAGATCGTGGAAACGCATCTTGATTTCAGTCGGGCCGTCTTTGCGCGGCTCTAGAAAAACATTGGCGCGCGTGCCTGACATTGCGCCCGCAAATCTTACTTTGAGGTGCGTGTCCGTGCCGCGACGAAAGTTAGGAATGCCGAGCAGCGGAGCGTTATAAACAGAAGTTGCGCCCGCCGTAGTGGTCGCTACGACGCGTTCGCCAATGGGCGCGCCATCCTTCGGGCCGCTTTGCGCGACAGGCACAACCGCAAAACCTTCGGGTACTGCACTGCGCAACACGACGTTGTTGTTCGCGCCGACTGTCGTCAGATTCGCTTCGGGCGAGAGCACCAGCATAAACTTGTCGAGCGGCGTTGTCGTGGTCAGTTTCGCTGTGCCGTTATCAACCGTCACGGGGCCGAGTAAAGTAGCTTTGCCCGATGAATCAACGGCATAAACATTGTAGCCGGTTGTGTCGCCGGTCAAGCCTATCAGATTAAGATCGACGGCGGTGCTCGTGCCGCTGCGCATAATCTTTGCTGTGCCGGAAGCGCCGGGAATCATCGTCGTCGGCGAGAGATTGACCATCACTTCCTTGTCCGTCGGATACTGAATTACCGTATAGCTGCCGTCAGCGTTTTGGGTTGTTTGAGTTGTCTGTGTGGTGGTTGTGGTAGTGGTCTGCTGCTGTGGCATTGTATCTTGCGCAAGCGTCGCGCCAGCAGCGACTAGCGAAAGAGTAAAACTGCCCGCGATACAAAGTAGTTGTTTCTTCATTTGTTTGATTTCCTTTTTTTAGAATTTATGTCGTCGGGAGAGAAGTAACAGATTTCGATACAGCATAGAGCAAGGATTATGCCGTTTGCAAAACTTAAGTAAATTGCCCAAGAATTCCTATAAAAGCGCGCGAAACGACGTATAACAATACATTGAGTGTACGGCAATGCGCCGACTTGAGATAAGATTTTCGTTGGCTTAGGCGATTGTGTTATGTAGGGGCAGCGGCTTGTCCCTGCCCGTGCTTTGTGGAATCGCAAGGCGGGCAGGGACAAGCTGCTGCCCCTACAATTATTTTTGCCTCGTGCGCAATCGAAAATCGCTATGGAAGTGTCATTGCTGACGGAGAGAATAACGACGTTTTCGCATCAGAATTATCCCGCAGAAAAAGAGAAGCAGCCGTTAATCCGGCTGCCTCTCTTTTATCTTTACCGTGTATCTTTATCGGGAAAAATTAATACTTATAAAGCTGTGTGATCGCCTGTGCGACGTCGTTGACTTGCGGCAGAATCGCGTCTTCGAGTTGCGGCGCATAGGCGACGAAAGTATCGAGTGCGGCGACGCGGCGAACGGGTGCGTCCAGATATTCAAACAATTCATCTGCGATGCGCGCCGCCATCTCCGCGCCGTAGCCGAACGAGAGCGCGTCTTCGTGCGCGATGATAACCTTGCCGGTCTTTTTCACGGTGGCGACGATTGCTTCCCAATCATAGGGCGCGAGTGTTCGCAGGTCTAAGACTTCGACGCTGATGCCTTGCTGCTGCTCGGCTTGCTTGGCGGCAACGATGGAGCGCTGGACGAGCGCGCCGAAGGTGATAATGGAAATGTCCGTGCCTTCGCGCACCGTCTTTGCTTTGCCGAACGGAATCATAAAATCGTCGGGCGGATACTGCGATTTGTTGTACGCCTGACGATAGAGATGTTTGTGCTCGAGAAAGATTACGGGATCGTCCGTGCGAATCGCCGTGCGCAGAAGTCCGTTGGCATCCAAAGCAGTTGAAGGATAAACGACGCGCAAGCCGGGAATATGCGTGAACAGCGTGTCGCCGGATTGCGAGTGATAAATTGCGCCGCCCTTCAAGTAGCCGCCGACAGGCACGCGCACCACGACAGGACAGCTGAAATCTCCCGCCGAGCGCCAGCGCATCAACGCCATTTCGTTGCGCAGTTGATGATAAGCAGGCCAGATATAATCGAAGAATTGAATCTCGACGACGGGCTTTAAGCCGCGCGTCGCCATGCCGATGGCGCGCCCGATAATGTTGGCTTCGGCGAGCGGCGAATTAAAGACACGCGCGCTGCCGAACTTTCTTTGCAAGTTCGCCGTCACCTTAAAGACGCCGCCCTTACCCTTCACTTTTTCCAAGTTCTCTTCGCGCGAAACATCCGCCACGTCTTCGCCGAAGACGATGATGCGATTATCGCGCGCCATCTCCGTATGCAAGCAGCGATTGATGAGATCGACCATCGTGCCAGCGTTGCCGGAAAGCTCCGCGCCTTCTTCGGAATCGAATTCTTTTGCCGTCGGATCGACGTCCGGCGAGTAAACAAATTGCGTTGCCGTTTCCGGCGCAGGCTGCGGGCTTAAGAGCGCGAGGTCTGCGGCTTCCAAGACTTCGCGGTCAACTTCATCTTTGATTTTTTGCAACTCGTCCTGCGTCAAAAATTCTTCTTCGATAAGCAGCGCGCCGAAGCGTTTGACGGGATCGCGTTCCGCATCCGAAGTGCGTTCTTCATCCGGGCGATAAAGTTTTTCGTCGTCGGAAAGCGAATGCGAATACGGGCGAATCACTTGCGCATGTACGAACGCGGGGCCTTTGCGCGCGCGGCAATAATCAACGGCGCGGCGCAGAGTTTCGAGCGATTCAATCGGGTCTGTGCCGTCGCATTTTTGAATGTATAAATCCGGGAAACCTGCGACGAGTTTGGAAATATCGCCGCCCGCCGTTTGCACTTCGACGGGCACGCTGATGGCATAGCCGTTGTCTTCGACGAGAAACAGCACGGGCAATTTCAAGTTCGATGCCGTGTTCAAAGCTTCCCAGAATTCGCCTTCGCTCGTCGTGCCGTCGCCTGTCGAAACGTACACGACTTCGTCTTTCTGAAAACCTTTGACGAGCGATTGCAATTCTTCGACGAGCGTTGCGCGATAACCCGCTTCAGCGCAGCCGACGGCTTGCAGAAACTGCGTGCCGGTCGGCGAAGACTGCGAAACGATATTCAGTTCCGTGTGTCCCCAGTGCGAAGGCATTTGTCGCCCGTGCGAATTCGGGTCTGCTTCCGCGCCGACTGCCGAAAGGAGTTGTTCGAGCGGCGTCATGCCGAGTTGCAAACAAAGCGCGCGGTCACGGTAGTATGGGTAAAACCAATCGTAAGCGGGCTTCAAAGCCATTGCCGCCGCAACGAGCACGGCCTCATGCCCCGCGCCGCTGATTTGAAAAAAGATTTTGTTCTGGCCTTTTAATTGAATCTCTTTGTCGTCGATGCGCCTCGATAAATACATCGTGCGATAGATGGAAATCATCTGCTCGCGGTCGAGACCTTTATACTCGCGTGTTTTTAGAGCCGTCGCCATTGTTTATTCCTCGTCTTTACTTATCTCGTTCGTTAAATTTAGCGTATTAACTTTCAGGTGACAAACCACGCTCCTGCCCGCACGCACGAATTCGCGCGTCTTGCCGCCGATTTTATTGATTGCCGATAACCATTGTGCCGCCGCCAAACGAGTTCATTTCGCCCGGCATAAAATCTAATTCCGACGGCGGCAGTGTCGATTGCGGCGCTGCTGTGTCGAGCGCGCCCTGCGCAATAAGAAGCCGCGCCATCACGCGCAGTTCGGGTTGCTGAAAGCGGTCTGCGGCAGCGCGCGCACGGTCAAAATCGGCATTGGCAAGAAGCGTAAGAGCGCGCCCGTAGCGGCTGCGAATCGCAAACGAAGCACCGCCTGACATCGAGAGCATTAATTCGCCGTTACGGAAAAATCTCTGGCCGGAATTGCCGAATTTATCGAGCAGCGCCGCCGCGCGTATGAGTTCGTTCGCTTGGTCGATCATCGGCTCGATGATCTCGAAACTGCGCGCCGGTTCAACGAAGGTGTAAGCGGCAGCGACGGCGAGTTGCGCGTCTATTTGATCTTGATTTTGCGCTTGCGAATTAGGCACGAGCTGGCGCGCTTCGTCTAGGACATCGAGCGCGAATTTACGATCACCCTTCTTCGCCGCCACCTGCGCGAGCATGGCGAGCATCATCGCTTGATCCTTCTTTGAGCGCGTGCCGCGTTCGCGCAGCATTTGTCTGGCTTCATCTAGCTTGCCAAGCCGCAATGCTTGCGTGAGCGCCTGTCGGTCTATTTGCGTGAGCAGTTGAGCGCGCTCCTGCGTGTCGGTTATTTTGTCCTGAATAATCTGGCGCGCGCGCGTCGTGTCGTTTTGCGAGAGAGCCTTCCATGCGGCACTTTGGTAAAGCGCAGCGCGCACCGACGCCGGAGCTTCGGATGCAGCCTGCAACATACCGTCAATCGTGCCGCTCTGAAACTGCTCTTGATATTTCATAAGTGCTTGCTCTTGCGGATCAATCGTTTTTTTAATGTCGGCGAGTTTGCGACGTATTTGCGGGGCGCGTGCCGGAGCATACTTTTCGATAAACGGAAGCAGCGCCGTGTCTTGATAAAGGATGCCTCCCGTCACGCCTTTGTTAAGCAGTGCAGAGGCGGCGATGTCTGCCAAATCGCGCGACGCCGTTTCACTGAGCAACGATTGCGGCTTCTTTGCAGCTTCAGCGGTTGCGGCGGCGGTATCGCCCGTAGCCGCTTGGCGTGAGCCGTAGCGTTCGGGATGCGCGCTTATGTCGAACAACTGCATCACGACGAATGCCGCTTCCGGGTTGGTTTGAAAGTTGGTGTTGTGGAGACGCTCGACAATGCTGCCCGCGAGTTTTGTCGCCGCCTCCGCGTCCTTTCTTTGCAGCACGCGGAGTGTGGAAAGCAGATTCGGTGAAACGCCCTTCGCTAAACTTTCTTCGGCGATGCGAAGCGCCGTTTTCGGATCGGTGGCGGCAATCTGCGCAATCAAAGTTTGTTCGAGCCGCGCGTCTTCATCCATCATTCCACGATTTTGATTCGCTTGCGCGGGCGCGGCGACTTTGGACGCGTCGGATGCGGGCGCTTGCTTAACAGAACTTCCGGCGCGCAGCAGATCGAGCGCGAGCGTGGCATCGTGGCGTGCGACCATCTGCAACAATTGTTGCCGTAGGGCGGAGGCCATGTAGCCAGCATAGTTTGCGTAGTTGCGCCCCGCGCCTTCACCGTCCTCTGCGTTGTTCGCTCCTGAACTTGCGGTGCGGGCGGCGGCTAATGCGTTGAGCGCGTCTGTGAAAAGCGAGCGGGCGCGTTTTTCGTCGCGTGTCCAAAGCAGATCGGCGGCAGTTGCCGTGACGAGCGCGCGGTTTTCGGGAACGCGAAGCGACTGCGCGTCCGCGATAGTGTCTTCGAGAAGCGCGAGCGCCTTTTTCTCGACCTCTTTTTGCGCTTGCTTTTGCTGCTCTGTCGGCGCGGGCGTGGAAGTGGGTACGGGCATTTGCGCAAAAGCGTTTGAGGAACAAACTAAAAGAGAGAGTGCCGTTGAAGCGATGAGGTGCTTTGCCTGCATAATAATCTCCTTGCGAGTGAAGCGTGCGTTTGAGAAAAGCAAGCTTCCGGTAATTCAAAGTTGCGGCGCGCCAATCAATCTTCGTAATCGCTGGCGAGCGTCATGCGATAGTCTTCTGCCATCGACGGATGCCCGTGAGATTCGGACGTAGCGATGCCTTGTTCGTAAGCAGCGCGGGCTTCATTTCGTTGATTCATTTTTTCGTAGGCGCGCGCGAGCATTCCGTAAGCCGCGCCCTCGTCGTCTGCCTGCGCGAGATATTCCTTGAGCGCCGCAATCGCTTCTTCGTAGCGTTCGGCCTTCAGGAGTTCGTTGGCGAGACCGAAGCGCACGAGCGCGTTTTCGGGATCGCCCGCGAGCATCTGCGTGAATGTTTCAATGCGCGATGTGGTCATCTTTTAATCCGTCAGCGGTTGCCTGCCCGTAGTAATGAGTTTGGCAATGGTCTGTAATTGCATATTTGAAGTGCCTTCATAGATTGCGCCGATTTTGGAATCGCGCCAGAATTTTTCGACAGGGTAATCTTTGACGAAGCCGTAGCCGCCGTAAAGCTCTATCGCTTTGGAACTAATCGCTTCGGCGACGCGCGACGAGTAAAGTTTCGCCATCGCCGCTTCTTTGACGAAGGAAAGTCCCGCATCCTTCAAGCGCGCGGCGTTGTAGACCATCAAACGCGCGGCTTCTAATTGCGTCGCCATTTCCGCAAGTTGAAATTGCACGCCTTGAAAATCGCGTATAGGCTTGCCGAACTGCTCGCGCTCGCCCGTGTAGCGAAGCGCCGCGCCCAAGGCTCCGCGCGCGATGCCGATCATCTGGGCGCCGATGCCGATGCGCCCTTCGTTCAGGGTTTCGATGGAAACTTTGTATCCCTTGCCGACTTCGCCGAGCACATTCTCTTTCGGCACATGTACGTCTTCTAAAATAATTTCGGTGGTTGACGACGCGCGTATGCCGAGCTTGTTTTCTTTTTTGCCGACTGACAAGCCTTTGAAATTTTTCTCGACGATAAAGGCGGTGATGCCGCGATAGCCCGCTTCCGGGTTGGCGTTGGCGAAGACGACGAAGATTTCCGCTTCGTTGCCGTTCGTAATCCAGAGCTTGCGCCCGTTGATAACGTAGTGATCGCTTTGTTCGACGGCGCGCGTCTGCATGGCGAAGGCATCGGAGCCGGAGCCTGCCTCGCTCAAAGCATACGCGCCGACTTTATCGCTTGCGAGTTGCGTCAGATATTTCTTTTTCTGCTCATCATTCGCCCATCGCAGAATGCAATTATTGACGAGCGTGTTTTGGACATCGACGAAGACGCCGACTGAAGCATCGACGCGCGAGAGTTCTTCGACGGCGAGAATCGCTGTAAAAAACTTAGCGCCCGCACCGTCGTATTCTTCCGGCGTTTCGATGCCCATCAGCCCGAGTCCGAAACACTGTTTGACGAGCGCCGGATCGAGCTTGCCCGCTTCGTCCATCGCTTCGACGCGCGGGCGCAATTCGCCTTCGGCAAACTCACGCACGCTTGAGCGAAACATTTCTTCGTCTTCGGAAAGCACGGTCAAGGCCGCGCTTGTCGTTTGTTCGGAAACTGTGTGATCCGTTTTTGTTTGGCTCATAAGAATTTAAGAATTTCGTTCCGCGTTAAATTGAATTGATTTTAGCAACGTAGCATCGCTTATCCAAACACTCACGGTCAACCTTGCGCGCATGAACCGAAACGAAAGCAGGGAAGGCACAACTAAAGACCGATCAATCCACGCCTCGCAACTATTTCTTTACGCGCGCCGCTTTCGCTCGCACGCGCTTAAACGTAGAATGACCGGGCGAGGGGAAAGCAGTTTTCAATTTTGAGTTCATGGCACGAAGCCGCCGCCTTAGCTACTGGAAACTGCCCGACTCTGTGGCAAAATTTTCCTGCGCGCTGTTAAGACCAAATGATGAGCCAAGCTGTTGATTTGAAAAAAAGCTCGAACAAGAAGTGGACGTATCTAGGCATCGCCTTTGCGGTGCTGGGCGTCGTGCTCTTTGTTTACTTTGTGGAAAAGGCGGGCGTGCGCGAAATCGCGGGCGGCATCAAACGCCTCGGCGCGGGCTTTCTGCTGGTCTTTCTCATCGCCGGAATCCGTTTCGCGGTGCGCGCGCTGGCGTGGATGCGCTGCTTTGAAGCGCCTTACAAGCTGCGTTTCCGCGACGCCTTCAAAACCTTTGTCACAAGCGACGCCGTCGGCAACATCGCGGGGCCGCTTAATATGGTCGTCACGGAGCCTGCGAAGGCGGCGTTCGTGCGTGACCGCGTGCCGCTTGTGCCAGCCGTCTCCGCCATCGCCGTCGAACTGCTTTTTTACACTTTGTCGGTGGCGCTCGTTATCTTCACAGGCGCGTTGACGCTGCTGCTCAATTTTTCGCTGCCGAAGATTCTGCGCATCGCAAGCATCGGCGCGCTCGTTGCCGTCGTCGTTCTTTTGCCTTTGGCGTACTGGGCTATGCGCCGTCAAATAAAGTTTGTCAGCGGCGCGCTCAAGAGTTTGGAGCGGCGTGGGCTAGGGCAAAAGTGGATTGCGAAGGCGTACCCGCGAGCGAGCGCCGTCGAAGATAAAATATACAGTTTCTACGCCGAAAACAGTTCGCGCTTTCTCCCTATACTGCTGCTCGAATGTTGCTTTCATCTCGCGGGCGTCGCGGAGATTTACGTCGTGCTGCTTTTTATCAGCGACACGCCGCCGACTCTGCTCACGGCCTTCGCGCTCGAATGGATCAACCGTCTCGTCAACGTCGTTTTTAAGCCCGTGCCTTTGCGCATCGGCGTGGACGAAGCGGTGACGGGATTTCTGTCAGGCGCGCTTGCTATCGGCACGGGCATCGGCGTCACGCTCGCCATTATACGCAAGGCGCGCGTCATCGCTTGGGCGGCAATCGGCGTGATGTTTCTCGTCCGGCGCGGACTGTCTCTGCGGAAATTTACGGAAGAAGCCGAGCAGATTTCCGCCGCAGCAATCGACGAACGCGGTTCCGCTCGTCCCGCGACAGGCGAAGGTTAAGCGCGAAGCAGCATTGCACGTTTGCCAGTTTCAACGCGCGCTGTTCGACAAAACTAATTTCCGGCAATCACATCTAAAGTCAAATGAAAACAAAAAATAAATTCCTTCGCGTCAAATCGTTATCGCTATTTTTGATGGCGCTATTACTCTTTGCTTTATGCGCAATGAGCATTTGCCTGACGCGTTCGACTGCCGCCGCGCCGATAATTATTCAAGGCAACACGGCGCGCGCGCAAATCACGATTCTTGCGACCACTGATATGCACGGCAACATCTTGCCCGTTGATTACTACGCGAACAAACCTGATGCGCGCGGGCTTGCTTTAGCCGCAACGGTGATTAAGCAAGCACGCAAAGAGAATCCGAACTTGCTGCTGCTCGATTCCGGCGACACGATTCAAGGAACGCCGCTCGTTTATTACCACAACAAAAAAAACAACGCTCCGCCCGATCCGATGATGCTCGCCATGAACGCGCTGCACTACGACGCGATGGCCGTCGGCAATCACGAATACAATTTCGGCCTGAACGTTTTAGGCAAGGCACGCCGCGAAGCGAACTTTCCTTGGCTCTCCGCGAATACTTATAAAAAGGGAACAGACCAAACGGCGTATGACCCGTATCTCGTCAAGGAAGCGAACGGCGTGCGCGTCGGCATTTTAGGCTTGACGACGCCGGGCATTCCGAATTGGGAGAACGCGGAAAACTACGCTGGCCTTGAGTTTCGTGAAACCGTTTCCGAAGCGCGCAAGTGGGTGAAAATCTTGCGCGAAAAAGAGCGCGCAGATGTCGTCGTAATCGCCATGCACATGGGCTTGGAAGAAGATTTGCGCACAGGCAAAGTCGATCCCGGACAAGTCAAGAACGAAAACGCCGCTGTCTCTATTGCTGAACAAGTGCCGGGCGTGGACGTGATTTTGATGGGACACACGCACCGCGAAGTGCCGGGCGTTTACATCAACGGCGTGCTTCTAACGCAGGCGGATAAATGGGCGCGCCGCGTCGCGCGCGTTGACCTGTACCTCGAACGCGAAGCGGCTGCCAATGCCGATGGCGGTGGGCGCTGGCGTGTCGCGGCGAAATCGGCGCGCACGATTCCCGTTGATGATCGCGTCAAACCGGACGAAGAAATTTCCAGAATCGTTCAGCCGTATGACCGCGAAACACAGGCTTGGCTCGGGCGCGTGATCGGCGAATCGTCTGCGGAACTCACGGCGCGCGACGCGCGCTTTCGTGATACGGCGATTCTCGATTTGATTCAGCGCGTGCAGCTCGAAGCGGGAAAGGCGGATGTTTCAATGGCAGCGAGCTTTAATCCGCAGGCGCGCATTCCGCGCGGGGACGTTACTGTGCGTGACATTGCAGGGCTTTACGAATACGAAAACACGCTTGCCGTCCTCGAAGTGACGGGCAAACAATTAAAGGACGCGCTCGAACATTCGGCGGAATATTTTCGCGCCTATGTGCCGAACAAAGCGGCTGCCGATCTCGTCGATGAAAAAATTCCCGGCTATAATTTCGACATCGCCGAAGGCGTCACATATGACCTCGATATAAGCAAACCACTCGGCGGGCGCATCGAAAATCTGCGCTTTCACAATCAGCCTGTTACACCGGCGCAAAAGCTGCGGCTCGTCACAAACAACTATCGCATCAACGGCGGCGGCGGCTTCACGATGTACAAAAATGCGCCCGTCGTTTATCGCTCAAGTGAAGAAATACGCGATCTGATTATTGATTGGGTCGAGCGTCACAAAGTTATTCCGCCGGAGCCGACGAACAATTGGCGCTTGCTGCCGAACTGAAACAAAAATTTTAAGGAAGCGTTGCAATTCTTTGCATACGGCCTTTATCGAATACGAATACGTCCATTGCCGCCGGACAGTTATCGAGTCGAAGCCGCAGAAAAAAATTCGTGTGATCGATAATTTCGACGCATTGAAGATGTTCGTCAACGCGCCCGAACTCGTTTGCCTCATCGGGCAAGCGAACGGCGATTGATTGATGATTTGCCGCTGATTCAATCGGATCGTTCACCGATTGAATGCTGTGCAGCGCAACGAGACGCACGTCTGTGAACTGCCTTGCGGTTTGAAAGTTTTGCAGCGCGTCCGCTAGTCCGTTGTGAAACACGGGCGCGCCCTTCAGATTGTCGGGCGCGTTCACGATCAATATGCTGTTGTGTTCGGATGACGTTGCGAGGTCGTCCAAAATCGTTTGCGAAAGCCGCGCCGCTTCGCGCCAATTTTCATTGCTGCGATAAAGCGCCGACGAATAGAAAATCAACAAGCACCCGATTAACAACATCCAGAATCTTGTGCGGCGAATAAGAATCATCGAAACATACGCGAGCGCGATGGACGAGAACGCGGAAGGCAGATACAAAAAACGCTCGCCCTGCGTGTCGTATAAGCTCAAGCGCAAATTGATAACCGGCAGCAAAGAGCACAGAAAAGATGCGACGAGCAGCCACATGAAAATGTTCTGCGGCCTGCGCGCGTCGATTGATTGTCGTTTGTGTCTATGAGCAACAACGGCGGCGATGAGCGCGGCGCAAACAATGGCGAACAAAACGAACACGGGCGATTTGAGCGGCTTCAATAATATCGCCGAGAGTTGCGTGGGCAATGGCGGCAACATGGCGCGCAGAGAAAATTGCAGTAGCCGGTCACGAATCCATGACGGGGAGAAATTCAAGTGCTGCGATGCGCCGTAGCCGCCGATTAAAGAATTTATCGCAAGGTAACGCGCCGCAATAAAAACGAGCAGCAACGCGACGAATGCCGCGACTGTTTTTATCGCGCGCCGGAAAATTTCTTTGTTTCTTTGCTGCCAAGCGCGAGTAACTTCGATGAGGAGTACGACGAACGGAAGGCAGATGGCGGATTCTTTGGCGAGCAATGCCAGCGCGAAGAAAAGAAGTGAAAAAAAGATGCGCGCCGAATTCTTCGTTCGCCAACATGAAACGTAAAACGTCAAAGACAAGAGACTGAAAAAAGCTGCAATCAAATCGGCACGCCCCGAAATCCATGAAACGGCTTCGGTGTGCGAAGGATGCAGCAGAAAAATCAAACCCGCTGCGAGCGAAACCCTTTGCGCTTCTTCCCGGCTCGACTGCGCACAAAATTCTTCGATTAAGCTTTGGGATAAAAGGAAGACGAGAAATGCGTTAGCGGTGTGAAACAGGATGTTGGTGGAATGAAATCCGAGCGGCGCGGCGTTCCACAATTTCACGTCAACGAAGTAGCTCAAGATAAAGAGCGGGCGAAAAAATCCGCCGTGCTCCTGTCCCCACGTCACAGCCAGATTGCCCGCGCGCACTTTGCCTATTTGATCGAAATCGTCGGAAAGAAAAAACGCCCCCGCGATGTTTGAATACGCGAGCGCGCCGATGAGGATGAACGCGCCGAACGTCCAGAGACGAAGCTTTTTTCCAATCATCAAAGGTAATTGTTTGAGTTGGGCGTTTTACCTTGCAGGCGCGCCGTCGTTTCAGGATCGTGGCCTGCGTACCAGCGAACGTAGATCATGTAAGCGACGATTGCGATGTTGAAGAGAAGCACTCCCACTTTGAAAAGACTCGGATGGCGCGCGAGTTCGTAAATTTCGATTGGCACATAAACCATGCCGGAGATGATTGCGAACCATTCCGCCCACGCACGCGCGCGCCACAATCCATAAGCTTCCGTGAAGCGAATCGTCGAATACACGAGCGCGATTCCCGCCATCAGCCACAGGCGCGCGTCCGAGACTGTTCCGGCAAATTCGACGAAGCGGCGCAGGAATCTGCGATCCGGGTTGAGGTGCGAATAGCGCACGATTGTTTCAGCCACATTCTGCGCGTCGCGGTGAATAAGCGTCAAAAGAGCGATGCCGATGATGAGCACAATCACGCCTTTGGTCGCCTCGAAAATCGCTATCGTCCGCAAGCCCGCCTTGAGCGCCTTTTCGGGCTTCCTGCTTTTGACGGCAGTTTCAACCGGAACGTCTGCGCGATTCATTAAAATTTTTTCGTCCATTAAATTGATCCTGACAACGGAAGCATGTCGTGGCGTGCCTTTCTCGACTGCACTATAATATACGCGTGATGCGCTGCGAAAGATAAACCGTCGAAAATTTTGAACGAGCGTGCGCGAAAAATGTCCATACCGTTTCGCCGTCGCTTGTTAGTAAGGAAAGGCGCGTGTTAAGTGCTGAGAGTTGAATACCATGATGGATTATATTTGCCCGATCTGGATTTATGGATCGATGCGGCGGGCGGGCGCGAGCGCTGCGTGATTTCGCACGGGCATTCGGATCACATAGCGGAGCACAAAGCGATTATCGCCACGCCGGAAACCGCGCGTATTTTTCGCCACCGTCGCGGCGATGCGGAAACGGAAATTCTAAATTACGGCGAGCGCAGAGATTATGGACGTTACGCTTTGACAATGTATCCGGCGGGTCATTGTCTCGGCTCGGCGCAAGTGCTCGTTGAAGCAGATGGGGAGCGGCTTGTTTACACGGGCGATATAAAATTGCGCCCGAACGTAACGGCGGAGAGCGCGGTCATCGTGCCGTGCGATACGCTCATCATGGAATCGACGTTCGGCGATCCGCTTTATCGTTTTCCGCCGGATGTGGCGACGTTTGATCGCCTTTATGCGGGCGTTGACCGCGCGCTTTCGGATGACAGAGTGCCTGTGGTGCTCGGCTATGCTTTAGGCAAGGGGCAAGAGGCGCTCGAACTTCTGTTGCGGCGCGGTTATCGCGTGACGCTGCACGGGTCTGTCTGGAATATGTCGGAAATTTACAGGGAACTCGGCGTGGAGTTTTCCGGCACATACGAAAAATATGACCGCGAACATTTGCGCGGGCGCGTTCTTGTTGCGCCGCCCGGTTGCCGCAAGCAAGCGATGGTGATGAACATAGAGCGGCGTTACGTGATTATGCTGACGGGCTGGGCGCTGCACAAAAGCGCGCCGTACATGTACAAAAACGTGGACTTGATTTTGCCCCTGTCGGATCACGCGGACTACGACGAACTCGTGCGACTCGCGCGCGAATCCGGCGCGGAAAGAATCATCACGATGCACGGCGAGCCGAAGTTTGCCGCGAGCCTGCGCGAACTGGGCTTTAACGCCGAGCATCTCGCGCATTATCCCGGCTCGGCGGGCGCGGAAAGAGAAAAAAAGTGCGCCGCGAAGAAAGCCAAGACTGCCACGCCGCAACGTCTTTTCGATTGATTGCTTGAAACTACCCTCGAAATTTCCTTGTAAGTAATCGCCTGCGGGTTTGCGCTTCGGAATCTTCGTCTTTATAATACGCGGACTTTTCCAAAGCATGTGCGTCCATGGAAGCGAACACGCTTTAATCAGTTCTATCAGCCCCCGAACATTTTATAAGTCATGCCAACAAATCTCCTCTGGAAGCAGCGACGCAATAACAGAATCGGCAACCGAAATGCGCGGCGTGAAGCAATGCCCTTGCGCGCGCTCGCCGCCAATCTCGCTCCCGGTTTAGCGCAACTCGCGCGCGCCGCCTTTGCCGAACCGTTTGCGTTGACGGTGGAGCGCCACGCCATAAGTCTTCCGCGACTGCCGCGCATCCTCAACGGCTTGCGCATCGTTCAATTAACGGATTTGCACCACAGCCCTTTTACAGGCAGCGGGCAACTCGAGCACGCGATTGAAACAGCCAACAGCCTGAAGCCGGACATCATCGCCTTGACGGGTGATTACGTTTCGCACGAACGCGAATACGCCGCGCCGTGCGCCGAACTCGTCGGGCGTCTGCGTGCAAAACACGGCGTCTTCGCCGTTCTCGGCAATCACGATCACTGGACGGATGCGCCGCTCGTCGCAGACCTTTTTCGCGCCGAAGGCATTCGCGTGTTGATTAACGAAGGCTTGCGTTTCGAGTTGGCGGGCGCGAGTTTCTGGCTCGCGGGCGTGGACGATACGATGGTCGGCCTCGAGGATTTGCCGCTCGCGCTGGCAGGCTCGCAAGCAGACGAAATGAAACTGCTGCTCGCGCATAATCCGACTATTTTGCGCCGCGCCGCACGCGCTAACGTTGATCTTGTGCTCAGCGGCCACACGCACGGCGGGCAAGTCGCGTGGCGCTCGGAACGAAGCGCTTCGGGCAAACCGCGCCGCCGCATACTGCGCGGGCTGGGGCGACGCGGCGATACGCAAATCTATGTTTCGCGCGGCCTCGGCACAGTGGTGCTGCCGATTCGCTACGGCTCTCCGCCCGAAGTCACACTGCTCGAACTGCGTTGCGCCGCATAGTATTTTTGATTTGCGATTGCCAATTTGCGATTTGAAATTCAGAGAACCTTCAGTCTGCTTCCAATCGAAAATCGCAAATCAAAAATCGCAAATTCTTCTATGTCCTCACGAATCATCACCCTGCCGAATGTGCTCACCGTGTTTCGCATGGTGCTCGTGCCGGTTTTCGTGACGCTGCTTTTTTACGGGCGATTCGGGACAGCGCTCGGCGTCTTTGTGCTGGCAGGGGTGACCGACGGCTTGGACGGGTTATTAGCCAGACGCTTCGACCAGAAATCGCAACTCGGCACAATTCTCGATCCGATTGCCGATAAACTTCTTCTCGTCACATCCTTCATAGTGCTTTCGTTGCCTTCGATTAGCCCGCAGCCGAAGCCCGCGCACTTTCCTGTGCCGTTCTGGGTGACGGCAGCCGTTTTGAGCCGCGACATTTTTATCATCGTCGGCGCGGCGGCAATCAACATCGTGACAGGCTTTCGTGGCTTTCGCCCGTCATGGCTCGGCAAAACAAGCACGACGGTGCAGATTTTTGCTGTCGTCGCCATTCTCTTCGCAGCCATATTTCCAAACGGCAGCGGCTATTATCTTCCGACAATCTACGTTCTAGTCTTCGCGTTCGCGCTTTTTTCCGGCGTCCACTACGCCTTTTTCGTTTCGCGCCTGCTTGGTGAAGACCGCCATAACGGTTCTTGAGAGTTACTTATCAGAGTCCGAATTCTTTGTTAAGCCCTTAAAATTCAACAGTTGGCTCAATCCTAAATCAAACTATACGAATGTCCACAGACAAAACTTGACAATAGCGCACTCAAGTATTATATTGTCCATGCGTTCAAGTTGGGTTGATTCTATTTTATCTGGCTTTGCCGGTGCAAAGCCGAATGGAACGCCTCTCAACCGATTCATACTATCGGGTCGGCCTGAAATTTAATCTGGAGAAGAAGAAAGACATGAGCAAAATTATCGGTATCGATTTAGGTACGACGAACTCCGTAGTGGCCGTGATGGAAGGTGGCGAGCCGACTGTGATTACCAACTCGGAAGGCGGACGCACGACGCCGTCGGTGGTCGCTTTCACGAAGGACGGCAATCGTCTCGTCGGGCAGGTTGCCAAGCGGCAGGCGGTCACGAACCCGGAAAACACGGTTTATTCAATCAAGCGTTTCATGGGTCGCCGCTTCAACGAAGTGACCGAAGAAATCAAACAAGTTCCATATAAAGTACAGGGCGCGGGCAACGGCGACGTGCGCATCAACGCTGGCGAAAAAGATTACAGCCCGCCGGAAATCTCCGCCATGATTCTTCAGAAAATGAAACAGTCTGCGGAAGATTACTTGGGGCAGAAAGTCGATAAAGCGGTCATCACTGTGCCTGCTTATTTCAACGACGCGCAACGGCAGGCGACGAAGGACGCGGGCAAAATCGCCGGACTCGAAGTCATGCGTATCGTCAACGAGCCGACAGCCGCCGCGCTTGCCTACGGCTTGGATAAAAAGAAGGACGAAACCATCGCCGTGTTCGACTTCGGCGGCGGAACCTTCGACGTTTCGATTCTCGAAGTCGGCGAAGGCGTCGTCGAAGTGAAATCGACGAACGGCGACACGCACCTCGGCGGCGATGACATAGACGAGCGCCTGATGGAGTGGATCACGGAAGAATTCAAGAAGGATCAGGGCATTGATCTCTCCAATGACAAGATGGCTTTGCAGCGCCTCAAGGAAGCGGCGGAAAAAGCGAAGATCGAGTTGTCTTCCGCGATGGAAACGGAAATCAATCTGCCGTTTATCACCGCAGACCAATCCGGGCCGAAGCATCTGGTGATGAAACTGACGCGCGCGAAATTCGAGCAATTAATCGAAGCAATTTTGCAGCGTCTCAAATCTCCCGTCGAACAAGCGATTAAGGACGCGGGCATCGACGCGAAAAAGGTTGACGAAGTCGTGCTCGTCGGTGGTTCGACCCGTATTCCGAAGGTGCAGGAGATGGTCAAGGATTTGTTCGGCAAAGAACCGAATAAGTCCGTCAACCCGGATGAAGTCGTCGCCGTCGGCGCGGCTGTGCAAGCGGGCGTGTTGTCCGGCGAAAAGACGGACATTCTCTTGCTCGACGTCACGCCTTTAAGTCTCGGCATCGAAACTCTCGGCGGCGTCTCCACGAAGTTGATCGAGCGCAACACGACGATTCCGACGCGTAAATCGGAAGTCTTCTCGACGGCTTCGGACAATCAGACGAGCGTCGAAGTCCACGTTATACAGGGCGAGCGCCCGATGGCTGCGGATAATCGCACGCTCGGCAAGTTTCATCTCATAGGCATTCCGCCCGCGCCGCGTGGTATGCCGCAAGTCGAAGTCACGTTCGACATCGACGCCAACGGCATCGTCAACGTCTCCGCCAAAGACATGGGGACGGGACGCGAGCAGAAAATCACTATCACTGCTTCGAGCGGCCTCTCGAAAGACGAGATCGACAAGATGATGCGTGACGCCGAATCGCACGCGGGCGAAGACGTTAAGAAGCGCGATGAAATCGAAGCGCGCAATCGTCTCGACAGCCTGACTTATCAAGTGGACAAAACCTTCTCCGAGAACCGCGATAAGGTGGACGCGACTGCCGCGACGGACATCGAGGAAGCGCTCGCGGACGCAAAGAAAGCGACGGAAGAAGGCGGCGTAGAGCGCATGAACGACGCGTTCAATCGCCTGCAAACCTCTTCGCACAAACTCGCCGAAGCGCTTTACCAACAAAGCGGCAATACGGAGGGCGACGCGGGCAGCGATCAAGCTTCGGCGGCTGGCGCGGGCGCATCCGGCACAGGCACGCAGGGCGCAACGGGCGGCGAAGACAACGTCATCGACGCAGAGTATGTTGACGTAGACGAAAACAAGTAACAATTGCGGAATGCGGATTGGGGAGTGTGGATTGAAAGACGAGTTGCTTCTTAATCCGCATTCCGCATCCCGCAATCCACAATCAAAAGATGGCAAAAGAAGATTTTTATAAAGTGCTCGGCATCAAGCGCGACGCCAAGCCCGAAGAAATTAAGAAGGCTTACCGTAGGCTTGCGCGCAAGTATCACCCGGACGTAAATCCCGGCGACAAGTCTGCGGAAGAACGCTTCAAGCTGATTACGGAAGCACACGATGTGCTTTCCGATCCGAAGAAGCGCGTGGTTTATGATCGCTTCGGGCAGTATTCCGATAACCTCGCGGACGCGGCGGCGCGCGGTGCGGCGGGCGGTGGTGGCGGCGGCGGACGCACGGGAGCGGGGGCGGGCGGCTTCGATTTTGAAGGCTTCGATTGGAGCAATGTTTCCGGCGCGGGCGGCGCAACCGGCAGCACGGGCGGCTCCAGCTTTCGGGACATCTTCGCAGACCTTTTCAGCGGCGCAGGCGGCGGCGCACGAACGGTTGAACGAGAACCCGCGCGCCCGCAACCGCAGCGCGGCGCAGACATCGAAATGCCGCTCGCGCTTTCCTTCGAGGAAGCCGTCAAAGGCATGACGACGAACATTACCGTCACACGTTCCGAGCAGTGTCCGCGCTGCAACGGCGCGGGCGACACGGGCGGCCCCGTCGTCGTTTGTCCGACGTGCAAGGGTGCAGGACAAGTACAGCGGACGGGCGGGCGTTTGAAATTTTCGCAGGAATGCCCGGATTGCAACGGCACGGGCAAACGTCGCCAGCCCTGTTCGGTTTGCAACGGCAAAGGCGTTGTGCCGAAAACCGAAACGGTAAAGGTGCGTATTCCTGCGGGCGTTGACACAGGCTCGCGCGTGCGTATTCCGGGCAAAGGCGAAGGCGGCAGACTCGGTGCGCCGCCCGGCGATCTGTTCATTATCACGAACGTCGGACGCCACAAGTTTTTCACGCGCAAGGGCGACAACATTTACGTGATTGTGCCTTTGACCGTGCCGGAAGCGGCACTCGGCGCGAAGATAGAAGTGCCGACGGTTGAAGGCAAAGCGCAACTGCGTATTCCTCCCGGAACGCAGTCCGGGCAAAAGTTTCGTTTGCGCGAACGCGGCGCACCGAGTTTGCGTAACCCGCAGGCGCGCGGCGATCAATTCGTCGAAGTGCAGGTCACGCTGCCGAAATTAGTTTCCGAAGAAACAAAGGATTTACTGCGTCGCTACGCGCAAATGAATCCGGAAAATCCGCGCGTCGAGATGGGGTTAGAATAAGTATTCAGAAGTCAGGAGCCAGAAGACAGAATGAAAGACGAATAAAGTTTTTCTCCTGACTCCTAAAGTTATGAAACAGAAAATCCGCACATACACAATCAGCGCGGTGGCGACTGAATATGATATTCATCCGCAGACCTTGCGTTTGTATGAACGCGAAGGACTCTTAGCGCCGTCGCGTTCCGAAGGCAATACGCGGCTGTACACGGATGCAGACCTCGAACGCCTCGAAGTTATCTTGTCGCTGACGCGCGACCTCGGAGTTAATCTCGCGGGCGTCGAAATAATTCTCAATATGCGCGA
This sequence comes from Pyrinomonadaceae bacterium, assembly GCA_051000345.1. Lineage (GTDB taxonomy): Bacteria > Acidobacteriota > Blastocatellia > Pyrinomonadales > Pyrinomonadaceae > JBHENC01. The sequence goes on along the minus strand of JBPCOJ010000106.1, from coordinate 44,596 downwards.
AAAAATGGACGCGATGCAGTCGGAGTTCGAGCGGTTTTTCGATTACCTGCAAGCGCACGCAGACGATTTCACGCGTTTCACGGAAGCCCCGCAGGACGCACCGCCCGGCGCGCTCGTGCCATCCACGCGCAACACTGCTTTGCGCCGCCGCAATCTCTCTCGCGGCCAACACTAAACGCAAACATAAAACTTGTCTTCTTCTTGCGGGCGGTGGTAAAGTTCGCTCTCCATTGCGTTGCGACGCGTCTCGCCTAAACTCAAGTTGGAATGGCTGATTCTGGCTCACGCAGCAAGCCTTTACAAAATGCGCCTCGCGTTAATCATCGCAACGGCTTAATCGCTATCTCGAAAACTTAGTCCGCCCGCAATACCCGCGCTGTTCTCGCTTCGCGGAGACCTTCGCGCCTTACCTACGCGAAACGGCGGCCCCATCTCTAACTTTAGGAGAGCGTCCTCACCATGAAAAAAAATATCGCCATCACGCCCTTCCCATCGCGCACCACTCTCTTTGTTTGTTCGTCGATGTGGATGCTGCTGTTTGTTGTGACGCCGCTCGTGCCATCAAACGTGCGCGCGCAAGACCTCGACAACGCGACGATAGGCGGGCGCATTTTCGACCAGAACGGCGCGGTCATTCCGGGCGCAATTATCACGGCAGTGCGCAACACGACGAACGTTGAACGCAGCGTTACATCCGATGCTGAAGGCCGTTATCGCTTGATTCAACTCGAACCCGGCGCGTACACATTGCGTGTCACAGCCAACGGTTTCGCCGTCGTGCCGCTGAATGTTACAACCATCTCCGCGCAAAACGTGCAACTCGATATTACGCTTGATGTGGCAGCGGCGAATGTCGATCCCATTATTGTCGAAGATGTCGCGCCGCTTGTCGATACGACGCGCACCGTCGTTGGTGGCACTGTCACGCGCGAAGAAGTAGAATCTTTGCCGGTTTCAACGCGCTCGCCGCTCGATCTTATTTTTACGCTCGGCGGCGTCACTGAAGAACCTCTCTCGACGCGCGACCTCGCTGAAGACCGCAATCAGAATCCGCGCTCGACGCCAGAAGAAGCCGGACTCTTCGCTCTTTCCGGCGGCAGTGCTTCGTCCAACAACATCACGATTGACGGACTCGACAACAACGATGACCGCTCCGCGCGCGAACGCTTTCAACCATCCATCGAAGCCATCGATGAAGTGCAGGTCATACGCAATCAATTCTCCGCCGAATACGGGCGCGCTTCCGGCGGGCGCGTCAACCTGCGCACACGCGGCGGCTCGCAGAAATATCGCGGACGCCTCTTTTATTTCTTCAGAGATGAGAGCTTAAACGCCAACACATTTTTCAATAACACGCGCGGCCTCAAGCGACTGCCGCTACAAGAACAAAATCCCGGCTTTACTTTGAGCGGCCCGCTTCCGCTGCCGCGCTTCGGCGACGGCGGCAAGGTTTTTTCGAGCGGGCGCAGCAAAACATTTTTCTTTGCTGCATACGAAAACAACACCTTGCTCGACACGGCTTTAATCGACACGCTTGTGCCGGTTGAGCAAAGCAGTCTTTTTCCGCTGCCGCAGCCGACGACGCTCGAAGGCCGTCGCCTTGAAGTCGTCAGCGCCCCGAGTTTGCAGAAGGAGGTTGCGCCCTTCGTGCAAAGCATCAGCACGCCGCAGCGCAACAACATTTTCACGGCGCGCATCGACCACACCTTTACGGACGCGCACAACGACTCGTTTCTTTACCAATTTGGGCGGCTGAAAAACTTGCGGCAGTTCGGCGGAGGCAGTCGTCTTGCCGAAGCGCTTCAGGGCAGAACGCGTAACACGGATGCGCTCGCTTATTCCGACAACTACATTTTCTCGCCTAAACTCGTCAATCAACTGCGCCTGCAAATTTCGCGTCTGACGCCCGCCGTTCAAACAAGCAACGCCGCAAGTCCCGTCGTGCTGATAAGAATCAACGATCCTTTGCCGTCCGACAATGCAGCCAACCGCGACGGCACGCTTGTCGCCGGTTCATCGACCACCGGCGCGAGTGACCGCCGCGAAAACCGCTTTCAAATTCAGGAAACGCTTTCTTATGTTCGCGGCGCGCACTCTTTGAAATTCGGCGCAGACGTGCAGCGCATTCGCTCGATTTTTATCGATCTCGCGGACGCTTCCGGCACTTTCGATTTCGACAGCGCGGGCGATTTTCTGGCGGGCTTGCCCTCGCGCTTTCGCCAGAATTTTCTAACCGAATCCACACAGCGCAACACCTACACGGGCTTCTTCGCGCAGGACGAATGGCGCGTGCGTCCCAACCTTACCTTCAGCTACGGCGTGCGCTACGAAAACGAAACAATCATTCGTGACCGCAACAACTTTGCGCCGCGCGTCGCGCTTGCATACGATCCGTTTCGCTCCGGCAAAACCGTCATACGTCTCGGCGCGGGCATCTTTTATAATCGCGCGCTTCTTAGAACAATCGACGACTTTACGCTCGGGCAGCAGCGTCTTTTCCTTGACACAGACCGCGCGCTCGATCCGGTGAGCGGCAAGCGTTTGACTCCCGCGCAGCAAACCAACTTGAGCAGCCAGCGCACTTCAAACGCAGGCCAACTGAATCTGCGCACCTTCGTTATCAACAACATCAATTTTCCGCAGACGCTCAACGCCGGATCGCCGCTCGTCGCAAGTCTCGGCGGACTGCAAACAAGTTTTTCGCGTCGCCTCGATCCGACTCTTCGCATCCCGGAATCCTATCAAGCTAACATCGGGTTCGAGCGCGAAGTAGGCCGTTCGTTTGTCGTCGAAGCCAACTATACGTTCAATCGCGGCATACATCTTTTCCGGGAATTCAACGTCAACGCGCCGATGCTGCCAAAGGGCTTCAAAAACTTTACGGACTATCTGCTCTCGCGCGATTTCACGAACTTCCGCAGCGGCGGATTGCCGCGCCCGCTCTACAACACGTCCGGCTCGACTGCGCCCGCCGGAGAACTCGTGCGCTTCGTGCTCGGCTCTGCGACGACGAGCGACGCGAACAACATTAATCGCATCGTCGAATTCGGCTTACCCATTTCCGTTATCAATCTCAACAGCGTCAATTCGAGGACAGCGCTCAACGCCGCCTTGAGCGCCGTCGATAATTTGCGCCCAGACCAGACGCGCGCCGACCTACAACAACTCGCTTCCATCGGCAACAGTTTTTATCATGGCTTCACGCTCGAAGCGCGCCGTCGTTTCAAGCGCAGCAAAGACGGCTTCGGTTATTCATACCGCGCTGCATACACGCTCTCGCGTTTGATCGACGACGGCATCGTTAATACTTCGGATGCGCTCGTGGCGGGAGATTTTCGCGGTGAACGTTCACGCAGTTTGCTTGATCGCCGTCATCGCTTTGTGGTTTCCGGCACGTTCGACACGCCCCGTTATTTCGGCAAGCTGCGCTTCTCGCCGATCTTTCGTGTCGCATCCGGCGCGCCCTTTAATATTTCCGTCGGCGGCATTGACCGCAACCTCGATGATGTAAGCAATGACCGCCCGATTTTTACGGGCGACACAAAGCTCTTAAAGGCGCGGCGTCCGGGCGAGCCGCCCGATCCGTCGATCCTGAATTTCTTCGCGCTGCCGAGCATCGGGCAAACAGGCAATCTGCCGCGCAACGCAGGATTAGGCCCCGGACTTTTTCTGTTCGACTTGAATGTCACGCGCGAATTCAAAGTGAGAGACAGCGTGCGGCTTCGTCCCGTCATTGAATTCAACAACGTGCTTAATAAAACCGTCTTTAGCTTCGGCACGCAGTTCATAGACTTCAACGCCTTTAGCCCGACGGCGAGCGCCGCCACGCGCCAGAATTTTATCGACAATTTTCTCGTCACGACGCGCACGCTGCGCCCGCGCATGATACGGCTCGGCGTGCGCATCGATTTCTAAAATAAAATTTCAGCATCAATAGAAAGGCGGATTTATGTAGGGGCAGGGCTTGTCCCTGCCCGTGTTTTATGTGAAAGAAAGCGGGTAGGGACTAGCCCTGCCCCTACAACATTCTTATTCATTTGCAAGCGGCTATATAGGACAAGCAATCGTAAACGGAACACGAAACATAAAAAGGCTGCCTTCGATTTGAAGGCGGCCTTTTTAATAAAGTTGAATCAGCGGCGCACGCGGAAGCGGTGTCTCTATAACGTTACTTTGCTTGTTCGCTATCGCGGCGCTGTTTCTTTTTGCCGAGCAATTGATTGTCTGCCGCGCGAATCAGGTTTTCTGGTTCCGAAGCGTCGGCTGGATAGATAGCGATGCCGTAACTCATGCCGAAGGATGCGGGCGCGCCCTCTTTCGCGCCGGATTCACTGAACGCTTCCTGCACGCGCTGCATCAACTGAACGGCATCCTCTTTTTCCGTTTCCGGCAGAATCACGCTGAACTCGTCGCCGCCGTAGCGACAGATAATATCCGTTTCGCGCAAGGCGTCATCGAGCGAGCGGGCGCATTTGGCGAGCAGGCGATCACCGAATTGATGCCCGCGCGTATCGTTGACGAGTTTGAAATCATCCAGATCGATGAGCGCAATCGAGAGCGGACTCTGATAACGCGCGGCGCGTTTGACTTCTTCCGCCAGCCGCTCGTAAAAAGTGCGGTGATTGTATAGCCCCGTCAAACTGTCTGTGCGCGAAAGGTGAAGCAGTTCGCCCGTGTGTTCTTCGACAAAGGCATCGATGGTCGAGCGCGTCGCTTCGTCAATGGCGAGACCGACGCGACGATATATCGCTAAAAGTTTGGCGGGATCGCGCCCGCCCGCAAATTGCGCGAGATGCTCCTGCAAGTAAAGAAAAATATGTTCGCGCAGCAATTGATACTCGCGCACGAGTTCTTTGACATCGAAATGTTGACGGGCGCGAACGCGGCCATGCTTGGCGGCAGTGACAATGTGCGCGCCTTCAATTTTTTGTTCGTCGAGTTCGATCACACGCAATATTTCGCGCAGCACGAGTGGCACAGAATCCATCAAGAGCGGCTCGGCGATGCCTTCCGTCGAGGGTACTTCGTGGTCTGCGCGCACGGCATCAATCCAGCGCTGCGCAATCTCGTCCGTGCCGAGTTCGATCAGGTTCTTGAAGTCTGTGAAATCTATGGGAGATAGAGGTTGCATAACGGGATATGACATCGGCGCTCCTAAAGAATTATTGCGTTCGATAGTTTTCACCAAAAAGCTTATACGAGAAGAGCGCGAAAACTATCTCCGCATCTTGCGCCGGGAAAGTTTATCGCGCTCACTAATAAAGTTAAATGATGAACAAGCGCCGCGCTCCAGAAAACAGGCTTGTCAGTGCGACGAATGCTGTTCCGGGAACGTATCCGTGAAGGCTTCTATCACGCGCGGGTCAAACTGTGTGCCCGCTTGCTTGCGTAATTCTGCAATCGCTTCCGCGTGCGTGTGCGGTTTGCGGTACGGGCGATCCGTTGCCGTCATCGCGTCATAAGTATCCGCGACTTGAACGATGCGCGCCATCAGCGGAATATCCGTGCCAGCCAAGCCTTCCGGGTAGCCTTTGCCGTCCCAACGCTCGTGGTGATGCTGCGTGCGTATGCTCAATTCCCTCGGAAGCTTGAAATAGGATGTTAGCATCGCGCCGAAGCTGGGATGTTTTTTCAGCACGAACATTTCAGTCGCCGTCGGCTTGCGCGGGCGGCTGAGCACGGCTTCAGGCACAAGGAGTTTGCCGATGTCGTGCATCACGGCGGCCTTGCCCAATTGCTTCAAGCGCGTATCGTCAAAGCCGAAGGCCTGGCCTGTGGCGCGCGAAAATCTGGCGACGCGCAGGCTATGCCCGTAAGTCGAAGGACGCGTGCGCTTGAGACGCCTTAGCAGAACCTCCGCGCCGTCGCCGCAGCAAATCTGACCGATTGAACGCAGGCTATGACAAACGCGTTGCAGATAATTCGCCCAGTCGCCATTCACTAATCGGATCGTTGACGCGCTAACGCTGTCCAGCACCGTTTGATCGTGCATCTACGTTGCTCCTTACGCTTTGAAGAAATTGCTTTCAATAAGCGAGAGAGCATTCAGCGTGCCACGTTTGCGCGCGCTCCGCGAGAATTGCGCACAGCGGTAAAATTATTTGCCTTCAAAAGCGAAGACAAAACAATTAAAGTCTAAATCGCCCGAAGTTGTAAGCCGTAAGCTGAGATTGTACGTGAAGTATATTGAAGCATTAAAGGCGGCGTTGCATTGTCAAAGTGAACGAGTTTGCGTGATGATGGATTTGGCGTGTACACGGAATCGTGCTTGCATAGCGGCAAAGAACACACGCACCACATGAAATTTCACTGGTTTTCGACTTGTGATAGACTCGCCGCTTTGATTCCCGACCAATTGTTTAATCCCGCAGCCATAAGGTTGGATCAATGAGCGAAGCGCACCCGCCCGCAGACAGCGAGGGAGAAGTCGAGACGGCATTGCTCGACGCCGAACTATTCATCAAATACAGAGCGCCGGAGCGCGCTATCAAGCGCCTTCATGCGGCTCTCGAACGCCGCCCGCGCTCCTTGCCGCTGCGCGAGCGTTTGCGCGAAATCGCCGCCACACATAAACACTCGGACGAGGCCGCGCGCCAGTGCCTTGCGCTTGCCAGCCTCTACATCGAGCGCGAAGATTTGGAAGCCGCGCATGACCGCCTGCTCGAAGCCAAACAGCTAGACCCGCGCATCTCCATCGCCACCGGACTCGAAGCCATACGCCGCGCGCGCCGCCCGGATTTTTCGCCGCTCGCCGCGCCAGCGCAATCGGCAACCGCTCTGCGCCCCGCTTCCATATTTGCGGGCGACCTTTCCGCAATCAGTATCTTCGACGCCGTGCAGGTGCTTGAGAACGCGCGCTTGACCGGCTCGCTCTCAATCATGAACGAAGCCGTGCAGGGAAGAATTTTATTTAACGAAGGACGCATCGTCGGCGCGGAGAGCGGAGATTTGATTGCCGAAGAAGCGTTCCGCAAAATCGTCGAAGCGACATCCGGCGCGTTCGATTTTGAAAGACACGCGGAAGCCTTTCCCATCACCATCAACGCCGCCAGCAACACCAACCTCATACTCGATTCATTGCGGCAGTTCGACGAAGAGAATATGTAACCGGCTCCAACCTCCGTTGTTCAATCCGGCAACAGTTCAATCAAGCAGCACGCGTGCGCCAAGCGCTTCGGCGCGTTCGTGTGCGGCGAGCAAACGCAGATATTGAGCGTAGTTGCGCCCGCGCGCGTGGAGTCTGGCTTGTTCGGATGTGGAAATATCGTTGCGCAAAACGAAGTCTAAAAAGTCGTAATAGTCGGCAATCGCCGCGCCGGAAATCTCGCGCGTGTAAGTTGTGCGCGCGTGGTCGTCGGAGCGAAAGCCCGCGAGCAAATCGAAAATATTGTCCGTCGTGAGATGCGCCGCTTCGCGCGTCAATCGAATCGGCAAGCGCAGTTCAAAGAAACGCAAGCCCTGCGTGGTCGTGACGCGCCGCAATTCCTTTGTGCCTTCGCCGTCGAATGGCGATTCCGCATCGACGAGAATGCGCAGCAGGCGCGGTTGATCGCACGCGTCGAGCGTGTCCAGCAGAAGCTGCACGCGGTCTGCCATGAATTTTTCAAACTGCCCTTCAATCGGGTACGTGACGCGCCCTAAACAGCCGACGGATTCGCCTTCGCCCGCCGCTTCCTTCGGCAAGCACGCCGGACACGAAGGGCAAATCATCGTTTCCCTTTGCATCGTTTCTATTTCGTCGCGCGAATTCTCGATGAAGCGCAGTTTGTCCGCGTCCGGCACGCCCTTGTCACCCGTCGTCAAACGCGTGTGAATGTTCCCGAGACTGCCCCACGCGCGCAGATGTTTTTCCGAATAACGCGCCCGCAAAGGACACGCGAATTGAACGGCAAATTCTAAAGACAATCCTTCTTCACCTCACTTACAGGCAACGCGAAAACATAGCAATCAGCGATTTCATTATCACTAACACACGAACGCGCCGCGCGGCAAGCGCGCCATCGAGAGAGCCGCGAAACTGTGCGCGCGATAATAATTTTCAAGCTGCGATTGCCTTATGAAAACCGAAATGGGACAGCGCGTTGGCATACATATCTATCTCGCTCGCCTTCAAAGCGCCCGCTCGGAGGTGACTCTTGCTTGCCCGCTTCTTTGCGAAGCTGTTAAGCTTGAAAACGCAAAGTGAAAGGCAAAAAAGTTATGGCGATCAGTCAAGATTTGTTGGAGATTCTGGCGTGCCCGGCGTGTAAAGGGAAAGTCGAAGTGCAGCCGGACGGAAACAGTCTCAAGTGTGTAGAGTGCCGCCGCGTATATCCGATCCGCGATGATATTCCCGTGATGCTGATTGATGAAGCAACGATTGAGGATGAGGACTCCACACGCACAACTTGAATCGCCGCCGATTCTTTATCAATCCACCGCCGCGATGCTGCGCGATGATGAAACGACTGTGCCGCACACGATTTTTCCGGCGCAGCCGCTTCTTCTTGCGCCCGCGCGTTGGGATTGGCAAAGCGTCGAACGTGTGCTCGTCGTGCGCCTGCGCTCCATCGGCGATACTGTGCTTGCCACGCCTTCCCTGCACGCGCTCAAAAGATTTCTGCCGCGCGCGCGCATAGACATTCTATTAGAAGACTGGGTTGCGCCCGTGCTCGACGGATTCGCTGACGTTGACCGCGTCATCACGATCAAAGGGCGTTCGACGGCGGCGCGCGCGCGTGTCGTGCATGAGCTTCGCGCGGCGCGCTACGATGTCGCGTTCAATCTTCACGGCGGCACAACCGCGACGTTTCTCACGAGAGCTTCGGGCGCAAGGCAACGCGTCGGCTACGCTGAATACCGCTACGGGCGTTTGCACAACCACCAAGCGCCGCCCGCGCATGAAATCTGGAAGAGAGACGATACGCACTCGGTTGAAAATCAACTCGCGCTGCTCGGCTGGACGGGCGTGCCTGTGACGGATTTGCCGCCGACGCATCTCGCCGTCACAAACGCTGCGTCGGCGAGCGTCAATGCGAAACTACGCGCTGCACGTATCAACGAAGATTGCGAAGCTTACACCGCGAACGACAACGGCAAACCCTTCGCGCTGCTTCATCCGGCGGCGGCCTTCGCGTCGAAGCAGTGGGCAACGGAAAACTTCGCGCGCGTCGCCGAAACTCTTCACGCGCGCGGCCTCGAAGTCGTTGCGATTGCCGCTCCGCACGAAACGGAAATCATCAACGTGCTCATCGAACAATCGCGTGCGCCGATTACTATGCTGACAAATCTTTCGCTGCCGGAAGTAACTGCGCTTGCCGCGCGCGCGCGCCTCTTCGTCGGCAACGACAGCGGCATCGCGCACATCGCGGCAGCCGTCAACGCGCCGTCGGTCATCATCTTCGGTTCATCGAGCGTCGCGCGCTGGCATCCTTGGACGCGCGCCGCTTACGAAGTCGTCCGCGAAGCGATGCCGTGCGCGCCGTGTCCCGGCTATACATGCGGGCAATTCGATGCGCCCGAATGTATCCGCCGCGTTTCCGTCGAGAGAGTCACAGCGGCGATTGAACGCGTATTGGAAAAATAGAAACGCGTGCCGGGAAAATAAAATAGCCTTCGTCTTCGCTTGTTCCGGCAACGAAGAAACTTAATTTATGAAGCAACTGACAGCGCAAGCGGTGGCGGAATTGACGCGGCGTTTGCGTGAGCGTTTTGTGGTCGTGCTCGGCGATGTGATGCTAGATGAATTCGTGTGGGGCGAGGTGACGCGCATTTCGCCGGAAGCGCCCGTGCCTGTCGTGGACATTCAGCGCGAGTCGGTTCACTTGGGCGGCGCGGCCAACGTCGTGGCGAATCTTCTGGCGCTCGGCACACGCGCGGCGGTGGTCGGCGTTGTTGGCAATGATCGCGCCGGAGAAAATCTGCGCAGGGAACTGCAAAACGCGGGCGCAGCGCAGGCGTATGAAACTCTCATCGTTGATGAAAGTCGCCCGACGACAATCAAGACGCGCATCATCGCGCACAACCAACTCGTCGTCCGCGCAGACCGCGAGCGTCGCACGCACGTCGCGGCGGAAACGGAAGACCGCATCATCCACGCGTTGAAAAAATTGCTTATGGACGCGCACGCGTTTGTCGTCTCCGATTATGACAAAGGCGCTGTCACGACGCGCGTTCTCGCAGAAGTTCTGCCGTTCGCGCGTGAACGCGGCATTCCCGTATTGATCGACCCGAAGATACGCAACTTCGATGCTTATCGCCCGGCGACGCTCGTTACGCCGAATCATCACGAAGCACTGCGTTTGACGAATACGGAAGCGGACACGAACGAAGGGCTTGAACAAGCGGCGCGCATGATACAGGCGCGGCTGGGTTGCGATGCGGTGCTTATCACGCGCGGCGAGCGCGGCATGATGTTGCTGGAATCGAACGGCGCGCCCGTTCAAGTCGAAACCGTCGCGCGTGAAGTCTACGACGTGACCGGCGCGGGCGACACCGTGATCGCCACGCTAGCCTGTGCGCTTAGCGCCGGAGTGACGATGCTTGACGCCGCAACGCTCGCCAACCACGCGGCAGGCATCGTCGTCGGCAAAGTCGGCACAGCGACTGCCAGCACAGAAGAACTTATCAACTCCTTCGAGCCGCTCGAAGAAAAACAATGATTCTCGATAATGGCACTCGATAATGACACTTAATAAAGAGCGCGTCTCCACACTAATCTGCTTAGTGCTGCTTTGTTCGTTCGGCTCCGGCGCAGTCGTCGTCAACGTCTTCGCACAAGAGCCGCAGCAACAACGCGGGCGCAGAGTTGTTTCCGCAACGCCCGCCGTTTCTACAACGCCCACAGCTTCCGCGACTGTGCGTGCCGCTTCCGCGAATGCGTCGCAGACGATTGAAGACTTACGTTCGCGCATTCGCCAAATTTTGAGCAGCCCGCAACTCGCGCCCGCCTTCGTCGGCGTCAAAGTCGTTTCGCTCGACACGGGGCGCACGCTCTTTGAGGAAAACGCCGGAAAGCTTTTAGTTCCTGCCTCGAACATGAAGATGTACACGATGGCCGCCGCGCTTGACCGGCTCACGCCGGAATTTCGCTGGACGACTTCCGTTTACGCCGCGAATCGCCCGGACGCGTCCGGCACGTTGCGCGGCGATTTGATTGTTTACGGGCGCGGCGATCCGTCCATCGCGGCAAGCTTTAACGACGGCGATTACACGAAGGCGATTGACGAGCTTGCGGAAAGGATTGCGGCGGCGGGCGTGCGCCGCGTCGAAGGCGCTCTCGTTGGTGACGAAAGTTATTTCACGGGCGCGCCCTACGGCGCAGGCTGGGAATGGGACGATCTGCAATGGTACTACGGCGCGGAAGTAAGCGCGCTCACGGTCAACGATAATTCGATTGATCTCTTCGTCAAACCCGGCGCAAGCGTCGGCTCATCGTGTACGATTGCGACGGGGCCAGCCCAATTGCCGCACATCACGATCAAGAACCTGACGACGACCACCGCGCGCGGCACGCGCAGAGAGTTGAGCGTCTATCGGGACTTGGGCGCAAACACGATTGAAGTCGGCGGAAGCCTGCCGCTCGACGACAGAGGCTATACGGGAGAAATCGCCGTCGCGCGCCCGGCGCAAATGTTTGTTGATTTACTGCGCGCCTCGCTCTCGCGTCGCGGCGTCACCGTCGCAGGCCAATCGCAAATTATTGATGCGCGCGCGCGCCGGAACATTCCGCTCGACACGTCGAAACTCTTTGAGTTAGCCAAACGGCAATCGCCGCCTTTGAGCTTCATCGCGGCGAAGACTTTGAAGCCGAGCCAGAATCTTTACACGGAACTTACCTTACGAACGCTCGGCGAACAAAAGGGAAGAATTGCGGCAGTCCCCATTTTATCCATCTCCGGCGGCGATCAACAGCGCACCGCACAATCAAGCGCACGCTCGACGAGCGCGGAAGCAGGCATTAATGTCGTCAAAGCTTTTTTGCAACGCGCGGGCGCGGACGCCGTCGTGATGAACGACGGCTCCGGCCTCTCGCGCCACGACTTCGTAACTGCCGACGCGAGCGTAAAGCTGCTCGCTTACATCAGCCGACTTCCATTCTCGAACGTCTTCCGCGACGCGCTGCCCTTGGCGGGAGTTGACGGCACGCTTGCCAATCGCATGAAAGGCACGGCGGCAGCGGGCAACGTCCGCGCCAAGACAGGCACAGTCGAAGCCGTTTCCTCGCTCTCTGGCTACGCGACAAGCGCGGCGGGCGAGCGCCTCGTCTTCTCCATCATCGTCAACAACTATCCGGGCGGCGCGGACGTGCGTCGCTCATATATAGACGCCATCGCCGAACTGCTCGCCTCCTTTAACGGACGATCATAAACCGGAAGTTAGATTAATACGCGTTGAATTGCTTCGTGTTCGGTAGATTATATGCCATTACCCATCGCCCACGGACTTGTTGGCGCAACCATTGTCGCTCTTGGACGGCCTCAGAGTACGCTAAATCGTGATTGGCACGTACTCCTCTTGGGATCGGTTTTCGCTATCAGTCCTGATTTTGATTTCTTTCTCATTCGGGGGCTACATTTTGGTCGGGGATTGCATCGAGGGTTTAGCCATTCAATTCTGGCGGCATTTATTGTTACAGCTTCGATGTTAGCCGTATTGGGTATCTCACATCTTAGAAATGTTCTGGCTTTGGGAGCCGCTTTCCTTTCACACGGCTTGCTGGATTTCCTGACTACCAAAAGAGGCGGCGGCGTTGAGTTACTGTGGCCGTTCTTAAGAGAAAGATTCAAGTCAGGACTAATTGGATTTTCTGAATTTCCTGTCGGCTTTAGTTTGAAGGAAGTAATAAAGGCAAGCCTAATTGAGTTGGTTGTATTCGTTCCTATACTTTTAGCCGTGCTGCTAATAAGAGAGTTGATGTTCAGAAGCCTGAATTCTAAGCGAAAGGCGCAATCTAGCGATTCTGTCGAGCCAACCGCGAGTTAGTTTGCTTCTCGCCGGAAACTCGCGTGTAATTTCGCTGTACGCGCGGCAACTTGCTTCGAGCGTTAAATTGCTTTGCATTTAGTAAAGAAAGTTTTCGTCAGAACTCTCTCTCACATCCGGCATCTAATATCCGGTATCTACCTTCTATGCGCTTCATTAAATTTCAAGGTTTCGGCAATGATTACATTGTCGTCGAGGCAAGTCAGGTTGCCGCAGTCGGATCGTTGAATGATTTGGTGCGGCGCGTGTGCGACAGGCATTACGGAGCGGGCGCGGACGGAGTCGCATTGATCTCTGAAGCAGCGGATGAAAGCGCGGATTTCGTGGTGCGTATCTTTAATCCGGACGGCGGCGAGGCCGGATTGTCAGGCAATGGAACACGTTGCGCGGCGGCGTATCTTTATTACAGGAAATTGTGGGCAGGTGAAACCTTGCGTTTGGAAACGCGCGCGGGCATGGTGATTTATCACTTGCGCGAGAACGATGCGGCGGGGCATTTTTTGTTCGAGTCTGAACTCGGACAACCGAAATTCGAGAGCATAGCAATTCCGATGTTGACGGAGAAGGTGCTTGAACGTGTCACGGATTACCCGTTGATAATTGAAGGCGAAACTGTTCGTGTGACGGCGCTCTTGATGGGCAATCCGAACTGTGCTGTGTTTGTCGAGGATTTCGAGAGGATGGATTGGCGACGAATCGGGCGCGCGTTGGAAAAACACGAATCGTTTCCAGAACGCACGAACGTTGAATTCGTGCGCGTGCGTGACCGGCATAACATAGAGTTGCGTATCTGGGAGCGCGGCGCGGGCGAGACGTTTTCTTCGGGGACATGCGCGTGCGCGGCGGTTGTCGCATCCGTAATTAACGGTAAAACGGAGCGGGATGTAAACGTCTGGACGCAGGGCGGTTTGATTAAAATCGTGTGGCGTGAATCAGACGATCAGGTGGTGTTGACGGGCAAGGCCGATGTGGTTTACAGCGGCAAATGGTTGGGCGGCGTGTAGCCGTGTGAGTACGGCAGTTGAGTTGGAAAAGCGAAGAGTTTGTAAAATTTATTACGGTTCGGGCTAGACAACACTTTCGCAATATGTTAGTCTCTTTTTTGTAACAAGCGGACTTGAACAGTTCGCTTGTTTTTGTTTTTGCTCTTTCCACGCGCTGCATCAAGGATGCAAGCCCCCAACTTCGGCTGACTTTTTTCGATTACTCCTAGAGCTGAAGGTCGTGTCACAGAAAGTATCAGACCCGCGCGGCGCGTTCGTTGGAAAGAATTATTTGACCCGGACAGGAGACCCTCTGATATGAAATCCCTCTTGAGCGGCAGTGCCGCTTTGACCACCGCGCTGCTTTTAGGCTCATTCGCTTTTTACGCTCGCCCGCTCGTTGCCGAACCGAACGCCGCTTCGCACCAAACCCTAAATCGACAAGAGCAAGACATTCCCTTTGCCGCGACGATAACGAAAGCATCGCTCGCTTCCAACGCGCTTCACGTCGATGCGACAGTCGATGCAACGGCAAAAGTTTCAAAGACAATTCATAAAACAACTGCGCCGAAGGCCACACGCGAAATGATGCCGCTTGCTGTTTCGGCGTCGAACGCTACGCCACGGGCCGCCGCCGCGCAAAACTATGTTGCCACCGCTTACTGCTTGCAAGGACGAACCGCCAGCGGGCTTGTCGTCGGCAAGGGCATGATTGCGACGGATCGCACAGTGTTGCCGCTCGGATCGAGCGTGCGCATCGAAGCCGGTTCATACACGGGCGTTTACCTTGTGACGGACACGGGCGGCGGCGTGCGCGGGCGAAGAATAGATGTGTGGGTTCCTACGACAAGTGAAGCACGCCGCTTCGGACGCCGCAGCGTTCGGCTGACGGTGTTGAGCTACGGCGGAAAACGTGCCAGCAGCGCACGCAATTCACGCGGCAGTTAATTCGCTCGCTATTGTTGCCGGAGAATTTTATAAAGAGGCCGCTGTATAAGTCAGCGGCCTTTTCTTATGTTCGGAATGTTGTTTGTTCAATTCACGTCTTCACGCGTGGTGTGTTTATAGCGATTCGCATTTGCAAATGGCATAAGGTGCGGTGAAGCCGCAACATTCGTGGAGCATGGCAGGCATGGTAAGATGAGCCTCTAAATTTTCTCGTCGTTTTCTCGTTGTGAATTCTTAAATTATGTTCGAGTTGACTGCGCTTAACTGGCTTGCGGGCATCGCATGGGTGACGGTTGCGCTATGGCTGATCGGCGCTTTTTTGACGTTGCGCGGCTTAGCGCGCCAACCATCGCTTGCGCCCGTTGCGAACGACTTTGAGAACTTAAAACAAAGCGATGCGCCGCTTGTTTCCATTCTCGTTCCGGCGCGCAACGAAGAAAAACGCGTGCTCGGCGCGGCAATCAATTCGATGCTCGCGCAGGATTATGGAAATTTCGAGATCGTCGCGGTTGATGATCGCTCGACGGATCGAACCGGAGAAATGTTGCACGCGCTGGCGAAGACAAACGAACGCCTGCGCGGGATCGACGGCGCGCCGCTGCCGGACGGATGGCTCGGCAAGCCGCGCGCGATGCAGCAGGCGCTTGCGGCATCACGCGGCGAATGGGTGCTTGCGACAGACGCCGATATGATTTATGAACGCCGCGCATTGCGAACGGCGATGGTGACGGCGCTAACAGGCACTTACGATGCGGTGACGTTTATTCCGCGCGTCGATTGCTTGTCGTTTTGGGAGCGCGTGTTTATGCCCGTGTTCGGTTGGTTCATGGTCGTCGCGCTCCCCGTTCACCGCGTCAACGATCCGAAGCGGCGCGAGGCAATCGGCATCGGCGGTTTTTTTCTAATGCGGCGCGAAGCTTTGCAGCGCGTCGGCGAATACAATGCGGTGCGCGCGGAAGTGGCGGAAGACTTGCGCATGGCGGAAGCCTTGAAGCGTTCGGGCGCGCGGCTGCGCATAGAGTACGCGCCGGATTTGTGCAGCACCAGAATGCAAACCAACTTCAGTGAAATATGGGAAGGCTTCACGAAAAATCTGTTTGCGGGCGCGGAGTTTTCGTTGCTCAAGGCGGCGGCGGGCGGCATCGGCGTGCTGATCTTCGCCGTCGCGCCGCTGTTCATCGCGCTGTGGTGCGTAATCGTCGGCATGGCGAACGGCACGCAGGCGGGAACCGGTTGGCTGCGCGTGTTTGTGCCGATGGCGCTGGTGTGGATAATTCAAGTTTCGATTTTTGCGATTGTTAATAAAAGGTGCGGTGTGCCGATCTCGTATGCTTTCACTGTGCCGCTCGGACATGCTTTGTTCGTCGCCATCCTCGCCAACTCGACCATTAAAATTGCGACCGGCAGCGGCGTGATGTGGAAGGGACGCAAATTGTACGAGCGTACAGGCGGCGTGCGCCCGCCGCGCGCGAAAACCATGACGCCGAATTTGCCCGTCGCCGATGAATAGATGATGAAGGTAAAACAGATTCCGACGCCCGCGCCGCTCGTCGAAGTAACGCGCGGCCATCTTATCGAATCGCGCCATCGCGGGCATCTCGTCGCCGTCGATGCTGACGGGCAGATTATCGCGCAACTCGGCGCGCCCGAAATTACGACCTATTTGCGCTCATCTGCGAAGCCGCATCAGGCCGTTCCACTCGTCGCTTCCGGCGCGGCGGATAGATTCAATTTCACCGCGCAGGAGATTGCGATCTGTTGCGGCTCGCACAGCGGCGAACCCGTCCACACGCAAACCGTGGCGACGATGCTTCATAAAATAGGTCTCGACGAAAGCGCTTTGAAGTGCGGCAAGCATGAACCGTTCAGCCGCGAAGTCGCGCGCGAAATGCAGGAGCGCGGGATCAGCCCGAACGTGCTGCAAAATAATTGTTCGGGCAAGCACACGGGAATGCTCGCGCTGGCGCTTCATCTCGGAGCAGAAACAAAAAGCTACGACTCGCCGGACAATCCCGTGCAAAAAACGATAAGGGAAACGGTGGCAGAGTTTTCCGATGTTGCCATTGAAGAAATTGCGATTGGCGTGGACGGTTGCGGCGTGCCTGTCTTCGGCATTCCGGTTCAGGCGATGGCCTTGATGTACGCGCGGTTGGTCGCGCCGCCGGAAGATTTCGACGGCAAAACGCGCGTGGCGTGCGAGCGAATCGTTTCGGCAATGACGACGCATCCCGAAATGGTCGGCGGCACAATCGAACGCCTCGACACGGAATTAATGCGCGCAACAGATGGACGACTCATTTCAAAAGTCGGCGCGGAGGGCGTGTACACCGTCGGCGTGCTGCCTTCAAAAGAGTGGCCGCGCGGTCTGGGTCTCGCGCTCAAAATCGAAGATGGCGAAGATCGTCGCGGACGCCCGACAGTCGTTATCGAAGCCCTGCGGCAGCTCGGCGTGCTTTCCGCTGAAGCGCTCCACGAGCTTGCTCCTTACAGCAGCTTTCCCGTGCAGAATCATCGCGGCGATATAGTCGGCGAAATCAGAGCAGCGTTTGAATTATCAAGGAAAGCGAACACGTAGCGACGCGAAAGCCTAATTCCGCGAGAGCCTCGTGGCGCGAGTAATCTGCCCGGCTAAAAATTATGAATGTGCAGACAAAAAGCTTTTTGTGAGTTTTTATGAACGAAGATTTGCGCGCGCTTTTTCCTATTTCGGAGCATACGGTTTATTTGAATCACGCGGCTGTCTCTCCGCCGCCCGCGCCGACCATCCAAGCCGTCACAGCGCATCTGGAAGATGTGGCGCGGAACGGCTCGCTGCACTACCGGCGCTGGGTGGCGGTGAAAGAGAATGCGCGAAAATTAATGGCGGCGCTGCTCGGCGCGCGCCCGGAGCAGATTGCTTTTATGCGCAATACTTCGGACGGCCTTTCGACTGTCGCCAACGGCTTGCGCTGGCAGGCGGGCGATAACATCGTCACTTTTCGCGGCGAATTTCCGTCGAACATTTATCCATGGCTGCGTTTGCGCGAAGTATACGGCGTCGAAATTCGCTTTTGCGAGGAACGAAACGGGCGCATAGATTTGGACGAGCTTATCAATTTGATTGACGGGCGCACGCGCGTCGTCGCCATTAGCTGGGTGCAGTATGCTTCAGGCTTTCGCGCGGATTTAGAGCGTCTCGGACGTGCGGCGCGGGCGCACGATGCGCTGCTGGTGGTCGATGTAATTCAGGCGCTCGGCGTGCTGCCGATCGATGTCGAAGCTGAACTGGTGGACGTTGCCGCGAGCGCTTGCCACAAATGGCTGCTGACGCCGGAAGGCGTCGGGGTGCTGTATCTCTCTGACCGCGCGAGAGAGAGAATCGAGCCGACGCTCGTCGGTTGGGTCAGCGTGCGTGACCCGGAGGATTACAGCAATTTCGAGCAGGAGTGGAGCGAGGGCGCGCTCGCGTGGGAAACAGGCACGGCGGCGACGGCCTTAATTCACGGGCTTGAAGCGAGCTTGAAACTGCTGCACGAAACGGGCATCGAATCCATTGCCGCGCACTTGAATGACTTGACGGATTATTTGTGCGAAGGATTGCGCGGGCGCGATTACGAAATTATTAGTTCGCGGAGTGTCGGTGAAAAATCGCAGATCGTTTGCATCCGCCACAAGGGAGACCACACGGCGAAGGCGCTCTACGCACATCTTCAGCAACAAAATATCATCGTCGCGCCACGCGGAGAACGCCTGCGGATTTCGCCGCACATGTACAATAACGCTGGCGAAATAGACGCGCTCATCAATGCTTTGCCCTGATTGCTTAGCTTGCTTCAATCACATAACTGCGACCTTTGCTTTTCGTGAATTAAAATAATTCAGAGATACGGTGCTCTTGTATTAGAAAAGTGCAATTTACTCTTAGCTGCCGTAGTTGGTCTCTAACTATCGACTTTCATAGCAATAGTTTTTACTAGGAAAACGTGCAAGAGCTTGCTGTTACTTGCTACACAAGCCGCATGGCACGGGCGTTGCACTAGGGCAAAACGGTTAAAATGATAAGAGTAGATTAAGGGGTTAGAGTGGGTAGGCTCGAACGACGGCAATGAGTGAAGGCTTTGGGGGAGGCGTTCTCTCATTCTAAAAAGCAAATGATGGCTCTTTCGGGGGAACGGGGTCATCAATCGCAAAGCGGTCATAAGAGCATTAAGTTGCTAGGTTGCCGGTCATCGTCCTGAACAGGCTTGGGGGAGCCTTACAGGAAGACCGGCAACCCGCAAACTTTTTAAGGGTACATAGAAAAAGCGGCGTTAAGGTGGTTGACCTTAACGCCGCTTTTTCTATGACCGAAGCTTGCACCGCAATTTAATTTTCGCCTTTACCGAGCAATCTGGCGGGGTCTGTTTGCGCTGACAGATTATCGAGGTTGAGGCGCATCAGCCCGCCTGCATCCGTATAGGCGGCGTTTGCCGTCTGTTGGGCGCGGCGGCGGCGAAAAACTATGCCGCCGAACATCACGCCGACGCCGAGGCACAAGATGAGCGCGAGGCCGGAAGCTTTGAGCACCGACAAAATCACTGCGGCGGTTGTCGCCGCATATTCATGCTGGGCGCGCTGCAATGCGCGCGGATTATCGCCGAGCCACTGCACGAGCTGTTCATAGTGAACCTGATTGATTAAATTTTCGGCTGTCTGTGCGTTCGGCGCATTGAAAACGAAAACTGAATAGTTGCCGACGCGCCTGTAAGCAGAAGGCGCAGGCTGATTTTCGCCGCGCAATTTGTTGATAGATTCCTTCACGCGTGCATCGTTGTCCGCTGCAATCTGCGGGGTCGTGTATTCCAAGATGGCGAGTTGCGACGAATCATAAGGCGCGACGACGGCTTCGGTTCCCTCTATAAAATCAAGAGCATCGAGCACGGGCTGGCCTTCGATTATATTTTTCAGCGAAGCGAGGCTGACGGCATAAGCCGCGTGCGCCTGCGCCGTTTCCCAATCGGGAAGATGTTTGACGAGCACGGGAATTTCGTTTTCGTTAGCCTCAAGAGTTTGCGCAAAAGGGCGCGCAAAGGCGAGCGCAGTTTCCGCAGAGTTCGTATCTTTGGCTATCGCATCTACGACCACTACATTCGCGCCTTTGAAAAAAATAATATTACCCGGCGACACGATGCTGGCGGTGCCTGCTTCATTTGTTTTTGTAAGCTGTAGCGGTGAAATTTTATTGAAACTCTGTTCCTTTTCATCTGTTTTGTATAACGGGACTGTCAAAAGCGCGTAAGCACTGGAATCGGAGCGCGTTTTAAGAAGAGTGACTTTCACTCTCTCGCCCTTCGCGGATCGATACTCGCGCGATGCGCCGGATACAGCATTGAAATCCTGAGCGCTGAAAGAATGTGCTGTGGCCTGCGCGCGAAACTCCCCGACGCGTTCGGGCAGCATCTTCGCTGCCTCACCGGATTGGTCGAAGGTGTTTGCCGTCGCCAGCACACAAAGATACGAAAGCAACAGGAGTATAAAAGGCAGTTTCGATAAACGTTGAATCAGCAAAATAGACCTCTCGCGCGGGAATCATCGAACAAGCAAAATTGTTTAGACACCGGAAGAAGTTAGATGTTCCACGCCGTTCGCGCGGTTGCGCATAAAACATTGCGAAGAAGCGATTAGCGCCAGCGGCGGAGTTCGCGCAAAAGCAGATCGGCGTGGCGGCGCGGGTTGCGTATGTTACGCAAGATTGTTTTGCCGCCCGCTTCGCTCGCGTTGTCGATCAGTATGTTGCCGACACCGAGCAGGCGTTGCGCGATGCTCGCGGAAACGGTCACGTCCTGAATATTGCGCAAAGGAATATTGCGCGTCGTCTTGGCGAAAAGTCCTTCGCTGATTTCAATTTTAGAATCAGTCAACGTGTAACGAATCGTGTTCAGGCGAAAATGATAAAAAGCGGGAACGAGCAGAAGCGACAGCCCGAATAGCACGGATGCGAGCGGCGGAGCGTTGACGAGCGCGAGCAGCACAATCAGCATAATCGAGCACATTGCTGCCGCCGCGTAGCCCGTCTTAACGAAGAGCCGCGTCGGGCTTATCGTGAAGACGGCGCGCTCGACTTCGTTCGATTCTGCGTTGCGCGTTTGGGATGGCAACGTGTCGCGCACAGAGTTAGTCGGCGCAGCGACATTGACGGCAGCCATGCGCGTTGTTTCGGGATCGACGGCGATGCTTCCGCACCCGGAACAGAAACGCGCGCCGGGCGCAATGCTCGAGCCGCACGTCTGGCAATAAAACGTCATTTCTTACTCGACGCTTCCGGCGATGCGCACGTTTTCCAGCAAGTCCGCCGGATCATAGGGAGTCGTGACCACGCTGCGCGCGCCGAGTTTGAGCGCTTCGCTGCGGACGTTCTCGTTGTTCGACGGCATCAACAGCAGCACGGGCAAGGTGAGCCGTCCGCCGCCTTGTTGCCGCAAACGGCGCAGAGTTTCAACGCCGTCGATACCGTGCAGTTCCTGATCGAGCACAAGCAAGTCCGGGCGTTCGATACGCAGTAAATCGAGTGCCTGTTGACCGTCAAAGGCGGCGCGCGCTTCGTAACCGGCGGAGCGTATCAGCGAATTGAGTTGCGCCATGCGCGCCGCATCCGAAACGGTCAGCAAAAGGCGGCGCGGCATGACGGCTCCGCTTGAACGACGTTCGCGTTCGCGCGCGGCGGCTTCGGCGGCGGCGTGCGCGACATCTACGCCGTTGGCCTGCATTCGATGGCTGCTATGCACGGGCATTACGATTCCCGGCGCGACATCATCCGCCATACGCGTTTCCCGAACGACGCCGGAACTGATTTTATGCGTTGCGGCCTGCGGCACGGGCGGCGGCGTGGCCTGTTCTCTCTGCGAAGCCGGTTCGGGCGATGATGACGCGGCGGGCGCGTGCGGCATTTGCTGTAGCGCTGTTTGGCCTTGCGTTGCAAATTCGTGTGGCGCGGCGGCGGGCGTTTGCTCCGGCATCGTGTAGGCCACGACGCGCGCGTGTGCGCCCCTGACGCGAGCGGCTTCGGCGGCGGCTTCAGCCTTTTCGATCATCGTTTCCACATCTTCGCCGTCTTCCGGGAACGAAGCGAGGCCGATGGCGATGTCGCTGTTCAAACGTTCATTCAAAAACTCGCCGCGAAGCCGTGTCAATGCAGCGACGGCGGCGCGTGTCGCCATGCGCGGCAGATAAACGAAGAGCGTCGTCGGGCCGTAGAAGGCGACGGCGTCGATGCGGCGCAAATTGAGTTTAAGAAAACCGTGTGCTTCGGCGAGCGTGCGGTCTCGCGCCGCTTTGTCGATGCTCGCTTTGCCGTCGCGCGAAACTGCGTAGACGAGCGCCAGCGTGCCGCGCGCGCCGCTTGTGATTTCTTCGCGCACGGAATCGAGCATCAACATGAAATTATCTATTTCGCCGCGTTGATCGCCGACGACGGGAGCGGCGCGGCGTCCCGCTTCGATGCGCCAGAAAAGCGAATCGAGCCGCGCGAGCATTTGCGCGGGCGGAATCGAGAGCGGAAAATAATCATCGACGCCGATGTTCAAAGCGGCGTTGCGCATCGCGCGCTCATCCGTGTTCCAAGCGAAGATAAGCGGCAGCGCATACGTCGCGGCCTCCGCGCGCAACCTGCGCGCGAGCGCCAACTCGTTATCGTCGCCAATCGCGTTGCCTGCTTCATCTGTTTTTGCGGGCGGTAGTTCGATGATTAAAATGTCGGGCGCAAATTCGTCTATCAAACGCGTGGCGTCAATTGCCACCGCCGTGTAAGTTTCATAGCCGGACGCGGCGAGGTGCGATTGCAGCGACGTGGTTGCGGCGTTTGCGACGATCAAGGCGCGGCGAGGCCGCGCGACGCCGCTCGCGTGCGAAGCGGAATTATTGAGAGCCGGGTTAGACAAGAAAGCGAGGCCTCCTACTGAAATCCATGCGCCGCTTGATTACCATTTTGCTGCGACGCGCTTCTTATCATACATAAAATAACGCGCACGCCGAAACGGAAAACGGAGCGAAGATTCTACTTGAAAATCTCCGCCCCGCTTAAGCTTTCGCAAAACTTTTGAAAACCACTCGCTGAATCGTTTACTGGCTGACGAGTTGCAGCTTTCCGTTCGGCAATCGCACGGCGAACACGTTCTGCTCATAGACGGTCAAAGGCACAGGCTCTTCGGCCTTAACGACGGCGACTTCCGTTCGCGTAACCGTCCGCGCGTTGCGTTGCGTTAGCGGGTTGCGCATCAAATTATAACGCTCCGAAATGCGGCGCACATATTCTTTCGTCTCGCGGTAGGGCGGGACTTGGCGGCCATATTTGAGCACCGCGCCTTCACCCGCATTGTAACCGGCGAGAGCCAAGGAAACGTCGCCATCGAACATGTTGAGCAGCAGGCGTATGTAACGCGCGCCGCCTTCGATGTTCTGGCGCGGATCGAAAATATTGCCGACGCCGAAACGCGCCGCCGTCAATGGCATTAGTTGCATCAGCCCGCGCGCGCCTTTGTTCGACATCGCGCCCGGCTTAAACGAAGATTCCTGATGCATCACAGAATATAAAAGCACAGGATCGACGCCATTGCGCGCGCCCGAATCGACTATAAAGGAATCGACGCGCGCATCGCCGGTCGTGAACCCGTCAAGCGATTTGCTTGCCGCCATCGAAGTGTTGCCGCGCGGCTGTATGAGAACGCCGGAAGTCGGCTGCGCGCTCGCGTTGCCGTTTTTGGTGACGGCTTTGGATGTCAGGCGAACGGTCTTCGAGGGCGGAAGCGTCGCCGTCGTCGCCACACTTTCCACGCGAATGCGGACGCCGCTCGGTCTATCGAAGTCGTCAAAGTAATTGCGCGCCTTCGTTTGCGATAAGGCGGGGGCGAAGCAGGCCAGCGCTAATAAAAGCGCCAAGGGAAATTTTTTCATCTTACTCACCATTTGATCCGGGGAAACTGAGTATCAAGGGGAATGTTGCGAACATTATCGAAGGCCTTGAGGAGCATGTTCCAGAGCGGGAAATGCCTGATTAAAAGCGCCCATCAAGAACGCTTAAACAGAGTAACACAATGTTAAATTTATAACAACGAAATTTATGCACACATCATAATAAGTTCATAAGTGGTGTTCTCTAAATAATTTACCAGCTTAGAAAACGCGACGGTGGAACGATTGTGATAGTGCAATGGGAGAATTATGGCTGTTTAGGATGAAGAAAACATTAGGCTTGACATGTAGAGTATGATATTCAGGCTTTTTCTCAACGGCTCACTCTGTCCTCTAATCCCGCGTCGCATTGTCAAACTTTGCGCGCCTCACCTCTCAAAGGAGACCAACATGAAAAGACTATTTACGTCCGCACTTTTGTCGTTGCTTGTCTGCACGTTTGCCCTCGCAACGCAAAACACCGACTCCGGCAATATGGCTAAAACGCGCACGAAGAAAAGCGCGAGCGCCGCTAACTCGAACACCACCGCAAAAAAGCGCGGCCCTGTTTTTCGCGCCAATAAGGATCAAGTGAAACAGGCGCAGGCGCTTCTCAAGCAGCGCAGCTTTTACACGGGCGAGCAAACAGGAAAATTGGATGATGCGACACGCGAGGGCTTGAAGAAATATCAAACGGCGGAGAGCATTAAAGTAACAGGCACGCTCAATCGCCTGACGCTCGAAAAGATGAGCATCACCTTAACGGATAAACAAAAAGCCATGTAACAGTTTTCTTTAACGGTGAGCCGAAGATAAAAAGCGCAAAAGCGCGGGCGTTTCTCTTGAGAGAATATGCCCGCGCTTTTCGTATTGCGACAAATGAAGTTAGTTCAGACCATGAGAAGCTTTTGCGTTCATCGCCGACGCCTGTTTACTGCTTCCGTTTCAATATCAATTCAGCAAACGCTCGACAACTGCATAGCTCGCTTCCAGTGCTTCCGCTAATTTCTCCGGTTGAGTGCCGCCGCCTTCGGCCATGTCGGGCTTGCCGCCGCCGCGCCCGCCCACTATCGGCGCAATCTCTTTAATCACCTGACCCGCCGGAACGCGCTTCATTAAATCCGCTGACGAACGCACGATAAGCGAAACTTTGCCGTCATCGCCGCTACGCCCTAAAACGACCACGCCGGAGCCGTTTAATCGGGCAAGCAAAGTGTCCGACAATTGCCGCATCCCCGCGGCATCGAGTCCTTCGACGACGCGCGCCAGCACGCGCACGCCCGTCGCCACTTCGCGCGCCGCGTTGCCGTTTGACGCACCATCTGTGCCGCCCGCGCCCGTCGCCAATTTCAAACGCAGTTCATCGGCTTCGCGTCTGGCCTTTTTCAATTCTTCCTGCAACCGCTCGACTGTCGCCGGAATCCCCGTGCGCGATGTGCGAAGTTCCGCCGCAACTCGATCCACAAGCGCCTCTGTTTCCTGAAAGCGCATGAACGCATCCGCGCCCGTCACGGCCTCTATGCGACGCGTGCCGGACGCGACTGCTTCATCGCGCACGACCTTGAACAAGCCGATGTCGCCCGTCGCGCGCACATGCGTGCCGCCGCACAATTCTTTGGAGAAGCCCTGAATGGTCAAGACGCGCACTTGCTCCGCATACTTTTCGCCGAACAAAGCCATCGCGCCCGACTGCATCGCTTGTTCGAGCGGCACAATCTCCGTCTCCACGGGTTCGTTGCGCAGGATCTGATAATTAACGAGCCGCTCGATCTCCGCCACTTCGTCGCGCGTCAAAGGTTGAAAATGCGAAAAATCGAAACGCAAACGATTCGGCGCAACAAGTGACCCGGCCTGCTTAACGTGCGTCCCCAAAAGTTCGCGCAATGCCGCATGAAGCAAATGCGTGGCCGTGTGATTGCGCCTCGTCGCATCGCGTTTCTCAGCGTCAATCTGCGCCGTCAATATCTCACCAACGCGCAAACTGCCGCGCTCAACGCTTACACGGTGGACTGTCAATCCTGAAACGGGCGCAACCGTATCGTTGATGACAACGCGCGTCGATGTGTTGACGAACGTGCCTGTGTCACCGATTTGTCCGCCGGACTCCGCGTAAAACGGCGTGCGCTCTAAAATTACCTCGCCTTCTTCGCCTTCGCGCAACTCCGCAACTTCTTCTTCACCTTTGATGATGGCGGCAACGCGCACATCATCAAGGCGCGTGCCTTCGTAGCCGGTAAATTCCGTGCGGCGATTAATTCGTTCGCTTATCTGCGCATAGACGGGCTTGGCTTTCGTGCGCGCCTGTGCTTTGTCTTGCACGCTGGCGCGCTGAATCTCCCGCAACGCCGTCTCGAAACTTTCATTAAAAGATTCTTCCTCAAGCTTAAAGCCGCGTCCTTCAAGGCTGACGCGAATTAAATCGCGCGGCGTGCCGAAGGTATCGTAAAGGCGCGCGAGTTCCTTGTAATCCGGGAGCTTGCCTTCTTCGTTGGACGCGAAAAGCGCATCGAGTTTTTGCAGGCCGATGGTTAAAGTCGAGCTAAAGCGTTCTTCTTCGAGTTTGACCATGCGTTCGATGAATTCGCGCGCGGCTTCGAGTTCCGTGTACACGCCGCGCATCGTTTCGACGACAAAGTTAGTCACTTTGTAGAAGAACGCATCTTCAAAATGAAGCGTGTGGTGGCCTTGATAAATTGCGCGGCGCATGATTTTGCGCAACACATAATTGCGGCCTTCGTTGCCGGGCAAAATGTTGTCGGCAATCGCAAAGGCTGTGGCGCGCGCGTGGTCTGCGATGACGCGCATCGCAAAGCCTTCGGGCGAATCGGGCGTGTAATTTATATCCGCGAGTTGCGCGGTGAATTCGATGATCGGGCGCAGCAAATCCGTGTCGTAGTTCGTCGGCACGTTTTGCAGCACGGCGCAGAGGCGTTCGAGTCCCATGCCCGTGTCAACCGAAGGCTTCGGCAAGGGCGTGAGCGTGCCGGAAGCGTCGCGTTCGTATTGCATGAAGACTAGATTCCAAATCTCCATCGTCGTGTCGCCCGCTCCGTTGACGAACTCTGCGCGATTCTTCGCAGGGTCATGCGGGTCTTCGCCCATGTAGTAATGGATTTCGCTGCACGGGCCGCACGGCCCCGTGTCGCCCATCTGCCAGAAATTATCCTTCTCGTCGAAGCGCAGTATGCGATCAGGCGCTGCGCCCACGTCAATCCATAAACGCGCGGCTTCTTCGTCGGTTTTATAAACCGTAAACCAGAGCCGTTCGACAGGGAGTTTATAAACATTCAAAAGCAAGTCCCACGCGAACTCTATGGCTTCGCGCTTGAAGTAATCGCCGAAGGAAAAATTGCCGAGCATCTCGAAGAAAGTGTGATGACGCGCGGTCTTGCCGACTTCGTCCAAGTCGTTGTGCTTGCCGCCCGCGCGTATGCATTTCTGCGACGAAGCGGCGCGCGTGTAATCACGAAGCTCTGCGCCCGTGAACACATCCTTGAACTGATTCATGCCCGCGTTGGCGAACAGCAGCGTCGGATCGTTTGCGGGCAGCAAGGGGCTAGACGCCACGCGCGTATGCCCGTGCCGCTCGAAATACTCTAAAAACTTTTCACGGATTTCTTTTCCGGTCATCGTCATTGCTTCACTTCACGTTGGTCTAAAACATAAAGTGTAACACGCTGGACGAAGATGAAAGAAGCGATACCGACTATGGGTAGTGTCCTAGTTTGAAAATATAGGCCAATGTTTATCGGGCTAAGATTTTCAAACTAGGACATTACTCGATCTATGCCTTAAAGCGCACCGGTATTGTATTGCACTTAAAGTGCAACGGAAATCCGAGGTCAGTAAGAGATAGTTCTAGGCATTATGCAAATTTAACAGTGAAATTTGATTCTGCTTGAATGAGTTGTTAGGCAAAAGGAATTTAGAGCATGATGGGATGGACGTTCACTCAGAAAGAGAACGTCTTTAGAATCAAACGCTTGAAAGTAGCAGTGTGAAGTGGTCGCCCAAAATTACCCCGACTGACACCTCTCAAATTGCTATAGCTTATAGATTCCAAGGAAGTCCGAGTAACGATACAACGTATAAAGAAAGGGTCGTACCGCTATCATCGGCAACACCGGTGTGTATTATTCCGGCGGTTTGCGGAGTATCAGTGCTTCCGCTATCAGAATCGGTTATTCCCGTGTGTATTATCCCCGCCAGTGAGCTGACCGAGAGAACACAGATTAGAACCAGAGAACCAAGGGTTTTGCGCATATCAATATCTCTCCTTTTTGTTTAGCAACAATAATCTTCTGCGAACTAAGTACGACCGATAAAGTATCGTATCTATCCTATGAGACAATGTCAACGTAAACAGTCGTGAGCCAGTTTGAAATTCCGAGATAATGCTTACCGGTTTTCAGTGAAACTGACTCACTACCAAATACTTAATAAAGAAGTTCTCTGCGCAAATCGAACTCGCTTATTGCTACTGGCGCGAAGGCGCGCTCGATGAAGCGCGCGTGATGCTGCGCGAGGTGCTCGGCAAATTAGGCGACGGCGAAAACGAATTAAAGTCAATCGCTTTGCTGCGCGGCGCGATCATCGAAGCTTCCGCGACTCGTTACAGCGATGCGTTGCGTATCTTGACGGGTGCCGCGCCGCTCTTTGAGAAAAGCAACAGCCACGCGCTCAAAGGCAAATTTCACAACGAACTCGCGAGCGTCCTTAATGTCTTAAGCGGCATTGAGCACCGCGAAGATTACAGAGACCGCGCGCTCCTTGAATACGCCGCCGCAGGCTTTCACTTCGAGCAAGCGCGGCACACGCGTTATCAAGCGGCGGTGGAAAACAATCTGGGTTTTCTCTTCTTCAACGCCGCGCGGTTCACGGAAGCGCACGAACATCTCGAACGCGCGAGGCGTTTGTTCGCGCGTCTCAAGGACGGCGTACACACGGCGCAGGTAAACGAAACGCGTGCGCGTGCGCTGCTCGCCGAGCGACGTTTTCCCGAAGCCGAAAAGATTGCACGGCAGGCCGTCAACGCTTTGATGAAGGGCGACGAGTACGCGCTTCTTGCCGAAGCCCTGACGACGCACGCGGTGACGCTCGCCAGAAACGCCAGACGTTTGCCCGCACAGGCCGCGCTCGAACGCGCCGTTGAAATAGCCGTGCAATCGGGCAACGCCGAAGGCGCAAGCCTCGCGTTGCTCACGATGATCGAAGAACTCGGCGATCACTTGAGTGCAGATGAAATCCGATTTAGCTATCGTCGCGCAGACGAATTGCTTGCCGCCGCGCCGCCTCTCGAAATTCTCGAACGCCTGCGCCGTGCCGCACGCCGCGCGCTTGTCGTGCAAAGCGTACAGGCAGATAAGCAAACGGCGACGGAGCAACTGCCGGAAAGCGAGACAGTCCATTCTTGGGAAAACTTTTCGCTCAAAGATGAAGTGCGCCGCATGGAGGAACGCTACATCGAAAGCGCGCTCAAGGAAGCGGAAGGAAGAGTCTCGCACGCCGCCAAACTTTTAGGCTTCGACGATCACGGCTCGCTGAACTCTCTGCTTAAAAATAAACATACAAAATTGCTTGCCGTGAGAGTCCCTGCGACGCCGCGCAAGCGTAGCCTGATACGCAAACGTTAATACAAATCAAAGCATGACGTTTCTCATTGGAGTTGGGAAATGAACGAACGAAAGGAAGTAAGTGATGAAGTATTCAAGAAGAGGGCACATATCACACGTCGCCGCTGCATTAGCGCTGATCGGTTTAATAAACTCGATTGCTTTGCCGGGCTATTCTCTCAATCGAAGTAAACCCGCGCCGCAAGCAGTCGCCCTATCGAAGCTCGCAAAGTCAGCAAATGATTCGGCGAACGCTTCCGGCAAGAGCGCCAAGGCTTCGACTCGCTCCGCACCCTCTGCAACAGAGCAGTCAACCCGTGCGCGCATCAATCAGGCTTACGGCGAGTTGCCTTTGAGTTTTGAAGCAAATCGCGGACAGTCAAACGCGGCGGTCAAATTCTTAGCGCGCGGGGCGGGCTACAATCTCTTTTTGACTCCGACGGAAACCGTGCTGGCGTTGCATAAAAATGGAAGTCGCAAAGAAGGAAATAGTCAGCGCAACAAAGAGCTGAACAATTCAAGTGCCGCCTTTCATGCACCGCGTCCGGCATCGCAAACAACTTTGCGTATGAAGCTAATGAACGCCAATCCCCAAGCGCGCGTGACAGGGCTGGAAGAATTGCCCGGCAAGATTAATTATCTGACCGGTAACGATCCGCAGCGTTGGCAAACAAACATTGCCGCCTATCGCCAAGTGAAATACGAAAATGTTTACGCGGGCGTGGATATGATTTACTACGGCAACCACAACCAGCTCGAATACGATTTCATCGTTGCGCCGGGCGCTGATCCGAAAGCCATCCGGCTCGACTTTGCGGGCGCTGACGAAATAAAAATCGGTGCGACGGGCGATCTCATTCTCCGCACAGGTAAAGATGAAATTCGTCAACGCAAGCCCGTGCTTTATCAGGAATCAAACAGCGGCGCGCGGCGCGAAGTCGCAGGCTGCTATGTGCTGAACTCCAAGCGCGAAGTCGGCTTTGCAATCGGCGCATATGATGCGACGAAGCCGCTTGTGATTGACCCTGTGCTTGTTTATGCGACTTATCTTGGCAACGGCGGTCTAAATCAAAGCGGAACAAGCGGCATCGCGGTAGACTCTGCGGGCGATGCTTACGTCACAGGGTTTACAGCTTCGCCCGATTTCCCGACGACGCCCGGCGCTTTTCAAAGAACAGTGAATAACCGTTTCGGCAGCCGCGAAATCTTCGTCACAAAACTTAATGCCGATGGTTCCGGTTTCGTTTACAGCACTTTTCTTGACGGCAGCGGCGGTGACAACAGTTCGGGGATCGCTGTGGATTCGGCGGGCAATGCCTACGTTGTAGGCTCAACGGGTTCGAGCGACTTTCCCACCCGAAACGCTTTTCAACCGGCTCTTCGCAGCTTCACTAACGCCTTTGTCGCAAAGCTGAATGCCACCGGCAGCGACTTGCTTTATTCGACGTATCTGGGTGGCAGCAGCAGTCGTGACTTCGGATTAAGCATTGCCATAGATTCTTCGGCCAATGCCTATATCGCAGGCAATACAAATTCAAGCGACTTCCCGACGACGCCCGGCGCTTTCCGCAGAACCATCAGCCTTCGCAACTCTGACGATAACGATAGTTTCGTCGCAAAGATAAACACGAACGCTTCGGGCGCTGCTTCACTCGTTTACTCGACCTACTTCGACATCAAATCTCCCTACAACGTTCATGTCGCGGTGGACTCTTCAGGCAACTCTTATGTGACGGGCGATGCGCTCGTCAAGAAGTTGAATCCGACGGGTTCTGCGTTGGTCTACTCTTTCGTTTTGCCGGACACCGGAACGAACTTCTTCTTGGGAACTCATACGACCGCTATCGCTGTGGATTCGGCGAGTCAAGCATATGTCACAGGGTTTAGTGATTCACCCGGCCTGCAAACGGTAAACGGTTTTCAGACGAGCTACGGCGGCGGTTTATCCAATGCCTTTGTGATGAAATTGAATGCCGCTGGCACGGGACTGCTCTATTCTACCTATTTAGGCGGCAGCCGCTACGATGTCGGTGGAAGTCTCGCCGCTGATTCTTCAGGCAATGCTTATGTGACGGGAGCAACTGCCTCAAGCGATTTTCCAACGAAAGACGCCTTACAGGGAAATAAACACGGTGGCGGAAATGACACGGACGCTTTCGTGACGAAAATAAATACAAATAGTTCGGGCGCAAATTCTCTCGCCTACTCAACTTATTATGGCGCGCTCAACTACGATGAAGGTGGAACAGGCATCGCCGTTGACGCAGCAGGCAGCGCCTACGTCACAGGAGTTGCAAGTGTCGGAACGGTAGTCGGCATCATCCATACAGGCTCCGTCCCGGCTTTGGAACCGACACGGTCAAACGATGATAATCTGCTCAGTCCTTTTGTTCTCAAGATTGCAGACTCCGCCGCCAGCAGTCTGCAATTCAGCGCCGCCACCTACAGCGTCGCCGAAGATGGCGGCAGCGCTTCCGTTACTGTAACCAGAACGGGCGATGCTTCGCGCGCCGCAACAGTTGACTATGCCACCTACGAAGGCACTGCTACGGAGCGTTCCAATTACACGACCGCGTCCGGCACCCTTCGCTTCGCGCCCGGCGAAACGAGCAAGACCTTCAACGTGCTCGTCACCGACAACGCTTTCGTGGAAGGCAACAGAACCGTCAATCTCATTCTGCGGAATCCAACTGTCGGCACAGCCCTCGGCGCTCCGCTCGCGGCAGTGCTGACAATCAAAGACAACGACACCGCACAGCCTTCGAGCAATCCTGTTGAAGACACACGCTTCTTTGTTCGCCAGCACTACGCGGACTTTCTCAATCGCTTGCCGGACGCGGGCGGCTTCGACTACTGGACAAATTTAATCGCGCAGTGCGGCACGGACGCGCGCTGCATACGCGAGCGCCGCATCAGCGTTTCCGCCGCATTCTTCATCGAACAGGAATTTCAGCAAACAGGCGCGTTCGTTTATCGTCTCTACAAAGCGGCTTACGGGCGCAGGCCGTCCTACGTGGAATTCACGCGCGACCGCAGCCGTCTCATAGCCTCTTCTGAATTGAATGCAAACAAACAATCGCTCACCGAAGAGTTTGCGCAACGCACGGAATTCACGCAAAAGTATTCGCCGAACTTGAGCCACAGCGAATTCGTTGACGCATTGATTAAGAGCGTGAAGGACACGTCCGGCGTCGATCTTTCAAGTCAACGCGCGGCTTTGACCGCAGATTACGATGCCAATAATAATCGCGGGCGTGTACTGCGTCTTGTGACGGATGACGCGGCGTTTGCGGCAGCCGAATATAATCGCGCGTTTGTGTTGATGGAATACTTCGGTTACCTCAGGCGTGACCCGGACGAAGCGGGCTATCAATTCTGGCTCAACGTTTTGAATACGCGCGTCGCCAATAATTACCGCGCGATGGTGTGTGCTTTTCTCACCTCGAGAGAATATCAAGAGCGCTTCAGTTCCGTCGTCACACGCTCTGACGCCGAGTGCGGGCAACCGTAATAGTATTTAGTCGGCAGCAGCGAAAGCGGCTGCGCATACGACAAGCGGGCGTGTCTATACCATGACGCGCCCGCTTTTTTCTTTTCAAACAAAAGCTTTTCGCGACTATTCGCCCGCCGCTTCATCCTCATCTATTGCTGCGCCGTCCACCGCCGCGCGCACGCGCCGTATCACCAGATCGAAAGAGAATCCCTGCCGCAGCAAATGATCGAACAAACTTTTGGTTTCGGCGCGCGTTTGCGGCACACCTCGCAGGCGCATTCTTTTTTCAATCGCGCGGTCAATCAATTCCT
The DNA here is from genome assembly GCA_051000345.1 of Pyrinomonadaceae bacterium. GTDB lineage: Bacteria > Acidobacteriota > Blastocatellia > Pyrinomonadales > Pyrinomonadaceae > JBHENC01. The sequence continues at coordinate 11,382 of JBPCOJ010000106.1, read as the reverse complement.
CTTCGGGCGTTTCTTCAAAGACAAGACGCACGGCTTCATCCGCCGTTTCGCGGTCAACCTTTTTTAGTTGCAAATCGCGCAGAAGCCGTCCGCGCCCTAAAGGTCTCTGGCGCACGCGCGAAGAAGCGTAACCGAAAGCGAAGCGCTCGTCATTCACATAACCATACTCGCCGAGTTTCGCAATTACCGCTTCGACAATTTCCTCGTTCGTCCATTCTTTCTCCAACAGTCTTTCACGCAGTTCGTTGATCGAACGCGGCTTGGCGGCGAGCAGATTGCCTGCACGCTTCATCGTCTTGACGCGCGCCTTTTCAGGATCGAGGATGCGCGCGGGGCGTTCCGTTTCCGCTTCGTTAATCTGCGTTGCGTTCGATTTCCACTTACGTTTTCTCATTGATGCTCATATTTTAACACGAACGCCGCAGCCTTTGAAAAACCGCCTTGCTATTTCGTAGACGCGACTTTAGATTTGCGATTGATGAAACAAAAATTAAAACTTGATTTACAATTATTCGACTCGCAAAGAATCGATTGCGCATCCCGAACTCTTCGTGAACGACAATGAACGGCGTCGTAATTATTGATAAGCCCGCAGGCTTTACTTCGCACGACGTGGTGGCGCGTGTGCGGCGCATCTTGCATGAGCGGCGCGTCGGTCACACAGGCACGCTCGATCCGTTTGCGACGGGCGTGCTGGTCGTGCTCGTCGGGCGCGCCACAAAGCTCGCGCAATTTCTTTCCGGCGCAGAAAAGGAATATGAAGCGATTATTCGTTTCGGTTATGCGACAAACACGGGCGACGCGACGGGAACATTACGGCAGGAAACATTTCGCTTGCTCGATGAAAAGGATTTCGCCCTATTGAGCGAAAAGCGAATCGAAGCGGCGCTTGATTCATTGCGCGGAGAACAGATGCAAGTGCCGCCGATGTATTCAGCGAAGAAAGTTGCCGGAAAAAAGTTATATGAACTTGCGCGGCAGGGCGTCGAAATCGAACGCGTCGCCGTGCCTGTCTTCGTCCGCGAATTTGAAGCGATCAAGCATGATGGCGGCGCGTTGCTTCATCTCAACGAAGACGAAACGATTGATTTGCGCGCGCGCGTCGTGTGTTCCGCCGGAACGTATGTGCGCGTGCTCGCCGAAGCAGTCGGAGAAAAGCTCGGCATCGGCGCGCATCTCGTCTCGCTTAGACGCACGCGCGCCGGTGCCTTCAACCTCACGCACGCAATCGGTCTCGACGAATTGCAAAGACTGCGCGAGACGAACACGGAATCGGCGGCGTTTTTTTCGCCAAACGCAGCGCTCCCGGAATTGCCTGCCTTGCATCTAACGGCGCAGGAAGAACAGGCGGTGCGTAACGGCGTCGCCGTGCGAATCGATGAAGCGTCGTTGAAAAAGGCCGGATTGACAGACGGGCGTTATATGCGTTTGCGCGATGCTTCGGGCGAGTTAATAGCAATCGGCATTTGCGATGCCGCGAAAATGCTGTTGCATCCGCGCGTGTTGATTCGTGTCGAAGAATAAGCCTTGACTTCCCGCCCTACAGCCTATGTTATAATCCGAAACAGAAGCCGTTCGAGGAAAGTGTATGAGCGGGCTGCTTTCCCGCCGACGGCTAAAACTCTTGTTCCTTCCCGCTCTTGCTTGAAACCATCAGCAGCTCATTGAAGTTTTCCGAAGGTCTCGACGGCGCGCAAAAAACCGCCTACCGCGCAGGCGTTCTTTAATTTAGACGCGCATCGGGATCGAATCCTTCAGGCAACGAAGGACATAACGTCACGCGAAAATCTTTCGCTTGAAACGCCTTGTCCTTTGGCGCTTGAGCAATGCAAGGCGTGACTTCCCCACGTCGCCCCAAGTGTGCGCGCTCTCTGGCCTGAAATGAGGTATTAAATACGGCTATGCAACAGCACGATGGCAACCACAAATTCAATATCAGCGAGCGGCTCGACGACCTGCGCCGCGAACGCGAAGCGCTTCAGTGGGAAGGCACTTTCCGTGACTACTTTGAACTCGTCTCGCAGAATCCTCGTCTTGCCGAACTCTCGCACGCGCGCGTCAACAACATGATTCACCACGCGGGCGTCGAGAAATTAAACGAAGGCGCGCGCGACGAAACCACACGCTACAACTTTTTCGCAGACGAACTCTACGGCATCGAAGAACCGATTGCGCGCATCGTCGAATATTTCAAAAGCGCCGCGCAACGCCTCGAAGTAAGAAAAAGAATTCTGCTTCTGATGGGGCCTGTCGGCGGCGGCAAATCCACAATCGTTACCTTGCTCAAGCGCGGCCTCGAAGAATGGTCGCGCATCGAACAGGGCGCGGTCTTTGCGATCAAAGATTGCCCGATGCACGAAGAGCCGCTGCACTTGATTCCGCACGAACTGCGCGCCGAAATCGAAAAGCACTACGGCCTCTACATCGAAGGCGATCTCTGCCCGCAATGCCGCTATGCTCTCGAACACACTTACGGCGGACGCCACGAAGACGTTAAAGTAGAGCGCATTCTCTTCTCCGAAAAAGAGCGCGTCGGCATCGGCACATTCGCGCCATCAGACCCAAAATCCCAGGACATTACGGAACTGACAGGCTCGATTGATCTCTCGACCATCGGCGAAATCGGCGCTGAATCCGATCCGCGCGCCTATCGTTTCGACGGCGAACTCAACATTGCTAATCGCGGCGTGATGGAATTCGTGGAGATGCTCAAAGTCGATGAGAAATTTCTCTATAGCTTGCTGACTTTGTCGCAGGAGCAGAACATCAAGACCGGGCGTTTTGCGATGATCTATGCGGACGAAGTGATTCTCTCGCATACGAACGAAAACGAGTACGTCTCCTTCGCAGGCAATCGTAAATCCGAAGCCTTGCAGGATCGCATTATCCTTGTGCGCGTGCCTTACAATTTGCGCGTCTCGCAGGAAGAAAAAATTTACAGCAAGCTGCTGCATCAATCCGAAGCGATGCGCAGCGTTCATCTTGCGCCGAACACTTTGCGCGTCGCCGCGATGTTCGCCGTGATGACGCGCCTCGAAGAACCGAAACGCGCCAGCGTGGACATCGCCAAAAAGATGAAGCTCTACGATGGCGAAGATGTTGAAGGTTATAAATCGAAGGACGTGCGCGAGTTGAAGGATGAAACCGTGCGCGAAGGCATGGACGGCATTTCTCCGCGTTACATTATCAATCGTTTGTCGGGCGCGCTTGTGCGCGACGGAATCACCTGCATCAATCCGATTGACGCCTTGCGCGCAATCAAAGACGGCTTCGAGCAGCACACGGGCATCAGCGGCGAGCAGCGCGAACGCTATCTCAATCTGATTTCTTCGGCGCGTAAGGAATATGACGAACTCGCCAAAACAGAAGTGCAGCGCGCCTTTGTTTATTCGTTTGAAGAAATGGCGCGCACGATCTGCAATAACTATCTCGATAACGTCGAATCCTACTGCAACAAAGAGCGTATTAAAGACCCGATCACAGAAGAAGAGATGGACCCGGACGAGAGCCTTATGCGCTCCATCGAAGAGCAGATCGGAATCAGCGAGAACGCGAAGAATACTTTCCGGCAGGAGATTCTCATACGCATTTCTTCGTATGCCAGAAAGGGACGCGCCTTTGAATACAACTCGCACGAGCGTCTCAAGGAAGCAATTGAAAAGAAAATCTTCGCCGACTTAAAGGATGTCGTGAAGATCACAACGTCCGTTAAGACGCCCGACCCGGATCAATTGCGCCGCATCAACGAAGTGATTGATCGTCTCGTCAAAGACCACGGTTATTGTCCCGTCTGCGCGAACGAACTCTTGACTTACGTCGGCACGCTGCTGTCGCGTTAAGCGCCTGCGGAAGCGCGTGCGCCTGCTTTGAAAACTTGCGAAAATAACTTGCGCCCGCGCTCTCCACAGTTTGGAAGTGCGGGCGTCGGTTTCATAACACGGAAATTTGAGGGATGAAAAAAAGATACTTGATTGCCGGGATGTATGGCTTTGTCGGCGCGGCGCTCGCCGCCAAACTTTTGAGCCGCAAGCGGGATGTTGATTGGAAGGAACACGCAGGGGAATTGCATCACGCGGAGAAATCGCGCTTTGCAAATGTGGACGGCGTGCGCGTTCATTACCAGGAAGCGGGCGATAAACATGCTCCGGCGATTGTGTTGATACACGGCTTCTGCGCGTCGAATTTCGTGTGGAGCGATGTGCTTGTGCCGCTCGCAGACGCTGGCTTTCGCGTGATCGCGCCCGACCTCGTCGGCTACGGGTTTTCCGCGAAACCGCGCCGCGCCGAATACTCGATTATGAGGCAAGCGCGAATGATCGTGCGGCTGCTCGATTATTTGAAAATCGAACGGGCGACGGTTGTCGGCAGTTCCTACGGCGGCGCGGTGGCGGCGATTGCGGCGCTCGATTATGCACAACGTATTGAACGAGTGGTGCTCGTCGGCGCGGTCATCAACGACGACATCAAAAAAGAAACATTGATGCGAATGGCCGCCTCACCCGTCGTCGGCGATTTGCTTTCGCCGCTCCTTCTCGACTCGCGTCGGATGGTGCGCTGGCGTATGCGGAATGTTTACGGTGAAAACTCTTCGCCGCATTTGATGGATGAAAAAAGAATGGAAGCGCATCACCGCCCGCTGCGCGCTGCGAGCACGCAACGCGCCGTTTTGCGCACCCTTCGGCAATGGGACGCCGAACGCATCGCGCTCGACGCTCATCTCATCAAACAGCCGACGCTGATTGTCTGGGGCGAAAACGATCTGGATATTCCGTTGCGCGACGGCGAGCATTTGTTCAAAGAGATACCGCACTCGCGTTTGATTATCTTTCGCCGCTGCGGACATTTGCCGATGGAAGAATATCCGCGCGAGTTCACGGAAGTAATCGCGGGCTTCGCTCATTCAAAAATAGATAAGCATCAACCGGCAGTAAACGAGGCAAGCGAGTTGACCGAAGCTAAAATAATCACCGCCGTGAGGTAATGCGAGGTAAGAACCGATGTCTATTCAACGCAACGATTGGTCTTTGCAGCGCAAGGGCATCATCGATCAGGATCGCCACAAAGAGCGCGTCAAGGAAGCGATCAAGAAAAACTTAGGCTCTATTGTTTCTAACGAATCCATCATTTTGTCGGACGGCAAGCGCACTGTGAAAGTGCCTGTTCGCGCGCTCGACGAATATAAGTTTCGCTACGATTACCGCAAGCGCAAACAGGTCGGGCAGGGCGACGGCAACACGCAAGTCGGCGATGTCATCGGACGCGAAAATCCGCAAGGTCAAAGCAAGGGCAAAGGTAAAGGCAAGGGTCAGGCGGGACAAGACGCGGGCGGCGAATACTACGAAGCGGAAGTCAACATAGACGACATCGCCGCGCTCATCTTCGAGGATTTGCATCTGCCTTTCCTCGAAGAGAAAGCGAAAAAAGCCGTGCAGTCGAAGGTGACGCACTTCAACGAAATCCGGCGCACGGGCGTGATGGCGAATCTCGACAAGCGGCGCATGATTCTTGAAAACATCAAACGCAATGCGCGCGAAAAGGGAAGCGCGCGCTTCGGTGATGTGAAGAAAGAGGATTTGCGTTTCAAGACTTGGGAAGAAAACTTGCGCTATGAATCGAACGCCGTCGTGATCGCCATGATGGATACTTCGGGATCAATGGGCGAATTCAAAAAATACATCGCGCGCTCGTTTTATTTCTGGATGGTGCGTTTTTTGCGCACGAAGTACGACAATGTTGACATCGTTTTCATCTCGCACCACACGGAAGCAAAGGAAGTCACGGAAGAACAATTCTTCACACAGGGCGAATCGGGCGGAACAGTCGTCTCCAGCGCTTATTATCTCGCGCTTGAAATTATCAAGAGGCGCTTTAATCCGGCGGATTGGAACATTTATCCGTTTCATTTCTCGGACGGCGACAATTATTATTCGGACAACGAAGAAGCGGCGCGGCTCGCGGATCAATTAATCGCCACTTGCAATTTGTTCGGCTACGGCGAAATCGGCGAAGAAGGCGCGACGAGCTATCGCCGCTCATCCGGCGCGCTGCTGTCAATTTTTAATGATCGGTTGAAGAAAAAAGATCGCTTCGTCGGCGTCCGCATAGACGATAAGGAAGACGTATATCCGGCGCTCAAACAATTCTTCGGGCGGCGCGGCATCGAAGCGTGAAAGTTGAAAAGAATGTGTTGGTGAAGAAGCGGGAGCGCGTAGTTTGGAATTTGCTTTCTTGCTTTGCGCTTAGAATAAAAGGAGATTGATTATGTCTGAAGATGAAATGCAACGGAAAATGGAATTCATCGTTGAGCAACAAGCGCAGTTTACCGCCGACATACAGAAGTTGCAGGAAGCGCAAGTTCAGTTGCAGGAAACGCAGGCCAAGACTGAAAGCGTTATGTTGCGGCTTGCCAATGCGTTAGTGGTTGTCTCTGAACGGCAAAGCGAATTCGCCAGTGAAGTCTCCCAAGCGCAGAAGCAAACGCAAATTCAAATAGACTCTTTGGCCGAACGTGGCAAGGAAACCGATGAGCGTTTGAACGCTTTAATCAACACCGTCGAACGTTATATCGGTGAAAAACGCGACGGTAATTCTCGAAATTAAAATTGTGCGCGTGACTTATGAACGACCGCGAAATTAAAGACCTCGAAAAAGCGCTCCAGCAAATCTGGGACACCGCGCAAAAATTCGGCCTCGATCCGTTCCCGACGCGCTTCGAGATTGTGCCTGCCACAGTAATGTACGAGATCGGTTCCTACGCCTTGCCCGGACGCTACTCGCACTGGACGTTCGGCAAGGCTTATCACCGCATGAAGACGATGTACGACTTCGGCCTCTCGAAGATTTACGAAGTCGTTATCAATACGAATCCTTCGTATGGCTTTCTGATGGAAACCAACAGCCCCGTGCAGAACAAAATGGTCATGGCGCACGTGCTCGGACACGTCGATTTTTTCAAGCACAACATTTACTTTTCAAAAACCAATCGCCGCATGGTCGAAAGCGTTTCATCGCACGCGGGGCGCATGACGGAATACGAATTCAAATACGGACATAAAACAATCGAGAAATTTCTGGACGCGGTTCTCTCCATCGAAGAACACATTGACCCGAACTTTTTCATCAAACGCGAAACACGGCAACAAGAGAGAGCGCGCGACAAAACAGCGCACGCCTCGCGCAGAGAAGGACGCTACGACGATCTCTGGCAACTCGGCGAAAAAAACGCAGCGCCCGCCGACACGGTAGCCGATGAAAACGAAACGCAGCGTGATGCCGACGGTGATCGCCTGCCGGAAAAGGACATCATTTATTACATCATGCGCAATTCGCCCGCGCTCGCCGATTGGCAGCGCGACGTGATGGCGATGATCCACGAAGAAATGGAATACTTCGTGCCGCAGATGCAAACCAAGACCATTAATGAAGGATGGGCAAGTTTTTGGCATTCACGAATTATGCGTGAACTCGATTTGCCGGACGAGCAGCACATAGAGTTTGCGGATTTGCATTCGGGCGTCGTCTCGCCGCACAAAGGGCAGCTTAATCCGTATTATCTCGGCTATAAAATTCTCGAAGACATAGAGCGGCGCTGGAATAATCCTTCAGCGGAAGAAAAGAAAAAGTTCGGGCGCGGTGAAGGCACCGGGCGCGAGAAAATATTCGAGGTGCGCGAACTCGATAACGACGTTTCGTTTCTGCGCAATTACCTGACCGAAGACTTGTGCGAGGAACTCGATTTGTTTGTTTACGAGCTGATTGACAGGGAAGAATGGACGATCACGGAAAAGCGTTGGGAGCGCGTGCGCGACCGACTCGTTGCGAACATGACGAACTTCGGCTTTCCGTATATCGAAGTCGTTGACGGCGACTACAACCACAACCGCGAGCTTTACCTGCGCCACGCTCACGAAGACGCGGAGCTGGATAATCACTACGCGCGCAAGACGCTCGAACACCTCTACACCTTGTGGGGCAGACCCGTTCATCTCGAAACCATCGCGGACGAAGAACCTGTGGTGATGCACTACAACGGCACGGAGCACGACGAAGACTGATGTTCTCTTGCGGCGCGATGTGAGTGAGCTATCGACAAGCGCGCGCCGGAAAAATCTTCGCGTGAATCGGTTAATGAATTAAAGCTCCGTTCTTTTCGCACTTCGCAAGAAATTTCGTAGCGCGTCTCGCAGCTTGCCAATGTCCGCGAACCATTGACGCGCAAAAGCCCTTCCTTAATGTGCCTCATCGCTTGTGGCACAAAGATTGAAACAATCGTTTCGGTAATCGTTTTCAACAGACGTGTTCGGCGGGTGCTGTGTCGCTTTAGCGCGCGTGCCACCGGAAGCAAAGGAGAATCAGTATGAGCCTCATCTGTCCGAGTTGCGGGCATGAGAATTCTTCGGCGGCGCAGACGTGCAGCCGCTGCCGCGAGATTCTGCGACACGCCGGGAGCGCGAAGCCGGACAATTCGTTTGCCGAAGATGAAGAAAGAAAAGCGACTCGCGCCCGTTGGACGCTTGCCAGCATTATCATCGCGCTCGCGGCTGGCAGCATCGTTTATCGCCTGCTCGTCAATAATCATTTAGAGCAAACGTCGGCGCTGTTCATCGGGCTGCCTGCGATTCTGGCGATTCTCGTCGCGCGCACAAGCAAGGCAAAGAGCGCGACGGGAATGATTATTAAAGCGATGACGCTTGCTTTGTTGATGTCCGGCATTCTGCTCGGCGAGGGATTCATTTGCATCGTGATGGCCGCGCCGATTTTTTATCTCGTCGCTTTTATCGTCGGTTCGATCATGGATAGCGCGAAACGGCGGGGCGAAGAAAACAGGCGCACGCGCGGCTTGATGATGTTGCCGTTTCTGCTTTTGAGCATGGAAGGCGTGCATCACAAACTTTCGTTTCCGCGCGCCGAAATAGTTGTCGCCGAAGGCATCGTCGAAGGAAATGCGGCGGCAGTCGAAGAGGCTTTGAGCCGAACACCGCACTTCGATAAAACTCTGCCCGCGTATTTGCGCTTGGGATTTCCGAGACCTGTGGCGACGAGCGGTGCGGGGCTTGATGTGGGCGACGTGCGGCGCGTGCGTTTCGCCGGCGGCGAAGGCAAGCCGGGCGACCTCGTGTTGGAAGTTGCGGAGCATGAAGCGGGACTGGTGCGCTTTCGCGTCGTCTCGGATAAAAGCCATATCAGCCACTGGCTCGATTGGCGTGAAGCGGAAGTTCGTTGGACGAAGATTGACGAAGAACACACGATGGTGCGTTGGAGTTTGCGTTACGACAGGCAGCTCGATCCGGCGTGGTACTTCGCGCCTTGGGAGCGTTACGCGGCACGCGAGGCAGCGGGTTATCTCATTGACGCGGCGGCGACGCCGACAGCAACGACAATAGCGAGGCCGACGATGGCGATAACGGAACCGGAGGAGTGGAAGCGATAAACGATGTCTGCTGATCCCGGTTTGATACGCGCGGCGGGGCTTTTGTTGCCGCTCATGATTGTGTGGTGCTTGTATTTGTGGCGCAAGCCTGCGCGAAGAGAAACGGCGGGCGCGCTGCTGGCGTGCGCGTGGAATGTGCCTGCCCTGCTCGTCGTGCATCTGCTTGCGGCGCGCTATGGATGGTGGCATTTCGAGGCGCATGGCGGACTCTTGTTGAAAATGCCTGTGGACTTTTATCTGGGCTGGGTGCTGCTGTGGGGCGCGCTTCCGGTGCTGGCTTTTCCGCGTTTGCGGCTTGTCTTCGTGATAGCGATTATGCTCTTGGTGGACTTGGTGCTGATGCCGTCGTGTCGGCCTGTGTTGGAGCTTGGGCGCGCGTGGCTCGCGGGCGAAACTGTGGCGCTTGCAGTGTGTCTTGCGCCCGCTCAACTGCTGGCGCGTTGGACGCGCGATGACCGGAATCTCAACGCGCGCGCGGCGCTTCAGGTGATAACTTTCGGCGGCCTCATGCTTGGAGTTTTACCGGCAATTATCATCGAGCAGACAGGCGGCAGTTGGGCGGCGCTTCTCGAACGTCCGGCGCGGCTGGGTGGTCTGGAACTGCAAGGGCTGATGATACCCGTCGTTTTGGGATTGACCGCCGTGCAGGAATTTGTGCGGCGCGGCAAAGGCACGCCCGTTCCCTTCGATCCGCCGAAGCGTCTTGTGACAAGCGGCGTTTATTCTTACATCGCCAATCCGATGCAGCTTGCGATGTGCCTGACGCTCATCGGTTGGGGAATAATGTTGGAAAACTTTTGGGTGGCGGGCGCGGGACTCGTCGGTTTCGCTTACGGCGCAGGGTTGGCGGCGTGGGATGAAGGCAGCGATTTAACGGCGCGGTACGGCGGCGCGTGGACGACATATCGCCAAAGAGTTCGCCGTTGGTTACCGCGCTGGCGTCCGCGCTGTGCAACCGTCGCGCGGCTTTATGTTGCGGAAGAATGCGGGCAGTGCCAAGAAGTCAAAGCGTGGCTGTCGAAACGCCGCCCCCTTGCTTTAGAAATTATCGCCGCCGAAGATCATCCGTCGCGGGACTTGCGCCGCATAACATACGAAGCGGGTGAAGAAGCGTTGGAGGAACAAGGCGAAGCCGAAGCGGAAGAAGGCGTCGCGGCGTTTGCGCGCGCTTTGGAACACATACATTTGGGCTGGGCTTTGGCGGGCTGGACAATGCGCTTGCCCGTCGTGCGTGGATTGCTGCAAATCCTCGTGGACGCGGCGGGCGGCAGTCCGCGCCGCGTGAAGCGCCGGAATTCGCCTCAATATAATGACAGGCAGGAAGCGAGCGACGGCACAGAGCAAACCGCGAAATGCACGATTGCAAGATAGCGGCTTTGGTCGAGCAAGGAAATTCTTAATATCTGACACCTATTCGTGATGCGCAGCGGTCACAACTTTTGTATTTTGTAAGCCTGCATCAGGCGCGATTGACCGAAGGCACGGCTCGCGTTCGATGCATTGAAAAATTTCGTCGGGAGAAAGTTTTTATGGAATCGAAGAAGCCCGAATCGCAATCGACGGAAGCAGGAAACACAAACGACGCGCCGAGAGCCGGGACGCAGAAGAAAAAGGCGAGGCCGCTCAAGGGCTTTTTGATCGCCGGTGGCTCGCTCGCCGCGCTATTTACTATCGCGTATCTCAAGGGACGCGCCGACAATTGAGTTTGTCATTATTACCAAACAACGAGGAGAACATTATGTCAACAACTGCAACACAAGCGCAAACACGCGCAACTGCCGGAAGCGGGCAGGCAGACGCCGCCGAATCTATGATTCGCACGATTGACGAATCGACGATAGAATCAACTAACATCAGTCTCTTTCACATTCTGACGCTCGGCTCCATCGGCGCTTCGCTCGCGCTGTTCTTCGCGGGCAAAAAGCAAGCGGCGATTTTCGTCGGTCTTTGGC